>NZ_AGBF01000211.1 GCF_000225525.1 Streptomyces zinciresistens K42 | reverse complement strand
GGGCGGCGCCTGCCGCCACGTCCGAGGGGTAGTGCACGCCGACGACCAGGCGCGACAGGCACATCGCGGCGGCCAGCGGGACCGTCGCGCGCGCCCCGAGCGCGCCGTAGGCGACGGCGGCCGCGGCGGCGGAGGCGGCGTGCGAACTGGGGAAGGAGTGCCGGCCGAGGGTGGGCACCCGGGGTGCGACGTGCGCCGGGCGGGGGCGGCGCACCACCCTTTTCACGCCCATGCTGACGAGGTGCGCGCCCGCGGTGAGCGCCGTGCCGCGCAGCCACGCGGAGCGCCGTCCGGGGTCCACCGCGGCGCCCGCGAGCCCCGCGGCGAGCCAGAGCGCGCCGTGTTCGCCGGTGCGGGACAGCACGCGCGCGGCGGCGGCCACCCGCGGGTCGCCGCCCCGGGCGTGCAGCGCCGTGAGGATGCGGCGGTCGGCGCCCCGGAGACGTCGCCGGCCGCTGTCGTCGTGATGGTCCATGTGGACCCACTGTTCACGCCCGGATTCCAGGAATTACGGCAATATTGGGCGACATCCCATTAATCACCCATTTCGGGGAGGAGTGGAATGTTTCCTCAGTAATCCGTCCCGGACGGGCGCTACGGTCGCCGACATGCCTGCCGAGACCGTCTCCGTCACGGGGTGGGGCCGCACCGCCCCCACCAACGCCCTCGTGATCCGCCCCCGGACGTACGACGAGGCCGCCGCCGCCGTCCGGGGCTGCGGAGCGCGCGGCGGCATCCCGAGGGGCCTGGGACGGGCGTACGGCGACGCCGCGCAGAACGCGGGCGGCGCCGTGCTCGACATGACCGGCCTGGACCGGATCCACGCGATCGACGCCGACCAGGGCGTCGTCTCCTGCGACGCGGGCGTGTCCCTGCACCGGCTGATGGAGGTGCTGCTGCCGCTCGGCTGGTTCGTCCCCGTCACCCCCGGCACCCGGCAGGTGACCGTCGGCGGGGCGATCGGGGCCGACATCCACGGCAAGAACCACCATGTCTCGGGCTCCTTCTCCCGCCACGTGCTCTCGCTCGAACTCCTCACCGCCGACGGGGAGGTCCGCACCGTCGGCAGCGGCACGCCGCTGTTCGACGCCACCACCGGCGGCATGGGCCTGACCGGGGTGATCCTCACCGCGACGCTCCGGCTGCTGCCCGTGGAGACGTCGCTGATGACCGTCGACACCGAGCGCGCCCGCGATCTCGACGACCTGATGGCCCGGCTGTCCGCCGGCGACGACAGGTACCGCTACTCCGTCGCCTGGATCGACCTCCTGGCGCGCGGCGCCGCCACCGGGCGTGCCGTGCTCACCCGCGGCGACCACGCCCCCCGCGAGGCGCTGCGCAGGGGCACGCGCGCGTGGCGGGAGCCGCTCGCCTTCCGCCCCGGCCGGCTGCCCGCCCCGCCCGCGCTGTTCCCGGAGGGGCTGCTGAGCCGCCGTACCGTGGGCTGGTTCAACGAGTTCTGGTACCGCAGCGCCCCCCGCGCGCGTACCGGTGAACTCCAGCGGCTGTCCGCGTTCTTCCACCCCCTGGACGGCATGCCCCACTGGAACCGGATCTACGGCCGGGGCGGCTTCGTGCAGTACCAGTTCGTGGTCGGACACGGCCGGGAGGAGACCCTGCGCCGGATCGTGCGGCGGGTCTGCGCGCACCGCTGCCCGTCCTTCCTCGCCGTCCTCAAGCGCTTCGGCGAGGCCGACCCGGGCTGGCTCTCCTTCCCGGTGCCGGGCTGGACGCTGGCCCTGGACGTCCCGGCCGGCCTGCCCGGCCTCGCCGCCCTCCTGGACGCGCTGGACGAGGACGTGGCCGCGGCGGGCGGGCGCGTCTACCTCGCCAAGGACTCCCGGCTGCGGCCCGAACTGCTCGCCGCGATGTACCCGCGCGCGGCGGAGTTCCGCGCGCTGCGGCAGGAGGCGGACCCGCGCGGGGTGTTCGTCTCGGACCTGGCGCGCCGCCTGGGCCTGTAGCCCGCCCCGCTTTCCCCGCCCCCTCCGATCCCCCTAGGAGCTGTCGTGAAGGACGCCTTCGGCCTCCCCCAGTCCCTGCTCGTCCTCGGCGGTACGTCCGAGATCGCGCTGGCCACCGCCCGGCGCCTGGTCGCCCGCCGCACCCGCACGGTCTGGCTGGCCGGACGCCCCTCGCCCGCCCTGGAGGAGGCGGCGGCCGGGCTGCGCGCCCTGGGGGCGGAGGTGCGCACGACGGCCTTCGACGCGCTCGACCCCGAGTCCCACGAGGCGGTGCTGGGCAAGGTCTTCGCCGAGGGAGACCTCGACATGGTGCTGCTCGCCTTCGGCGTCCTCGGCGACCAGGCGCGCGACGAGCGCGAGCCGCTGAAGGCGGTCCGGGTCGCGCAGACCAACTACACGGGCGCGGTCTCGGCGGCCCTGTTCAGCGCCGCCGCCCTGCAGTCCCAGGGGCACGGCTCGCTGGTCGTGCTCTCCTCGGTGGCCGGCGAGCGGGCCCGCCGGGCCAACTTCATCTACGGCTCCAGCAAGGCCGGCCTCGACACGTTCACCCAGGGCCTGGGCGACGCGCTGCACGGCACCGGGGTGCACGTCATGGTCGTACGGCCCGGGTTCGTGCGGACGAGGATGACCGCCGGCCTGGACGAGGCGCCGCTCGCGACCACGCCCGAGGCGGTGGCCACGGCGATCGAACTGGGCCTGCGGCGGCGCTCGGAGACGGTCTGGGTGCCCGGCGCGCTCCGCGTGGTGATGTCGGCCCTGCGCCACGCGCCCCGCGCGCTCTTCCGCCGCCTGCCGCTCTGACCTTCCGGCCCCCGCCCTAGCTCGCGGGGATGGGGCCGCGCTCCACGTGGCCCGCCTGGGGCGGTACGACCGCGCTGCCGAAGACGAACTCCCGCAGCTTGCGCCAGACGGCGTCGGGGCCCTGCTCGTACAGGGCGAAGCCGGTGCAGGGCCACGCGGCGCGGTAGTCGGACAGCTCCTCGAAGGCGCGGTCCATCGCCGCCTCCCCGATGCCGTGCGCGACCGTGACATGCGGGTGGTACGGGAACTGCAGTTCGCGTGCGACCGGTCCGGAGGCGTCGCGGACCTCCTTCTGGAGCCAGGTGCACGCCTCGGCGCCCTCGGCGACCCGGACGAAGACGACCGGCGACAGGGGCCGGAAGGTGCCGGTGCCGGACAGCCGCATCGGGAAGGGGCGCCCGGCGGCGGCGACCTCGGCGAGGTGGGCCTCGATCGCCGGCAGCGCCGCGGACTCGACCTCCGTCGGCGGCAGCAGCGTGACATGCGTGGGGATGCCGTGAGCCGCGGCGTCGCCGAAGCCCGCGCGCCGCTCCTGGAGCAGGCTGCCGTGAGGCTCCGGGACCGCGATCGACACGCCGATCGTTACGGTCCCCACGTCGTCTCCTGTCGTCGGTCGGCGGGCCCGCCCTCGCGGGAGGCCCGTCCTGTCTGGTGATGTGGTGCCCGTCCGGCGCGGGCGGATGCCCGGCGGCGAGCGTGGGCGGCCGCCCGTCGCGGCCCCCGGCTATCGACTGTACGGCCACGTCCCCACCGTGGGCAGGCGCATCCGTAGTGATGTGCAGCGCTCTGCGGTGGTACGGCCGGGTTCCGGCCGTCCGCCGCGCGGCGGGCTCAGTGCTTGGCGGGCAGGAGGCCCACCCTGTCGTACGCCTGCGAGAGGGTCTCCGCGGCGACGGCACGGGCCTTCTCCGCGCCCTTGGCCAGGATCGAGTCCAGCGTCTCCGGGTCGTCCAGATACTGCTGGGTCCGCTCCCGGAAGGGCGTCACGAAGTCGACCATGACCTCGGCGAGGTCCGTCTTGAGCGCACCGTAGCCCTTGCCCTCGTACCGCTGCTCCAGTTCCGCGATTCCGGTACCCGTCAGCGTCGAGTAGATGCCGAGGAGATTGCTGACGCCCGGCTTGTTCCCGGTGTCGAAGCGGATCACGGTGTCGGTGTCGGTGACCGCGCTCCTGACCTTCTTCGCGGTGGCCCTGGGCTCGTCGAGCAGGTTGATCAGGCCCTTCGGCGTGGACGCCGACTTGCTCATCTTGATCGACGGGTCCTGGAGGTCGTAGATCTTCGCCGTCTCCCTGAGGATGTACGGCTTCGGGACCGTGAAGGTCGCGCCGAAGCGGCCGTTGAAGCGCTCGGCGAGGTCGCGGGTGAGCTCGATGTGCTGGCGCTGGTCCTCGCCGACCGGGACCTCGTTGGCCTGGTACAGCAGGATGTCGGCGACCTGGAGGATCGGGTACGTGAACAGGCCGACCGAGGCCCGGTCCGCGCCCTGCTTGGCCGACTTGTCCTTGAACTGCGTCATGCGGGACGCCTCGCCGAAGCCGGTGAGGCAGTTCATCACCCAGGCGAGCTGCGCGTGCTCGGGGACGTGGCTCTGGACGAAGAGCGTGCAGCGCTCCGGGTCGAGGCCCGCCGCGAGCAGCTGGGCGGCGGCCAGCCTGGTGTTCGCGCGCAGCTCCCGCGGGTCCTGCGCGATCGTGATCGCGTGCAGGTCGACGACCATGTAGAACGCGTCGTGGCTCTCCTGAAGCGCCACCCACTGACGGACGGCGCCCAGGTAGTTGCCGAGGTGGAACGAGCCGGCGGTGGGCTGGATCCCGGAGAGCACGCGGGGGCGATCAGTGGCCATACCCATCATTCTCTCAGGTTCGGGGGCCTGGTCGGGAACTGGCCGGAAACAGCCGGTCGGGCGGTGGCGCCGCCCCGCTGACGCGCCGCGCGTCGGCCCGGCCCGGTGCGGGGCCGGGCCGACGGGGCGTCAGCCGAGGTCGACCTCGGGGTACAGCGGGAAGCCGGCCACGAGGTCGCCGGCCCGGTGGGCGATCTCGTCGGCGACCTTGGCGTCGAGGACGTGCTGGGCCTTGGAGGCGGTGCCCTTGGCGGTGGTGCCGGGCTCGGTGGCGGTCAGGACGCGGTCGATGAGCGCGGCCACCTCGTCCATCTCCGCGGTGCCGAGGCCGCGGGTGGTCAGGGCGGGCGTGCCGACGCGGATGCCGGAGGTGTACCAGGCGCCGTTGGGGTCGGCGGGGATGGCGTTGCGGTTGGTGACGATGCCCGAGTCGAGCAGCGCGGCCTCGGCCTGGCGGCCGGTGAGGCCGTAGGAGGAGGTCACGTCGATCAGGTTCAGGTGGTTGTCGGTGCCGCCGGTGACCAGGGTCGCGCCCCGCCGCGTCAGTCCCTCGGCCAGCGCACGGGCGTTGTCGACGATGCGCCGGGCGTAGTCCTGGAAGGAGGGCAGGCGGGCCTCGGCGAGGGCGACGGCCTTGGCGGCCATGACGTGCGGGAGCGGGCCGCCGAGGACCATCGGGCAGCCGCGGTCGACCTGGTCCTTCAGGGAGTCGTCGCACAGGACCATGCCGCCGCGCGGGCCGCGCAGCGACTTGTGGGTGGTGGTGGTGACGATCTGGGCGTGCGGGACGGGGTCGAAGTCGCCGGTGAGGACCTTGCCGGCGACGAGGCCGGCGAAGTGCGCCATGTCGACCATGAGCGTGGCGCCGACCTCGTCGGCGATCTCGCGCATGATCCGGAAGTTCACCAGCCGGGGGTAGGCGGAGTAGCCGGCGACGATGATCAGCGGCTTGAAGTCGCGGGCGGTGGCGCGCAGGGCCTCGTAGTCGATCAGGCCGGTGGCCGGGTCGGTGCCGTAGGAGCGCTGGTCGAACATCTTGCCGGAGATGTTGGGGCGGAAGCCGTGGGTGAGGTGGCCGCCGGCGTCCAGGGACATGCCGAGCATGCGCTGGTTGCCGAACGCCTGGCGCAGGGCGGCCCAGTCGGCCTCGGAGAGCTCGTTGACCTGGCGGACGCCGGCCTTCTCCAGGGCGGGCGCCTCCACGCGCTGGGCGAGGACGGCCCAGAAGGCGACGAGGTTGGCGTCGATGCCCGAGTGCGGCTGGACGTAGGCGTGGCGGGCGCCGAAGAGCTCCCGGGCGTGTTCGGCGGCGAGGGACTCGACGGTGTCGACGTTGCGGCAGCCGGCGTAGAAGCGGCGGCCGACGGTGCCCTCGGCGTACTTGTCGCTGAACCAGTTGCCCATCGCGAGGAGGGTGGCCGGGGAGGCGTAGTTCTCGGACGCGATCAGCTTGAGCATCTCGCGCTGGTCGGCGACCTCCCGGCCGATGGCGTCGGCGACGCGCGGCTCGACGGCGCGGATCACGTCCAGGGCGGCGCGGAAGGCGGTGGACTCGGAAGACAGGGGCTCGGCTGGCACGGGGACCTCCGGACGTCGTGTGCAGCGTTCTCGGTACGGCCCAGGCGCACGGCACTCGGTCTGGACGGCGGTCCAGGGGCCGCTCCCCGATGGTTGGTCCATCTCAGCGCGCCAGTCACGGCCCGCCGCCAGCCTACCGGCCGCGTCCCGGGGCACGGCCCGGCGTCCACCATGCGGGCCCGCGGCGCGGCGCGTGCGGGGCTGCCGGGGCGGCGGCGCCGGGCGTCCCCGGCAGCGGGTCGGTCACAGGATCACGTGGGGCAGGAAGCGGGCGTACTCGTCCGTGATCAGGCCGGACGACTCGCGGATGCCGAGGCCCGCCGCCTCGTCCTCGACGACCCACGCGCCGAGGACGACGCGGTGGCCGTCGAACGCGGGGAGCGGGGCCAACTGCTGGTAGCAGCAGGGTTCTTCGCGTACCTCGGGGGCGGCGCCCCGCTCGTGCACGGTGACCCCGGCGCCCTCCCGGCCCAGCAGGGGCTTGGCGACCCAGCCCGTGGTGGCGGCCAGGTCGCGCGGGCCGTCGAGATGGGCGGGCAGCAGGTTGGGGTGGCCGGGGTAGAGCTCCCAGAGGACGGCGAGGAGGGCCTTGTTGCTGAGGAGCATCTTCCAGGCGGGCTCGATCCACAGGGTGCTGCCGGTGCCGCCGCCGTTGTCGAGGGTGGCGAGGACGTGGTCGGCGAAGCGGTCGGTGGTGAGCCACTCCCACGGGTAGAGCTTGAAGCAGCTGCGGATGAAGCGGAGCCGGGTGTCGACGAAGCGGCCGGCGAGCCGGTCCCAGCCGATCTCCTCCATGGAGATCCAGCCGGTGTCCAGGCCCGCCTGCTCGGCGGTCTCCTGGAGGTAGGCGACCGTCATGAGGTCCTCGCCGAGTTCGTCGGCAGAGGAGTAGGCGAAGTACAGGGGGCTGCCCGGCGGCAGCAGGGCGGCCTGCCTGCGCCAGGCGGCAACGAGGCGTTCGTGCAGGGAGTTCCACTGGTCGGCGCCGGGGAAGCGCTCCTCCATCCAGAACCACTGCGGCGACGCGGCCTCGACCAGCGAGGTGGGGGTGTCGGCGTTGTACTCCAGGAGCTTGGCCGGTCCGGTGCCGTCGTAGCGCAGGTCGAAACGGCCGTAGAGGGAGGGGAGTTCGGCACGGCGCCGCCATGCCTCGGCGACCGCGTCCACCACCCGCGGGTCGGTGATGCCGAGGTCGGCGAAGCGGCCGGCGGTGACGATGTGCTCGGCGGCGGCCAGGCACATGGCGTGGAGTTCCCCGACGGTCTCCTCCAGCGCCTCGACCTCCTCCAGGGAGAAGACGTAGTAGGCGCTCTCGTCCCAGTAGGGGCGCAGGGAGTCGTCGGGGTGGCGGGTGAGGGGATAGATCAGCCCCTGCTCCTCGACGGTGCGCTGCCAGTCCGGGCGGGGTTCGACGGTACGGCGTTCCATGGCCGGCGGGTCCCGCTCAGCCGCCGCCGCTGCCGCTGCCCGAGCAGCCGAAGCCGCCCCGGTCGACGGCGTCGCCGCGGTTGAACGTGCCGTAGTCGGCGCGGCCGCGGGTGAGGTCGGCGTCGTAGTACCAGGCGGCGTCCGGGCCGCTCCCCCGCTTCGTGCCGCCCTTGCCGTACGACGAACCGGACGCGCCGGTGCCGGACTTGCAGTTCTTGTCCGCGACGACCTTGTAGCCCTCGTAGGTGTAGCTGTCGCGGTCGACGCAGCGGCGGTCGGGATCCGAGCCGCAGGAGGTGAGCGCGGCCGCGATGACGCCCATGCCGCCGAGGGCGACCGTGCTGGAGCGCAGTCGGCGCCGTGTCTCCGCCATGTGTGTTCCCCCCGGTGATGCGGTTGTCCGTGGTTCGTCAGGCATACAGCCTAGAGAGGTGTGGTGCGCTCCGTCGCCGTGGGGCTGCGGTTCCACAGCTCCTCTACAGTCGTTTTGTGCTGTTCGGGATGGTGTGTGCACTGGGTGCGGCGGTGTGTTTCGGCACCGCGGCGGTGTGGCGGGCGATGGCCGCGCGGGTTGCGAGCGCGGCGCGGCCGGGGCGAGCGCGGTGAACTCCGCGGCGAGCGCGGTGAACTCCGGGTCCGCGGGGACGCGGTCGGCCTGCGGTCCGAAGACCTTCCACAGGCCCGCGACGGAGAACAGCGGTCCGGTGCCGGGGGTGTGCGGTCGCGGGCGTCGTGTGCCGCGGCGTCTTCCCGCAGGCCGTCCCCCTCACGCCTCACCTCCCATCAGGTCGGCCGCCCTCTCCCCGACCATGAGCACCCCGATCATCGGGTTCACCGCGGTCATCGCCGGGAAGACGGAGGCGTCGGCGATACGAATGCCCTGCAGGCCGCGGATTCTCAACTGCGGTTCCACCACTGCCCGTTCGTCGTCGGCGGCGCCCATGCGGCAGGTGCCGGCCGGGTGGTACACGGTGTGCGCCGCCTTGCGCGCGTACTCGCTCGGTTCGTCGTCGCCGGTGACGCCGGGGGCCGGG
The DNA here is from genome assembly GCF_000225525.1 of Streptomyces zinciresistens K42. GTDB lineage: Bacteria > Actinomycetota > Actinomycetes > Streptomycetales > Streptomycetaceae > Streptomyces > Streptomyces zinciresistens. The sequence goes on along the minus strand of NZ_AGBF01000211.1, from coordinate 2,109 downwards.
GCACACCTCGCGCCTGAGCCAGCTCGCCAGCGGCTCGGTCCGCGCGATCTCGCGGGCTACGCGTATGCCGTCGACGAGGGTGCGGGCGTCGTAGTCGTCCTCGTCGGTGAGGTACCGGAAGTCCAGGGCGGGTCTGGCCCCGGGGTCGGCGCTGGTCAGATACAGCCGGCCGCGGCTCCTCGGCTTGGGGATGTTCGGGGTCATCGAGACGCCGAACTCGGGGCGCTCGTAGCCCAGTCGCTCCGGGTTGTCCGTGAACGGGATCCGGTAGAAGGGGAACATCAGGTCGGGGCCCTGGTGTTCGGGGTCGCGGCGCACGAACAGGCCCGCGTCGGAGTCCGTCGCGGAGTTGTCCGGTATCGGTCCGCGGGTCTCCCACACGACCACCGACTCGGGGTGGTCGAGCAGGTTCTCGCCGACGCCCGGCAGGTCGTGGACGACCGGGATGCCCAGTGCGGCCAGGTCCGCGCGCGGTCCGACACCGGAGTGCAGCAGCAGCCGGGGCGAGCCGACGGCACCGGCGCACAGCACGACCTCGCGGCGCGCGCGGACGAGGATCTCCTCGCCGTCCCTGGTGCGCGCGTGCACGCGGGCGCTGTACCGGGCGTGCGGCTGCACGGAGATCCCCGCCTACGGCGACCACGTCTGCGCCGGCCACCGGTTCGGGGAGCGGCTGCACGGCTGAGGCGCGGTCACCCGCGGCCGGGCCGGACGGGCCGCAGGCCCCGTTCCGGTCGGGAACGGGGCCTGCGCGGGTTCCTGACGGAACCGTGGAGAACGGACGCCCGGAGCGGGCGGCTCAGATGAGGCCGAGGGCGCGGACCGCCTCGCGCTCCTCCTCCAGCTCCTTGACGGAGGCGTCGATGCGGGCGCGGGAGAACTCGTTGATCTCCAGGCCCTGGACGATCTCGTACCGGCCGCCCTCGGTGGTGACGGGGAACGAGGAGATCAGGCCCTCCGGGACGCCGTAGGAGCCGTCCGACGGGATGCCCATCGAGACCCAGTCGCCGTCGGCGGTGCCGTTGACCCAGGTGTGGACGTGGTCGATGGCGGCGTTGGCCGCGGAGGCCGCGGAGGAGGCGCCGCGGGCCTCGATGATCGCCGCGCCGCGCTTGGCGACGGTCGGGATGAAGTCCTCGGCGAGCCACTTCTCGTCGTTCACGACCTCGGCGGCGTTCTTCCCGGCGATGCCGGCGTGGAAGATGTCCGGGTACTGGGTGGCGGAGTGGTTGCCCCAGATCGTCAGGCGCTTGATGTCCGCGACCGTGGAGCCGGTCTTCTTCGCGAGCTGCGTCAGCGCGCGGTTGTGGTCGAGGCGGGTCATCGCGGTGAACCGCTCGGCCGGCACGTCCGGGGCGGCGGCCTGGGCGATCAGCGCGTTGGTGTTCGCCGGGTTGCCGACGACCAGGATCTTGACGTCGTCCGCGGCGTGGGCGTTGATGGCCTGGCCCTGGGGCTTGAAGATGCCGCCGTTGGCCTCCAGCAGGTCACCGCGCTCCATGCCCTTGGTGCGGGGGCGGGCACCCACGAGCAGACCGACGTTGGTGCCGTCGAAGGCGACGTTCGGGTCGTCCGTGATGTCGATGCCCTGGAGCAGCGGGAACGCGCAGTCGTCCAGCTCCATGGCGGTGCCCTCGGCGGCCTTGAGCGCCGGGGTGATCTCCAGGAGCCGCAGCTTCACCGGCACGTCCGCGCCGAGCAGCTGGCCGGAGGCGATGCGGAAGAGCAGGGCGTAACCGATCTGGCCGGCCGCGCCGGTGACGGTGACGTTCACGGGAGTGCGGGTCATGGCGTTCTCCGTAGGACAGCTGTCGGTGGGTCGTCCCCGCCCCGGGGTGCGGGACGTCAGGATGATCGATCTCTTGGCGTCGAGAGATCCACCGGTCAGGCTATCGCGCATCGCGGACCCCGCACTGCCCGGTCCCTGTGGCCCGGCCCACACCGCCACCGGTACGGCGGGGAGGGGCCGGGCGGCCGCCGGGTCCGGGAGAGGGGACCCGGCGGCCGCCGGGTGGGGGTTCCGATGCCGGACTCCCGTGGGGGTACGGAGCGCGTGCCCACTTCCCCGGCGGACATACGTGCCGCACGGGATTTCCTACCCGGCGGCGT
>NZ_AGBF01000212.1 GCF_000225525.1 Streptomyces zinciresistens K42 | reverse complement strand
GGCGGGGCGGGCGCCGCCTGCCGCGGCATCAGGGCCCGGACGCGCTCGGCCCGCCGTCGCGGCCGGGCGGCGGGGCCGGATCCGACGATCCGGGCCGCCCGGGTGCGGACTGGCCCGGTGCGGACGGATCCGCGGACGTGGGGTCCGGGGACGTCGGCTCCGGGGAGGTGGGTTCGGGGGACGTCGGCGGGGGGTCGGAGGGCGTGCCCGGGTCGCTCGGGTCCGGGGTCGTCGGCGTCGGGTCCGAGGGCGAGGGGGGCGGATCGCCGGGCGTCCCGGGGCCGGACGACCCGCCGGGACGCGGGCCGGGACCCGAGGGGCTCGGAGCCGTACCGCGGCCCTTGATGGTGACGACGGAACCGGCGGGCGAGATCATCACCCGGGCCCGCCAGAACCCGGACGGCTCGCGCAGCGGGTCGATGTACACCCTGACCGTCAGCGACTCGCCGGGCGCCAGCGTGCCCGACGACCGGCTCAGATACAGCCAGTGCGCGCCGGTGCTCACGGCCCAGCGCACCGGCGCGCGGCCCGTCGCCCGCAGGGTGATCAGTGTGATGTCGCCCTGGGTGCCCGCGGTCACCGCGAGCCGGGCCGCGCCCTGGCCGCTCGCGCCGCCGACGCCGAGGACCTCCACGGAGACGTCCGGGTCGTCGCCCTCCCCGAAGCGGTCGTCCCGACGCGGGGTGGCGTTGCCGGTGTTCTCGTAGCCGCCGCCCGCGGCCTCGCCGTCCAGGGAGCCGGGGTCGTGCGTCTCGCTCGCGCTGGCCGAGCGGCCGTCGGCGTCCTCGCCGGCCGGGGTGGCGCGGTAGGCGGCCCACAGGGCGAGCACCGGGGCGGCCACGACGGTGGCGACGACGGTCGTGGTGACCGCCCGCGCGCGGATGCGGTCGCGGCGGGCGGCGCGGTCCTTGGGGTCCATGGGGAAGCCGCGCCGGTCGAAGCGCGGCAGCGCGGCTCCCCGCGCGCGGGGAGGGTGCGCGAGCGCCCGGTGCAGGGCCGCGCGGGGCGCGGTGAGGACGGGCAGTTCGGCCGGGGTGACGGCGGCGCCGGGCCACCGGCCGGGGACGGCGCGCTCGGCGGTGTGGCGGCAGCGGGGGCAGTCGTCGACGTGCCGGACGAGTTCGCGGCGCAGCGCCGTGCCGAGGACGAGCTGGTTGTCGCCGGTGAGGCGGGCCACCGCGGGGCAGGCGCCGGTCTCCACCACGGCGAGGGCCGCGCGCGTGCGCTCGACCTCGCAGGCGGCCGAGGCCAGCAGGTCGCGGGCGGCGGCCGGGTCCATGCCGAGCACGGCGGCGACCTCGTGGGCGGCGAGGTGGTGGCGGACGGCGAGTTCGAGGGCCTCGCGCTGCTCCGGGGTGGTGCCGGCCGCCTCCGGCCAGGCCAGCTGGGAGAGTTCGCGGCGGCGCTGCTCCTGGACCTCGTCGGAGACGGGGGGCGCCGCGGCACTGTCCCCGGTGTCCCGGTCGCCGCCGGCGCGGCCGGCCGCGTGCGTGGACTGACGTTTCCGCCTGGCCTCGGCGAGCCGGCGCAGGCAGGCCCAGCGGGCGAGCGCGTACAGCCAGGGCCTGCGGTCCGCGGGGGTCTCCGGGACGCGCGGCCCGCGGCGCTCGGCGAGCACGAGGACGTCGCCGAGGACCGCGGTCGCGGCGTCGTGGTCGCACAGCACGGACATGCAGTAGGTGAACAGGCCGTCCAGGTAGGGCTCGTAGCGTGCGGGCGACCGCTGCGCCACCGTGCGCGCCGCCGCACGATCACGCGCCTCCCGATGCGCCCGATGCGCGCCGGTGATGCGGGTCGAGGTCTCCGGAGTGCTGCTCGTCATCCGTGGACCGTAGGCGCCCTGAGCGGCGCCCTTCTTCCTGCTTGAGCAGTTTTAATCCGTACGGGTGAAACGATCCCTCAATGGGGTACGACGACGCGCGGACTCATGGCCTGTCCATGACGAGTCAGCCCCCGACTGTCCCGTCCCTCGTCATTTTGTCGCTGTCCCGGGTGAAGTTGTTGGGTTCGTTGTTCGTCCCGGGGGGAGTTGTCGCTCGCTGCGTACACCGGGGTTCGGTGTCCCGGGGTGTCTTGTCGCTCGTCGTTGTCTGTCCCGCTTCGTTTTCGCTCTCAGGGGCGGTTTGGACGCTGATCCGTTGCTGGCTGACGGGGCTGTGTGGCTCTCTCGTGATCAGGGCTTGTGCGTTCGCTCTGGTGAGGGGTCCAGGTGGCTGTCGAGATGTTCGCCGATGTCGGGCACGGGGTTTTCGAGGTCGAGTTCGTCGATGAGGGAGGGCCGCGTACGCCGGCGTGAGGCTCTGTCGGCGGTTTGGCTGGCGAGGTTCGAGTCGCTGCCGCCGGTACGGAAGGTACGTACGTACGACGGGCAGCGGTCTGTGACCCGGGACTACTGGTCGACGACCATACGTAAGGCTCTGGCGTGTGAGTCTCGGTTGGAGCGTGATCACGCGATGCTGATGGATTTCGATCCGCAGGTGGAAGGGCTGGTGTCGCAGCCGTTCCGGCTGTTCTGGCCGGGTCGTCGTGGGCGTCTGGGGCATGTTCCCGACTTCTTCGCCCGGCTTGCTGACGGCACCGGAGTGGTGGTCGATGTCCGCCCGGACGATCAGATCGGGCCGGACGACACGCAGGCGTTCGCGGCGACCGAGCGGGCCTGTGACCTGGCCGGCTGGTCGTTTCGGCGGGTGGGAGTGATCGATCCGGTTCTGCTGGCGAATGTGCGCTGGCTGCGGGGCTATGGTCACCCGCGCTACTGGGGGCAGGAGACGGCCGAGCGGCTGATGGAGGAGTTCGCCGAGCCGAAGCCCCTGCTGGCCGGGGCGGAGGCGGTCGGGCACCGGATCGCGGTGCTGCCGGTGCTCTACCACCTGCTCTGGCGGGGGCTGTTGGGCACTGGTCTGGAGTCGCGGGTCCTGGGTTTGGACTGCGTGGTCCGGCGGTCACGGGCGGAGGGCGGGGCATGGTGATGCGCAACCCGCTGGTGGTCCGTGCCGGCGACCGGGTTCGGTTCGAGGGCAGAGTGCAGACGGTCGCGGGGTTGTCTGGGGTGTTGGTACGCCTCGCGGACGAGGCTGGCGGCACGAGTGCGATGCATCTGCCGACGCTGATGATGTCGCCCGGTTTCGAGGTGCTGGGCTCCGGCAGCCGAAGGGTGATGCCTGCGGGGCTGCTGGACGATGTCCCGGAGGACCAGGCCGAGAACGCGCTGTGGTGGCACCGGCACATGGTCGAACTGCGCACGGGGCTGCCGCCGGACGCCCCGCAGGGCGCCTTGCCGAGATCGGAGTACGACCCGGCCTCCCGGACGCTGGCCGAGCGGGAAGCAGCCAAGGCGGCCGAGCTGAGTGCGCAGACGGGACGGCAGGTCAGTGCGCATACGGTGCGCTGGCGGCGGCGCCGTCATCAGGAGCGGGGCATCGCGGGGATGGTCGACGGGCGGCACGCGCCGCGCCGGCCGGTGCACGGGCAGCTGCGACCGGAAGTCGTCGATGAGTTGCAGCAGTTGATGAGCCGGGCCGCGGACGGCTCAACCCGGACGGTCAGCTACTACTTCGAGCGCGTCAGCAAGGTCGTCAGGGACAAGTACGGGCCAAAGGCGGTGCCGAAGCGGTCGGCGTTCTACCGGCTGTTCCGGCGGCTGGAGCGCGGTCGGCACGTCACGGGGTCGGCACGGACCCGCCGGTCCCTGGCGAATCAGCCTGAGGGCGTCTTCGACCATGTGACGGTCTGCCGGCCGGGCGAGCTGATGGAGATCGATTCCACGCCGTTCGACGCGCTGGTGCGCCTGGACAAGGGCGTGGTCGGCAGGGTCGAGCTGACCGGCCTGGTCGATGTTGCCACGCGCAGTGTCACCGCGGCGGTGCTGCGGCCGACGACGAAATCCGTCGACGCGGCCTTGCTGCTGGCCCGTTCGGTGACTCCGGCTCCGATGCGTCCGGGGTGGTCGGAGGCTTTGCGACTGGAGCGGTCGGTGCTGCCCTACCAGCGGTTGCTGTCGCTGGACGAGCGGCTGCGGCACGCGGCGGCGGTCCCGCTGATCATCCCGGAGGCGATCGTGGTGGACGGCGGCAAGGCGTTCTTGTCGAGGAACTTCCATATGGCCTGCGATGCGTTCGGCACGGAGGTGATCCACGCGCCGCCCAGGACGCCGACGCACAAGCCGCACATCGAGCGCGCGCTGGGCTCGGTGTCCACGATGTTCGCCCAGTTCGTCTCCGGCCACACCGGCCGTTCGGCCGAGCACCGAGGCCGCCGGGTCGAGGACGAGCCGTTGTGGTCGCTGCCGCAGTCGCAGGAGCTACTGGAGGAGTGGATCACCGCCAAGTGGCAGAACCGGCCGCACGACGGCCTGCGGACCCTCTCGCGCCGGGACGGGCGTTCTCGCCGAACGAGAAGTACGCCTCGCTCGTGGAGACGGCCGGCTACTTGCCGCTGGCGTTGTCGGCCCAGGACTACCTGAAGCTGCTGCCGACCCGCTGGCAGGCGGTCAACTCCTACGGAATCAAGATCCGGCACCGGATCCACGACTGCGACGAACTGGACGGGCTACGGCGAGAGAAGTCCGGTCTGGCCGATCACAAGGACCGCTGGGAGGTACGTCACGACCCCTACGACGTCCGCCTGGTCTGGCTGCACGATCACCGCGAGGACACCTGGATCACGGTCCCGTGGCGACTGTTGTCGTCCCAGCCGGTCCCGTTCGGGGAGACGGCCTGGGACCACTCGGCCCGGGATCTGCGCGAACAGCAGGGCAGCCAGGTGACCGAGGAGGCGATCGCCGAGGCGGTGGGTGACCTGCTGGAGCGCGCGGGCACCGGCCCGGCAGTCGGGGAAGACGCGGCGCCACCGGCCCGCAGGCGGGCCCGCAGCCGCCGCTCCGAGCGGGCCGCCGCCCGCACCCGCGCTGCCGCGGAGCCGTCCTGGCCCCGGCCTGCCTCGCCCTCTGGGCCGGTTCCGCCCCAGGCCGAGGCGGCGGAAGAGGAAGTCGATGACGGCGAGGCGGTTGCCGATGTCGTGCCGCTGCGTGTCTTCGATGCCCGCAAGGAGGCCAAGAAGTGGTCCACCCGGATACTTCAGGGCGCTGGACAGCGCAGACTGGTGCGGGACGCCAACGCCACCCGGGCACTGGCATCCCGCACGCGGCGTCATGAACCGTTGATCAATTTCTGAATCTCGGGCGGAAGCTTGTTGCCCGAGTAGGAGGCAACGAACTTGGCTTCAGCGGGCGTATCCCCGACTGCAATGGCCACCTCCGGGGAAATGCCGTCCACCACATAGGCGGTCTCTGTCGCCTCTGCCCCGGCTTCGTCCTGCCCGCCGGTATCGTCGCAGGGCGGGATGGTGGCGGCACCGAGTTCCTCTCCAGCCACGAATTTCACATTCGCAACGTCCCGGTATGTCCGATCCTGATACTTGACCCGGTAGGCACAGGACGCCGATTCCTCGTCACCGTCACTACTGCTGCCCGCCGTGCACGCCACAGCTGACACCATCATGGCCGCCACCAGCGGCAAGCTCGCGAATCGCCCCGCCCAGCTCATCATCGTCCTCCTAGTAGATGCTGCGAAGGGCCAGGATGTCTCCCTTGCCGAGCGTCCTGGCGATCGTCTTGCACGTGAACGAGTTCGTGTACATCGTGAGGTTTTCGTGTCCCGAACCAACATGGCTCAGTCCGAAGACATGTCCGGCCTCATGAGTACCGACGGAGCGGATGTCATATTTGTTCGAGCAGCTGCTGGTCGGCTTGTTCGTGAAGTCGAAATCGTGGGTGTTGAAGCGGATGTCGGCTTCACGCAAGTCGTTCTTCACGCCAGGCATGGACCAGGTGTACGAGCAGGTCGTCGCGACGACACCGCTCTTGAGATCTCCCGCGTCCCACACACTCAGACCGTCTTGACCAGTGCACTTGCCGGTGCTACTGACACTCGCCTCGCGACTGGTCTCGGACAGGAAGTTCGTTTTCGCGCCGACGTAGTCACCGAACCCGCAATTGTTGTAGCTGTCGGTGATGTTGTCGATGGCGTCATAGAACGCCCACTTGACGTCATCCCGAGACAGCCCCCCAGGCATCCCGCCGTCGCCGATGTACCAGTTGTAGGTGCCGTACTCCTTTCGGTCGGCCGTCGCGTACGCGCCATCACTGCATGCCGAAGCGGCGCTGAGCGCGTCTACGTCGGCCACTTCGGCGCCCGCCGCGCTTGCGTCCGAGGCGTCGGTGACCGTGTCCGTCTCCACCGGCAGGCCGGCTGCCGCGTCAGCGTTGTCCGCCAGAGCGTCGGGGAGATCGGAGCCAGCAGTGGAATTGTCCGCGCTGGCGTCGTCAAGGTTGTAGGCCACCTTGCCGTCCGCGGCAACCTCCAGCGTGAACCCGTGCGATCCGCCGTCCGTGGTCAGCATGTCGATGCTCGCGCCAGTACCAGGTTCGGGCACCGTCACACCGGCGCCGTCGTACGTCACCACGCGACCCACCGCGTCGCACAAAATCACAGACGAGCCGGCGGGCAAGTCGCTGATGGTCAGGTCCCCGTCCGAAAGCTCACAGACGTCTGGCGCTGCCACGGCCACGTTTGTGCTGCTGACGGTCGCTGACAGCGAAGCCGCGAGCGCAAGGGCCATGACTGCTCTACCTATGAGTCCTGGGTTACGCCCAGCCACTCTCCACCCCCATGAATGTCTCCCGCTGTGCGGGACTTGATCAATTCCTGTGGAGAGCAGCTGTCAAGTCATCGTAAATTCTTTACAGTTCAGGACAAAAACTCACACCTCTGCACCTGACCCTCGACTCACTTGTGTACCAATTTGCATTGGTTGCGCCTGCTATCCGACCGCTACTACGAGAACAGTTGCCCCGCCGCAGATGGCGTGCTTACCGTCCATTCCGGCGACACGACCTGGTTCCGTTTAAGACCTTGATTCCTCGCCCCTGCTTCGACCAGGACCCCCGGTTCCAGTTGATCTACAGCTCCGCCTCGACCTGCCAAGCCTTCGGCTCGCCGCCCAAGCCACCGCCTTCAGGCCTCACAGCCGTGATTCCGGATCAGGATCCGGCGCCGCCGCAGCGAGACCAGGACTCCGAAATGGCCTGTTCCTCGCCCGCCAGAAGTCCACGCAGCATGCTCACGCCACAGATTCAGGCCATGAATGCACTGGCCCTCTTCGCGCGCCACCCAAACGCCTCGTGTTCGCGACCACATACTCAGAGACAAGACGGATCGGGACAAGTAATCCCAAAGCATCCTCGGCGGCAACATGTCCTGGAACCCATCAGTCCAGGGCTTCCGTCATGAAATACCTCTTCGCAGGTCACGGCTACGCCGGTAGGCAAGTTCTAACGGGACGGGACATCAGCCCCCGCCCCCGGTCCGGGCGGCCCCCCGGGACCGTTCGGCACGGCCCCGGCGCCGCCGCCGCGCGGCGTTGTCGGTGGGCTCGGCTACGGTTCTTCGCATGGCTGCCCGCACCAAGACCACGAAGGACCGCCCGTCCTACCGCTGCACCGAGTGCGGCTGGCAGACGGCCAAGTGGCTCGGCCGCTGCCCCGAGTGCCAGGCATGGGGGACGGTCGAGGAGTACGGCGCGCCCGCGGTCCGCACGACGGCCCCGGGCCGCGTGACGACGTCCGCGCTGCCCATCGGGCAGGTCGACGGCCGCAAGGCGACCGCCCGCTCGACCGGCGTGCCCGAGCTGGACCGGGTGCTCGGCGGGGGCCTGGTGCCCGGCGCCGTCGTCCTGCTCGCGGGCGAGCCCGGCGTCGGCAAGTCCACGCTGCTGCTGGACGTGGCGGCCAAGTCGTCGAGCGGCGAGCACCCCACGCTCTACGTCACCGGTGAGGAGTCGGCGAGCCAGGTGCGGCTGCGGGCCGACCGCATCGGCGCCCTCGCCGAGCATCTGTACCTGGCCGCGGAGACCGATCTGGCGGCCGTGCTGGGCCACTTGGACGCGGTGAAGCCGTCCCTGCTGGTCATGGACTCCGTGCAGACCGTGGCGTCCCCGGAGATCGACGGCGCCCCGGGCGGCATGGCCCAGGTGCGCGAGGTGGCCGGCGCCCTGATCCGCGCCTCCAAGGAGCGCGGGATGTCCACGCTCCTGGTGGGGCACGTCACCAAGGACGGCGCCATCGCCGGTCCCCGTCTGCTGGAGCACCTGGTGGACGTGGTGCTCCACTTCGAGGGCGACCGCCACGCGCGCCTGCGCCTGGTCCGGGGTGTCAAGAACCGCTACGGCACGACCGACGAGGTCGGCTGCTTCGAGCTGCACGACGAGGGCATCACGGGCCTGGCCGACCCGAGCGGGCTCTTCCTGACCCGGCGGGCCGAGCCGGTCCCCGGCACCTGTCTGACGGTCACCCTGGAGGGCCGCCGCCCCCTGGTCGCCGAGGTCCAGGCGCTCACCGTCGACTCGCAGATCCCCTCCCCGCGCCGCACCACGTCCGGTCTGGAGACCTCGCGGGTGTCGATGATGCTCGCGGTGCTGGAGCAGCGCGGGCGGATCAGCGCGCTCGGCAAGCGGGACATCTACTCGGCGACGGTCGGCGGCGTGAAGCTCTCGGAGCCGGCCGCCGACCTCGCGGTGGCCCTCGCGCTGGCCTCGGCCGCGAGTGACACACCTCTCCCGAAGAACCTCGTCGCGATCGGCGAGGTGGGGCTCGCGGGCGAGGTCAGACGGGTCACCGGCGTGCAGCGCAGGCTCGCCGAGGCGCACCGCCTGGGCTTCACGCACGCCCTGGTGCCGGGCGACCCGGGCAGGATCCCCGCGGGCATGAAGGTGCTGGAAGTGGCCGACATAGGGGACGCTCTGCGGGTCCTCCCGCGCTCGCGTCGCCGAGAGGCCCCCCGGGACGAGGACGAGCGCCGGTAGACTTTGCCCTGGTCTCGTCCGTCCGTACGAACACAGCGTGCGAGGCGGGAGCCCCCAGAACCTGCGACCGGAGGAGTGCAGTGGCAGCCAACGACCGGGCAGCAGCTCCCGGCAAGTCCGGTGGGAGCTCCGGTGCCGATGGCCTGATGCGCGCCTCACTGAGCGCCGTGGCACCGGGCACGGCGCTGCGCGACGGCCTGGAGCGGATCCTCCGGGGCAACACCGGCGGTCTCATCGTGCTCGGCTCCGACAAGACCGTCGAAGTGATGTGCACGGGCGGTTTCGTGCTGGACGTCGAGTTCACCGCGACCCGGCTGCGCGAGCTGTGCAAGCTCGACGGCGGCATCGTGGTGTCGTCGGACCTGTCGAAGATCCTCCGCGCGGGCGTCCAGCTGGTCCCGGACCCGACGATCCCGACCGAGGAGACGGGCACCCGGCACCGCACGGCGGACCGGGTCAGCAAGCAGGTCGGGTTCCCGGTCGTCTCGGTCTCCCAGTCGATGCGCCTGATCGCGCTCTACGTCGACGGCCAGCGCCGCGTCCTGGAGGACTCGGCGGCGATCCTCTCCCGCGCCAACCAGGCCCTGGCCACCCTGGAGCGCTACAAGCTCCGCCTGGACGAGGTCGCGGGCACGCTGTCGGCGCTGGAGATCGAGGACCTGGTGACCGTCCGGGACGTCTCCGCGGTCGCCCAGCGTCTGGAGATGGTCCGCCGCATCGCCACCGAGATCGCCGAGTACGTCGTGGAGCTGGGCACCGACGGCCGCCTCCTGGCGCTCCAGCTCGACGAGTTGATCGCGGGCGTGGAGCCCGAGCGCGAGCTGGTCGTGCGGGACTACGTGCCCGAGCCGACCGCCAAGCGCTCCCGCACGGTCGACGAGGCGCTGTACGAGCTGGACGCCCTCACCCACGCGGAACTTCTCGAACTGTCCACGGTCGCACGGGCGTTGGGCTACACCGGCTCTCCGGAGGCGCTGGACTCGGCGGTCTCCCCGCGCGGCTTCCGACTGCTGGCAAAGGTGCCGCGGCTGCCGGGCGCGATCATCGACCGCCTGGTGGAGCACTTCGGGGGCCTGCAGAAGCTGCTCGCCGCGAGCGTGGACGACCTCCAGGCCGTCGACGGCGTCGGCGAGGCACGCGCGCGCAGCGTCCGCGAGGGCCTGTCGCGCCTGGCGGAGAGCTCGATCCTGGAGCGGTACGTCTGACGGCCCCGCTCCCGCCCGGCCTCGCTGCTGCCGTGCCGAGGTGAGGGCGGGCTCCTGCGACCCTGGGAGACCGCTGAAGATCTTGCTCCGGCCGCCCGACTCGCCCTGGATCGCCGAAAAACGCCAATCGCTGTCAACCAGGGCAAGCCGGGCGCCGCTTCAAGATCTTCATGAGCCTCTAGTCGTTCTCCAGGACGAACGACGCCTGTGCCGTCCCGAAGCCGGGGGTCCTGGCCTCCACGAGGTACGTGCCCGCCCCGGCCGACCCTGCCTTCGGCGTCGCGCACTGCGGGGCGCTCGCCCTGCGGTCCCACTTCACGGTGTAGGTGATGCTCGCGTCGGCGGGCACCCGGAAGAGCAGATTGCCCGCGCCCTTAGGGCAGTCGGCGGTGGACCAGAAGTCGTCGTCGGACTCCGCCTGGGTGATCGTCACCACCGCGTTCTTCGGACCGAGGTCGATCTTGCAGTCGTAGCTGGAGGAGTTGGCCGCGGTGAGCTGGAGCGTGGGCGTCCGGCCGGGACCGTAGGCGTTGCGCAGGCTGCGGACGGTCAACTTGACCTGGCCGCCGATGCAGTTGGGCAGCGTGGAGCCCTTGGCGACCGTGTCGCCCGCGCCGACGCCCGTGCCCGGACCGCCGCCGCCCGCCGCGCCGCCGCCCGAGCCGCCCTCG
>NZ_AGBF01000213.1 GCF_000225525.1 Streptomyces zinciresistens K42 | reverse complement strand
GGCCGGCCGTCGGGCGGCGGCGGTACGGAGGCCGCGCGGGCGGGCCCGCCCTCGACGGACGTCCCGTCCGGGGCGGAACCGGTGGGCACGGGAGCCCGGAGGCCGCCGGGCGCCGCGTCGCCCCGCGCGGGGTTGTCGTAGGTGAACATCCCGCCGAGGTAGGCGCCCGTGAGCAGGACGGCCAGCGTGGCGCCCGAGGCGGTGAGCAGGACGGTGCGGCTGCGGGCGGGGCGGGGCGACGCGTCCGCGCGCTCGGCGCCGGGCACGGCAGGTCGCGCCGCCGCGGGGTCCGGGGAGGTGAGTGCGTCCTCCCCGGAGCCCGAGCCGCCCGCAGGGGAGAGGACTGCACCGGGAAGGGAGGGCGGGTCCCCGTCCTCGCCCAGGTCCACGAAGGGCCGTAGCCGGACCGGATCGAAGTCCTCCGCTGCCGCCGCCTCCGCCGTGCGCGCCTCACGGCGGGCCTCGGACGCCCGACGGGTGCACGGGCACGCGGGGGTGCCGTCCGCCGCGCGGGGCGTGCCGCACTCCGGGCAGGCGGGGTCGTTCGGTTCGCTCACGTGGGGTCCCTCTCCGTGCAGGGTCCAGAGTTTAGGCAGAGGTTCAACACTCAATCTCCATGCCCCCGGAGCTTGACGGAACCGGGGCCGCGGATGTCCGGATCCCGCCCACGGGCTCTGCGCTGCCCCGGCCTCCCGGCCCGCGGGGCCCCTGGTCCGCCCGGCGCCCGCCGGCCGGGGTGCTGGGGGAGAGGAGCGGAGGGTCGGGGCGCCGGAGGACCGGCGGGGGCGGGCCGTCACACGTCCCGGCCGCCCGGTCCCGCGAGTTCGGCGGCCCCCGACGATCCGGCCGTCCTCCCGCCGCCGTCACGCGTACGCCGTCACGCGTACGCCGCGCCGGCGCCCGCGAAGCGGCGGGATGCCGGGCCGCGGTGCACGTCACCGTCGGAGACCGCCGCCCGCGCCCGTGAAGGCGGCGACGCTGCCGCCGGAGGGAGCGGACGCGTCCGAGCGTCGCCTCCCGCGCCCGCGACGCGGCGGACCGAGGGGGCCGGAGGCGGCGCTCGCACGCCCCCGGCTCCGCCGAGATGCGTGAGGAAACGGGAATGTCCCGGTCCGGATCGGGTACGCGACGGGGAACGCGCCGGGGTCGGGGCGCATCGCCCCGACGGCCCGGACGGGCCGCACGACCGCCGCTGACAGGGGATCTGCCATGGACACACCCGCGAACGACCGCACCGCCACGACGGCCCGGCAGGCGCTGGACGCCCTGGCCGACAACACCGAGGACGCGACGGCGATGGACGCGCTCGCGAGCAGCGACGTCCTCGTCCCGGTGCCCGACGACGCCGGCGAGGCGGACGCCACCGACCCCGACGTGGTGGCCCTCCCGGTCATCGAGCGGGCAGGCGGCGAGCCGGTCGTCCCGGTCTTCACCTCCGAACCCGCGATGGCCGAACTGCTGCCCCACGTCTCCCGCTACCGGCTCGTGCCGCTCGGCGCGCTGGCCTCGCAGTGGCCGACGGAGGACCTGGCGCTGACCATAGACGCCGGATCACCGCATCCGCTGACCCTCACGTCGGAGGGCGTACGGACCCTGCTCGCCCGGCCCTGAACCACCCCGTGGGCGCGGCCCACCCGGGCCCCGCCCACGTTGCCGTCAGCCGTCAGCCGTCAGCCGTCAGCCGTCAGCCGTCCAGCGTCCGGGCCAGGGCCTCGCGCTGCAACGGGAGGACCTCGCCGTGCAGGCCGCGCCCCTTGGGGGTCAGCGCGACGTACACACCGCGCCGGTCCTCCGCGCAGACGGAGCGCTCGACCAGCCCGTCCTTCTCCAGGCGCCCGATGAGCCGGGACAGGGCGCTCTGGCTGAGATGGGCCCGCCCGACGAGGTTCTGCACCCGGCAGTGCGTGCCCTCCTCGGGCATCGCCGAGGCGAGGAGGTCGAGGACCTCGAAGTCGCTGGCTCCCAGGCCGTGCGGATGCAGCACCCGGTCGATCTCACACATCGTGCGCGCGTGGACGGAGAGGATGTCCCGCCACCGCTGTTCGAGCCCCGCGTCGGCCGTCTTGGCTGCCATGTCTGCACCGTAGCACCGACCCCCAGCGGTCGTTGAGCGTGCAACTAGCGCGTGGGTGAGCGGGCCGGGGGCCGGGCCGCGGCGCCGGGCGCGCGCTCCCGTGCCGATGCCGTGGCCCGGCCGTCGAGCAGCATCGGGCACGACCCCGCCACATGTCCGTACGACCGGACCCGGACCCTCCACCGCCCCGACCTCCCCTCCTCGTAAGGCCGTTCGGTACCGGACAACAGACCGGTACTCCCGGACACCGCGGCGTCCGCTGCGGGACAGTGGGGTGACGCGCCATGACGCGCACCGACGGAGAGGGTGAGGAGATGCTGAGAACTCCCGTCAGTGAGAGACGCCTGGTCATCCTGGAGTGGCTGAAGGACCCGGTCGCCCACTTCCCGCGCCGGCGACGGGCCGACCCGGTCGAGGACGGGGTGAGCGCGGACGCCGTGGCGGAGCGGCTCGGGGTGTCCCGCGCGGTCGCGGAGACCCATCTCGGCCTGCTCGCCGATCTCGGGCTGCTGCGCGCCAAACGGATGGGGCGGCGGCTGTACTACCGGCGTGACGAGGTCCGGATCGCCGAGGTGGCGCGCATGTTCGAGAAGGGCTGGTAGGCCCGGTGGCCCGGCGTGCGTCCCGCCGCTACCCCGCGCCCCGGCCCGCCGCGCGGTGCTCGCGCACCGCGATCCGGGCCAGCTTCGTGAGCATCATGCCGTTGCGGATCGAGACGGCGTAGTCGACGGGCAGCCCGTGCATCCGGGTGCCGGGGCCCCGCAGGGGGTGCCAGTCCATGACGAGGAGCGTGTGCCCGCCCCAGGGGACGAGCCGCAGGGCGATCCGGGCCGCGCCGAAGGGCTCGGCCCTCGCCTCCAGTTCCAGCCTGCGCCGCGGTTCGCTGAGGCGGACGACGACGGTGTCGTCGAGGACCAGCGGCCCGAGCCCGACCCGTACCCGCAGGCGCGCGCCCACGTCCGGCCAGTGCGGGTCCGCCGTGAGCACCTCACGGGTTCCGGAGACCCACTCCCCGTAGCGCCGGCCGTCCGCGAGCAGGCCCCAGACCTCCGGCGGTGAACTCAGGATCAGGCGGCGACTACGGGCCATGCCCACCACACTCCCACTCCCTGTCCGGGCCGGACACGGGTCTCGTCACGGGGGCCGGTCACCTGTCCCGTGCGGGGTTCTTCGACAGTAGCCGCGCACGGGACCCCGGGCACCCGGGAGACCGGCCGGTCCCGCTGGCCGGACTCCCCTCCCGTCCCGCCGACCGGTTCCGCCGACCGTGAACCGCCCGGCACGGCCCTTCCCGCCGCCGGCCGCGGGCCTGCCCGCCCGCCCCGACCGTCTCCGCCCGACCGGCCCCGGCGTGCCCGCACGGGCCGGCCGGCGTTAGGCTGTTGCCCGGCCGCGACCACCTCGCGGCGCGGCGGTGGGGCCCGCCGTACCCGAACCGCGGCGGACGCCGCCAACGGTCCCTACTTGCAGCGAAGCGGCCCGCGCGACCGGGCCCCGGCGAGTAGGAGACGTGACTCCCATGACAGCCCCCGAAGCCCAGGACACCGCGCCCTTTCGCGCGCCCGCCGGGACCCGGCGGCCCGCGGCCTGGCGGGCCCAGGTGCCGGTTCTCGCCGCGGTCGCGGCCGGCGGGGCCCTCGGCGCCACGGCCCGGTACGCCTTCGCCCTGGCCTGGCCCGCCCGGCCGGGCGGCTTCCCCTGGGCGACGTTCTGCACCAACGTCGTCGGCTGCGCCGTGATCGGCGCCTTCATGGTCGTCATCACCGAGGAGTGGAGCGCGCACCGCCTGGTGCGCCCGTTCTTCGGCACCGGCGTCCTCGGCGGCTTCACCACCTTCTCGACCTACACCGTCGACTTCACGAGGCTCCTCGACGGCGGCCGTCCGTCCCTCGCCCTGGCCTACCTCGCCGCGACACCGGCCGCGGCGCTCACGGCCGTATGGCTCGCCGCGGCGGGGACCCGCCGCGTGCTGAAGTGGAGGCAGGCATGACCAGGCTGACCGGCACGGCCCTGCGCCTGACCGTCTTCGTCGGCGAGAGCGACACCTGGCACCGAAGGCCGCTCTGCTCCGAGATCGTGCACCGCGCCCACGCGGCCGGCCTGGCGGGCGCCAGCGTCTTCCGCGGGATCGAGGGCTTCGGCGCCTCCTCGCTGATCCACACCTCGCGGCTGCTCTCCCTCAGCGAGGACCTGCCCGTCGCCGTCGTGATCGTGGACACCGAGGAGCGCGTCCGGGCGTTCCTGCCGCAACTGGACGAACTCGTCACCGAAGGACTGGTCACCCTCGACGCGTGCGAGGTCATCCGCTACACCGGCCGGGGAGCGGGGGACGGGGACGGACCGGGGCCGGGCGCGCGGGGAGGCACGGCCTCGTGAACTGGCTCCTGGTGATCGCGGGCGCGGTGGTCGGCGCGCCCCTGCGCTACCTCACGGACCGCGCGGTGCAGTCCCGGCACGACTCGGTGTTCCCGTGGGGCACCTTCGTGGTCAACGTCAGCGGCAGCCTGATCCTCGGCCTGCTCACCGGCGCGGCCCTCGCGGGTGCCGCCGGGTCCCGCCTCCAACTGCTCATCGGCACCGGCCTGTGCGGGGCCCTGACGACGTACTCGACCTTCTCCTACGAGACCCTGCGGCTGACCGGGACCGGCGCCCGGCTCTACGCCGCCGTCAACGTCGTGGGCAGCGTGACCGCCGGGCTCGGCGCCGCGTTCCTCGGCCTGGCGGTCGCGGGGGCCGTGTGGCCGTAGCCCACGGCGGCGCGGCGCCCAGAGCCGTTCCGGCACCGGCGCGCGTGATCCTCGCCACGGTCCCCGCGGCCGGAACCGGCGGGAACCGCCCCGCGGTGCGTCGCACGCTCCGGACGCCTTGACAGCGCCCGGGGTCCGGCCGGACCATCGCACCGTGAACCTGTCAGACAGCCGGACAGCCGGACAGCCGCCACGCCGGGTCAGCGCCATGGAAGCGGTGCTGGCGCACCTGCGGGACGCCATCGAACGCGGCACGTACGCCGTCGGGGACAAGCTCCCCTCCGAGGCGGAGCTGTGCCGCGCCCTGGAGATCAGCAGGCCCGTGCTGCGCGAGGCCCTGCGCGCCCTGCAGACCATGGGGCTGACCGTCTCCAAGACCGGCAAGGGCACGTTCGTCGTCGCGAACACCGTCGAGGACCCCACGTTCGGCGACTACACGGCCAGCGACCTCATGGAGGTGCGCCGCCACGTGGAGATCCCGGTCGCCGGCTACGCGGCCCTGCGCCGCACCCCGGAGAACCTCGACCACCTCGCCCATCTGCTCGACCGCATGGAGCGGGAGACGGACACCACCGCGTGGGTCGCCATGGACACCCTCTTCCACCTCGCCGTGGCCGAGGCCGCCCAGAACCCGGTCTTCCGCAGGGTCATCGAGGAGATCCGCGACGCCCTGGCCCGCCAGTCGGCCTTCCTCAACGAACTGGGCGGGCGCCGCGAGCAGTCCAACCGCGAGCACCGGGCGATCGTCGAGGCGCTGACCGACGGCAGCGCACACGACGCCACCGAGGCGATGGCCCACCATCTCGACCGCGTCGGGACCTCGCTCACCGACATCGTGCGCGCCGGACGCGCGGCCACTTCCGCGGAAAGCGGCGCCGCGCCGTGAGCGGGCGGCACCCGGCGGCCCGGACACCCCCGCGGCACCCGGCGCGGACGTCCCTTCCCCTCGACCCACGACGGCAGGCAGTGATGCACAGCGGCTCCCCGGCGGACGCACCCCTCGTCCGCGAACCCCTCCACGCGCCCGTGGCGCACCTCGTCCGCGGCGGCGTCACCGAGGGCGTGCACCACGGCTCCGTCGTGGTCCTCGGCCCCGGCGGGGACGTGCGGTTCCAACTCGGCGACATCGAGGCGGCCTTCTACCCGCGTTCCGCCCTCAAACCCGTCCAGGCCGTCGCCATGGCGCGGGCCGGGCTGCCGCTGGAGGGCGAACTGCTCGCGCTCGCCGCCGCGAGCCACTCCGGCGAGGAACGCCATCTCGCCGGCGCCCGGCGCATCCTCGAACTCGCCGGACTCACCGAGGACCACCTGCGCAACGTCCCGGACATGCCCTACGGCCCGGCCGTCCGCGACACCTGGGTCCGCGCGGGCCGCGGCCCCTCCCGGCTCGCCCAGAACTGCTCCGGCAAGCACGCCGCCATGCTGTACACCTGCCGGCTCAACGGCTGGTCCCTGGACGACTACCTCGACCCCGGCCACCCGCTCCAGCAGGCCGTCGCCGAGATCGTCGAGGACCTCACCGGGCAGCGCGTCGCCCGGGTCACCGTCGACGGCTGCGGGGCGCCGCTGTTCTCCGTCTCGCTGCACGGCCTGGCCCGCGCCGGGGCGCGCGTCACGACGGCGCCGCCGGGCACCCCCGAGGCGCGGGTCGCGGACGCGATGCGCACGCACGCCGAGATGGCCTCCGGCGCCGGGCGGGACGTGGCCGCGCTGATGCGGGCCGTACCGGGACTGCTGGCCAAGGACGGCTTCGAGGGCGTGCAGCTCGCCGCGCTGCCGGACGGCCGCGCGGTCGCCGTGAAGATCGCCGACGGGGCGGACCGGGCCAGGGTGCCCGTCGCGGCCGCCGCGCTCGCCTTCGCGGGCGTCGACCCGGAACCGCTCACCGGGTTCCGCGGCGAACCGCTCCTCGGCGGCGGGCGGGAGGTCGGGCGCGTACGACCCGTGCGCTCGCTGGACCCGGTCGCGGCCCCCGCCCCCGCCTGCGGCTGCGCGTACGCCTGACGAACGCGCCGACCCGGCCGAGCGGCCCGGCGGCCCCCGCGCGGGCGGTCCGTCGGTGAACGGCCGTGCCCCGGCCCGACCGCGAGCCGCCCGCAGAAAACGCGGGCGGGCGCCCGGTCCGGCGGCACGGCACAATGGTGATCATGGCAGCATCGACGGCGGCACCCGCCTTCCAGGCGGTCCTGGAGCGCATCGCCGACGAGATCGGGCGGACCCCCGGCCGCGGCAGGCCCGCCGGCTACATCCCGGCGCTCGCCGCCTGCGACCCCCGCAGCTTCGGCATGGCCGTCGCCGAACCCGACGGGACGGTGTACGGCGTGGGGGACTGGCGGGAGCCGTTCTCCACCCAGTCCGTCACCAAGGTGTTCACACTCGCCCTCGACCTGGCCCGCGAGGGCGACGCGCTCTGGGAGCACGTGGGCCGCGAGCCGTCCGGCAACCCCTTCAACTCCCTGGTCCAGCTGGAGTACGAGAACGGCATCCCGCGCAACCCGTTCATCAACGCCGGCGCCCTGGTCGTCACCGACCGCCTCCAGACCCGTACCGGCGACGCGGCCGGTGAACTCCTCGCCTTCCTGCGCGCCGAGAGCGGCAACCCGTCCCTGGACTTCGACCTGGACGTGGCCGCCTCCGAGACCGCGCACGGCGACCGCAACGCCGCCCTCGCCCACTTCATGGCCGCCTACGGCAACATCGACAACCCCGTGCCCGCCCTGCTCGACCAGTACTTCCGCCAGTGCTCGGTGCGGGCGTCCTGCGCCGACCTCGCGCTCGCCACCGGCTTCCTGGCCCGCCACGGCCTGCGCGCCGACGGCACCCGGCTGCTCACCCGCAGCCAGGCCAAGCAGGTCAACGCCGTGATGCTCACCTGCGGCACCTACGACGCCGCCGGGGAGTTCGCCCACCGGGTCGGGCTGCCCGGCAAGAGCGGGGTGGGCGGCGGCATCATCGCCGTCGTGCCCGGCCGCTGCACGCTGTGCGTGTGGAGCCCCGGCCTCGACGAGCGCGGCAACTCGGTGGCCGGCGTCGCCGCCCTCGACCTCTTCACGACGATGACGGGACTGTCGGTCTTCTGACCCGCGCCCGCGGCCCACCGGCGGCCATCGTCGCGATCACCAGACCGACAGCCCGCGCCCCGCGCCCGCGGCCCACCGGCCCACCGTTCCCCGGGGCCGGGCGCGAGCGATCACACGGCGGTCATGTACGGGCCGCCGCCCCGAGGGCTCCGCGTCGTCTCGCGGCCACGAGGCGTTGACAGCCTGGCCGCGTGTTGGCCATGGCATTCCCCGTCGATCTCCGCCACTGCCGCGCCCTCGGCCTGGCCGGTACCACCTGCCTCGCCCTGGGCGGCGCGGAGGCGGGCGCGCTGCCGGTGCGCGACCTGCCGGACCCGAACCCGGCCCACGCCGATCTGGGCCTGGTCGGCGTGTACTTCGGGCTCGTCCTGCTGATCGCGGCGTGGCTGCTGCTCGGCCGGCTCGTCCGCGGCGCGCACCCGCCCACCCCGCGCGCCCTGCTGCTCACCCTGGCGATCTGGGCCGCCCCGCTGCTCGTCGCACCCCCGCTGTTCAGCCGCGACGTCTACAGCTACGTCGCCCAGGGCGCCATGGTCGACGCCCGCATCGACGTCTACGCCTACGGCCCCTCCCGCCTCGGCGGTCCGCTCGCCGCCGAGGTCGCCCCGCTGTGGCGGCACACCGCCACCCCCTACGGCCCGGTCTTCCTCGCCGCCGCCTCCGCGCTGTCGGCGCTCACCGGCGCCCAACTGCCCGCCGGACTCGTCGGCATGCGGCTGCTGGCCCTCCTCGGAGTGGCCCTGATGGCGGCCGTCCTGCCGCGGCTGGCCCGGCACAGCGGCACCGACCCGGCCGCGGCGCTGTGGCTGGGCGTCCTCAACCCGCTCGTCCTGCTGCACCTGGTCGCGGGCGCCCACAACGAAGCCGTCATGCTCGGCCTGCTGGGCGCCGGCCTGGTGGCCGCGCTCGGCGGCCGTACCGTCCTGGGCGCGGCGCTCGTCACCCTGGCCGCCCTGGTCAAGGCGCCCGCCCTGCTCGGCCTCGTCGCCGTCGTGCTGCTGCGCACCCGCGCCGGCGGCCACCCGGCGCGGGCCGTCCTCGTCACCGCCGCCGCCTCCGGCGCGACCACGGTCGCCGTGACGGCGCTCACGGGCACCGGCTACGGCTGGATCGGCGCCCTGGACACCCCGGTCTCCTCCCGGAACTGGGCGCTGACGAGCCTGCTCGGCCGGGCCACCGCGTCGCTCCTGGAACGGGCGGGCAGCGGCCTCGCACCCCTGGCCGTGCCCGCGTGGCAGGCCGTCGGCGTGGCGCTGACCGCCGCCCTCCTGCTGGTGATCTGGCGGCGCCTGCACACCCGCCCGGTGTACGCGCTCGGCCTGAGCCTCGTCGCGGTGGCCGCTCTCGGACCGGCGATCCGCCCCTGGTACGCCCTGTGGGGCCTGTTCGTCATCGCCGCCGCCGCGCCCGCCCCCGCGGTACGGGACCGGCTCGCCGCGGCGACGGCGGTGCTCGCGCTCGCCGTCCTGCCCGACGGGAAAATGGCGGACACCGGCCGGCTGCTGCTGGCCGTCTGCGGCGGCCTGCTCGCCGTGGCCGTGCTGTGGCAGGCCCACCTCGCCGCGCAGGCCCCGGCCCGGGAGCGCACCGCGTGAGGGCGCCGCGCACCGGCCGCGGCCGCCTCGCCCTCGTGCTGGTGCTCGCCGCCGCCGTCACCGCCTTCACCGCGACCGTTCCGCTGCTGCGCGACTGGTTCGACCTGCGCGTCTACCAGGGCGCCGTCGACAGCTGGGCGCACCACGGGGGCCGGCTCTACGACTACCGGGTGCCCGGCACGTCGTACGGCTTCACCTATCCGCCGTTCGCCGCCGTCCTGATGCTGCCCATGGCGCTGACGGGGCTGCACGGGGCGATCGCCGTGACGCTGCTGCTCGACCTGGCGGCCCTGGCCTTCGTGCTGCACGTGCTGGCGGGAGAGGAGCTGCGGCGGCACGGCTGGTACGGCGTGGCGCTGACGCTGTGCGCGCTCGCCCTGTTCGAACCCCTGCGGGACACCGTCAGCTTCGGCCAGGTGAACATGCTGCTGCTGGCCCTCGTCCTGCTGGACTGCCGCCTGCTGAGCGCCGGACGCGAACGCTGGGCCGGCGCGGGCATCGGCCTGGCGGCCGCGGTCAAGCTGACGCCCGCCGTGTTCATCGCCCTGCTGCTGGTGGCCGGACGCCGCAGGGCCGCGGCCGTCGCGGGCGCGGTCGCCGTCGGCGCGACGGCGCTCGCGGCGGCGGTGGACCCCGCGGCCTCCCGCTTCTACTGGACGCGCGCGCTGTGGGACACCGACCGGGTGGGCCGGCTCGACTACGTCTCCAACCAGTCGCTCCAGGGCGTCCTGGCCCGGCTGGACATCACGGACCGGGCGGTGTGGGCGGTCCTCGTGCTGCTCGTCCTCGGCGTGTGGGCCGCGCGCGCCCGGCGGGCGGTGGCGGCGGGCGACTGGACGGCCGCCTTCGCGCTGACCGGGCTGACCGCCTGCCTGGTCAGCCCGGTCACCTGGGTGCACCACCTGGTGTGGCTGCTGCCCGCCTTCGCCGTCCTCGTGCGCGCCGGACGGACACGGACCGCGGCCGTCCTGTACGCGGTGCTGTGCACCAGCGTGGTCTGGCTGTGGTTCGACGACGCGTCCGGCGTCGACGGCTTCCTCGGCGGCAGCCTCTACACCTGGATCACCCTGGGCCTGCTGCTGTGGCTGCCGGCCGGTCAGCGCTTCCCGTCGCGCCCG
>NZ_AGBF01000214.1 GCF_000225525.1 Streptomyces zinciresistens K42 | reverse complement strand
CGTCGCCGCGCCGCCCGTGCCGATGCCGGCGTCGGACAGGACGCGCTGGGCGCGGGCGGGGCTGATCGCCACCCCCGCCGTACCGCACAGGAGCCGCGCGGCCCGCCGCACCAGCGCGGCGTCGGAGGCGGCGGCCTCCTGGGCCTGCGCGGCGGCCGCCGCCCCCTGCTGGAGCACCCCGAACAGCGAGTGCAGGGACGTCTGGCAGACGGCGAGCAGCGCGGCGGTGCCGGCCAGCGAGCGCTCGCGGCCCGTGAACGGCAGCGCGACCAGGAAGATCCCGAGGTATCCCGCGCCCAGCGCCCACAGCGGAACCGCGGCGCAGGAGGCCAGCGCGTGCCCGATGCCGGCCAGCACGACGCAGACCGCGGCGAACACCGCGGCCCGCAGGATCCGCAGATCGCTTCCGGGGCGCGCACGGCGCGGACGGGCGGCAGGCATGGCGGGCTCATCATCCCACTGGCCCCGTGGCCGCCGTCCGGCAGGTCCGCCCCATGGCCCCCTGCCCTGTCCGGTTCGGAACCGGAAGGTCACCTTCTGATGTGGGCCGCCCCTACATACACCGATTCACACGTGGGCGCATCGACCATATGGGCGGCGTCACGCCGAGAACGTGCTTACACACGCGTGGTCGTGGCAATACGTAACGGTGTATGTCGAGCCGCAGCCAGGAGGCTGGAGCATGAGCATCTGGTGGTCACTGCATCTGCGGCGCGAAGCCGCGAGCGTGCCGCTCGCCCGGCGGTTGCTCATCGGCACCATGGAGACCGCGGGTGTCGACCCGGACATCTCCTACGACCTGTGCGTCGCCCTGAGCGAGGCCTGCGCGAACGCCGTCGAGCACGGCGGCACCGCGCCCGACGGCACCCCCCAGGCGTACCGCGTCACGGCCTACCTGGACGGCGAGAAGTGCCACATCGAGGTCGCCGACTCCGGCCCCGGTTTCCGCACGGCACGCCGCACCCCCCGGACGGCACCCTCCGACGCCGAGCACGGCCGCGGCCTGGGCCTCATCGAAGAGCTCGCCGACCACGTCCAGTTCGGCAACAAGCCGGACCGCGGCGGAGCGGTGGTCAGCTTCGACAAGGTCCTCAAGTGGCGGGAGAACGCACCGCTGTTGGCGGTGTAGCCGGCTCCGGCCACGGCCCTATCGGACCACCCGGTAGCGCAGGTGGACGAACTTCGCGCTGAAGGTGCGGGTCTCCACCAGTTCGAGGTCCACCCGGCGTTCGTCCGCGGGGAAGAACGGCACGCCGCCGCCGACCAGCACCGGATGGACGATGACGCGGTACTCGTCGATCAGGCCCGCCGCGGCCGCCTGCGCGGCGAGGTCCGCGCCGCCGATCGCGATGTCGCCCTCCCCCGGCTCGGCCCGCAGCCGCTCGATCTCCTCGGCCACGCCGCCCGTCGCGAGCCGGGCGCTGCCCCGCAGGGCCGTCAGCGTGCGGGAGAACACCACTTTGGGGAGCGGGTTCCACAGCGCGGTCCACTCGCGCTCCGCGTCGTCGAGTGACGCGTCCTGCCCGGCGGTCTCCCAGTAGAGCATCGTCTCGTACAGCCGCCGACCCATCAGGTGCACCCCGACGCCGCGGATGTCGTCGATCCAGAAGCGGAAGACGTCCTCGTCGGGCGCCGTCCAGTCGAATCGGCCGTCGGGCCCGACGATGTAGCCGTCGAGCGAGACGCTCATCGAATAGGTCACGCTGCGCATCAGAACTCCTCCACCCGACGGCACCGGCCGATGTGTAGACGGTACGGCCACCGGGCGCGGCACGCCCCGCCGCGACGCGCGCGATCGCGCGCACCGGCCCCGCACGACGACGGCCGGGCACCCCTGGGGGCACCCGGCCGTGGCGCGGACGCAGCAGACCGCAGCAGGCCGAAGCCAGACCGCAGCAGATGAAGCGGACCGCGGCAGACGGGGCGTGTCAGCCCTTCAGGGCGGCCATCCAGCTCTCGACCTCGTCCGAGCGGCGGGGCAGCCCGGCGCTCAGGTTCCGGTTGCCGTCGGCGGTCACCAGGATGTCGTCCTCGATCCGGACGCCGATCCCGCGGTACTCCTGCGGCACGGTCAGGTCGTCGGCCTGGAAGTACAGCCCCGGCTCGACGGTCAGCACCATGCCGGCCTCCAGCGTGCCGTCGACGTAGGACTCCACGCGCGCGGCGGCGCAGTCGTGCACGTCCATGCCCAGCATGTGGCCGGTGCCGTGCAGCGTCCAGCGCCGCTGGAGCCCGAGCTCCAGCACCCGCTCCACCGGGCCCTCGACGAGGCCCCACTCGACGAGCCTCTCGGTGAGCACCCGCTGCGCCGCGTCGTGGAAGTCGCGGTACTTCGCGCCCGGCCGGACGGCCGCGATACCGGCCTCCTGGGCGTCGTACACGGCGTCGTAGATCTTCTTCTGGATCTCGCTGTAGCGGCCGTCGACCGGCAGCGTGCGCGTGACGTCCGCGGTGTAGTACGTGTGCGTCTCGACGCCCGCGTCGAGCAGCAGCAGGTCGCCCGGCCGCACGGGCCCGTCGTTGCGCACCCAGTGCAGCGTGCAGGCGTGCGGCCCGGCGGCGCAGATGGAGCCGTAGCCGACGTCGTTGCCCTCCACGCGCGCGCGGAGGAAGAACGTGCCCTCGATGTAGCGCTCGGAGGTCGCCTCGGCCCTGTCGAGGACCTTCACGACGTCCTCGAAGCCGCGCACGGTGGAGTCGACGGCCTTCTGCAGCTCGCCGATCTCGAAGTCGTCCTTGACCAGCCGCGCCTCGGACAGGAAGACCCGCAGCTGCTCGTCGTGCTCGGCGGTGACCTTGTCGGTCAGTGCCGCCTCGACGCCGGCGTCGTAGCCGCGGACGACGCGCACCGGGCCCGTCGCCTCGCGCAGCGCGTCCGCGAGCTCGCGCACGTCGGAGGCGGGGATGCCGTACAGCTCGCCCGCCTCGGCGAGGGAGTGCCGGCGGCCGACCCACAGCTCACCCTGGCCGGAGAGCCAGAACTCGCCGTTCTCCCGGTCGGAGCGCGGCAGCAGGTAGATCGTCGCCTTGTGGCCGTCCGCGGCGGGCTCCAGGACGAGCACGCCGTCCTCGGTCTGGTTGCCCGTGAGGTACGCGTACTCGACGGAGGCGCGGAAGGGGTACTCGGTGTCGTTCGAGCGGGTCTTGAGGTTGCCCGCCGGGATCACCAGGCGCTCGCCGGGGAACCGCGCGGACAGCGCCGCACGGCGTGCCGCGGTCTCGGCCGCCTGGGCGATCGGCTCCAGGCCGTGCAGCTCGGTGTCGGCCCACCCGGACCGCATGTTCTCCGCGAGCTCGTCGGACACGCCCGGGTACAGCCCGTTCTTGCGCTGCTTGATCGGCTCTTCTGCGCTCTCGTCCACGTCCGCTGCGGTGGCAGCGTCGGACGCGGCCGCGGTGAGCTCGTCGGCCACGGTCATCCTCCTCGGTAGGGCACTGGACCCCCTCCATCGTACGGTCGTACCGGTACGTGCCCAGGGTGCGGGACCCGCCGTCCACAGGTGCTATGGCGCAGGCCACGCCTCTGTTATGACCGCGCGGACCGCGGTGGCCGCTACGCGAAGCGGGCGGCGAGCAGCACGACGTCCTCTGCGCTGTCGGCCTGGTCGAGCCCGCCCGGCAGGACGGTGCGCAGCACATGGTCGACCACGGCGTCCGGGTCGTGCCGGACCGCCCTCGGCACGCCCGCCGCCGCCGAGTGCAGCCGGGCGAAGGCGCGGTCGGTGGGGTCGCCGGTACGGTGCAGCAGCCCGTCGGTGTACAGCAGAACCGTCTCTCCCGCCTCCGCGGTCAGCTCCACGCTGGGCGCCTCCCAGCACGCGAGCATGCCCAGCGGCGCCGAGACGGAGGTCTCGACGAACTCGGTGCGCCGCTCCCCGATCAGCAGCGGCGGGGTGTGCCCGGCGCCGGCGAGGGTGATCTTGCGCAGCGCGGGCTCGCAGTAGGCGAACAGGGCGGTGGCCGAGCGGGCGGGCTCGGTGAGCCTGAGCAGCAGCTCCAGGTCGGACAGGACGGCGACCGGGTCCTCGCCCTCCATCACGGCGTACGCCCGCAGGCTGGCCCGGAGCCGGCCCATCGCGGCGACGGCGCTGGGCCCGGACCCGGTGACCGAGCCGACCGCGAGTCCGAGCGCGGCGTCCGGCAGCGGCAGCGCGTCGAACCAGTCGCCGCCGCCGCGCGGGCCGGTGCGGTGCCGGGCGGCGAGCTGGACGCCCGGCACCCGGGGCAGCCGGGCGGGCAGCAGCTCCTCGGCCATCGTCCGCATGGCCGCGCGCGTGCGCTCGACCTCCAGCAGCCGCGCCAGGTGCTCGGTGGCGTACGCCGTGTACAGGCCGATGAGATGGCGCCGGCGTTCGGAGGGTTCGGCGGGCTCGTCGTACAGCCACACGGCGGCGCCCAGCCGGCCCGCGGTCCCGGTGCACAGCGGAAGGGCGTAGCTGGCGGCGTAGCCGAGGCGGGCGGCCACCTCGCGGTGGCGGGGGTCGAGGCCGTCCTCGGAGAGCAGGTCGGGCTGGGCGATCTCGCCGTCGCCGCCGGGCAGTCCGTCGAGGATCTGCCCGTAGGACATGGCGCTGCGCGGCACGGTCTCGATGTGCCCGAGGTCGGCGCGGGCGAGTCCGAGGCCGATGGTGGTCTCCGGGCCCAGTCCGTCCGCGGGTTCGAGCACGACGAGGCCGCGCCGGGCACCCACGAGGGCGGATCCGGCGCGCAGCAGTTCCTGGAGGGCGTCGCCGAGCGCGTCCGTGCGGGCCAGGCGCTCGGTGAGTTCGTGGAGTGTCGTCAGGTCCGACACCCAGCCGGCGAGGCGGTCCTGGAGCAGTGCGCCCGGCGCGTTCGACGGGTCGACCGCCGGGGCGCCCGGGGTTCCTGGGGTTGTGGGCACGGGCGCGACAGTGTGGGCGGGTGGGGGAACCGTTGAATCGATTCCGGCC
Source organism: Streptomyces zinciresistens K42 (assembly GCF_000225525.1). Classification (GTDB taxonomy): domain Bacteria; phylum Actinomycetota; class Actinomycetes; order Streptomycetales; family Streptomycetaceae; genus Streptomyces; species Streptomyces zinciresistens. The sequence goes on along the minus strand of NZ_AGBF01000214.1, from coordinate 5,654 downwards.
ACTTTCGGAGGGTGAGGGGCGTTCATGGTGTCCGGCTTTCCGACCGGCGCGTACTGCTCAAAAGCATCGCAAACCCCCATGTCATTCTGCGCCGCCAGCAGTGTCTCCACATGTACACGCACTCGTGAGGGGATGTCCAGCATTGTCCTGCCGGGATTCCTGGTGTCCATGGGCCGTCGGGGCTCTCGGTGCAGACCTCTTGCGTTAAGGCGAAGTTGGCTTAAAACTGCCTCAGGGAACGGGCTATTGCGGTCGACTGGTTTCGCTCCCCGGAGCGTCACAGCGGTCGTGAGGGGTACGTACTCGGTGAAGGCCAGGGGTGGTTGACGACCACCCGGAACCTGGTGCCGGAGCCGGGCGTCCTAGCCACTGACGATCGTGCCCCATCCTCCCGCGGCGGAGGCGAAGAGAAATACGCGCGACGCGAAACGCCAGACTTCGCCACCCCGCGCCACGCCCATGCTTGTGACGGACGCAGTATGGACGAGGCTGCCGCGGAAGCAGCCAGCGCTCGGCCCATAGGGGATTCCCCTGCTCGCGGCAGGGGTGTGATGCGCCATCAGGTACGCACAGTGAAGTGATCGACACATGGTGTGATGTGACCCACGGTGTTGCCAGCGGTGCAACGGAAAGGAACGAGCGCTCATGCGCGAGATCCTCGGAAGGCGACGCAGGCTCCTGCGCGGCGACGGGCAGTCTGAGCTGATCAGTGCGGCCCTGACCTTCGCCAAGGAATGGCAGTGGCCCGTGCTCCCGGGCGTGACGGCGCACCCGCAGGGACACTCCCGCTGCGGCTGCCCCGATCAGGAGTGCACGGTCCCCGGCGCCCATCCCTTCGACCCCGGCCTCCTCGCGGCCACCACCGACGAGCGCATGGTGCGCTGGTGGTGGACCAACCGGCCCGCGGCCCCGATCATCCTCGCCACCGGCGGCGCCGCGCCCTGCGCGGTCAGCCTGCCCGCGCTGCCGGCCGCCGACGCGCTCGCGGCGCTCGACCGGACGGGCATGCGGCTCGGCCCGGTCGTGGCCTCGCCCTCCCGCTGGGCGATCCTCGTGAAGCCGTACTCCATGGAGCAGCTCGGCGAACTGCTCTACGCCAAGGACTTCGTCCCCGGCTCGCTGCGCTTCCACAGCGAGGGCGGCTACCTCGCGCTGCCGCCGTCCGAGACGGGGCAGGGTCCGGTCGGCTGGCAGCGCGCCCCCCTGCCCGGCTCGGCATCGCCCTGGGTGCCGGACGTGGAGGCCGTGGTCGACGCCGTGGTCGAGGCCCTCACTCGTACGGGTGTGAGCGCGCCCGAGATGTAGGGCCGCTCGGCGCGCGCGAAAGGCGCATAGGCGTACGGTCGTTATCTTCCGCTGTATGCCGCGTCATTCCAGGGGAAAAAGGGCACCGTCGTCACATCGCCGCGGGCCGAACCAGCGAAGAGTCCGTCTGATCGCCCTCGCTTCCGTGGCGGCGGCCGCGGTCGCCCTGCCGCTGGCGTGGGCGGCCGCCGGCCAGGTCGCCGAGGCGGGCCGCACCGCCGTGCAGGCCCCCGCGCGCGGCACCGGGGAACGACCCGCGGGCGAGAGCGCCGCCGACCCCTCTCCGCGCGCGGACGCCAAGGGGCCCTCCGCCGCGCCCGCGGACTCCCCGCTGACCCTCGACCTCGGGCTGGCCACCGCCGTGCGGTGCGGGCCCGAACTCACCTCGCCCGGCGGCATCGAGGCGCAGACCTGTGTCCTCACCCAGGGCGAGCAGACCTGGGCCCGGACGTACTTCCGCAACGCCACGGGCGCCGCCGTCGACTCCGTACTGAGCCTCATGGGGCCCGCGGGGCGCACGCTCCAGATGCGCTGCGCCGTGGGCGCCGACGACGAGCCGGGCACCTGCGAGACGCCCCGCGCGCGCACGCGCGGCGCCTCGGACGCCTACACCGCGGTCACCGAGTTCGCGGAGCGGACCGGGGGCCGGGCGCTGTTGCTGCGTTCCGCGAGCAACTCCGTGCCGGGGAAGTCCGCCGCGAACACGGGTAGTTGACGGTCGGCGCCGTTCCGTGAAGGGGCGCGGACAGGGAAAGGCCCGGTTGCTGGCGACGGGGGATGCACCAGCAACCGGGCTATGGGAACGGTAACAAGAGATCGGCGGTTCGCAAATTCCTTACGGGCTTTCCGGTCACCGATTCCCTTGCCCAGCAAGGGAGTTGTGAGCGGATTCACCTCAGCGTGGGCGGGCCGGGCCGGCTGAACGGCCGTTCAGCCGGACCCGCTCCGCGCGCCGCCCGTCAGCTGAGCGTGACCTGCCGGTTGGTCAGACCGCCCCGCGCGCGGCGCTCGTCCGGCGTGAGCGGGGCGTCCGTCGCCAGGGCCGCGGCCAGGCGCTCGGCGAACTCCGCCGCCGGCTTCTCCACGTCCTCGGCGCCGACACCGCTCGGCAGGTCCCAGACCGGCACGGTGAGGCCGTGAGCACGGAAGGAGCCCACCAGCCGGGTGCCCTCGCCGAGGCTCGACGCGCCGGCCGCGTGCAGCCGTGCGAGGGCGTCCAGAAGCTGCTCTTCAGGGTGCGGCATGACCCACCGCAGGTGGTTCTTCTCCGGGGTCTCGCACCAGTAGGCGGCGTCCACGCCGGTCAGCTTCACGGTGGGGATCGCCGCGGCGTTCGCCCGCTCCAGGGAGGCGGTCACCTCCGCGGTGGCGTTCTCCGCGTCGGGGACCCAGAACTCGAAGCCCGGGTGCACAACTGGCTCGAACGCGCCTTCGGGGTCGAGCAGATCCTGCAGCCGGGGTCCGCCGGCGGGGGCGCGCCTGCCCTGCACCGGGGTGCCGGGCGCGGCGGCCAGCGCCTGCTGGAGGGTGTCGGCGAGGTCGCGGCTGATGTCGCCGGACGCCGTGTCGTTCTGCAGGCCGAGCAGCACCGAGCCGTCGTCGCGGCGCAGGGCGGGCCAGGCCATCGGCAGGACGGTGGCGAGCGTGACCGACGGGACGCCCTCGGGCAGGCCGCCCTTCAGGGGCAGTTCGACGGTGGCGGCGGGCACCAGCTCGCGCAGGGCCACCCAGTCGCACTCGTGCGGCAGCCCCTCGAAGGGGCGGTGCACCAGCTCGGTCACCGCGTGGGCGGCGGCCCGGCCGTGACATGCCTTGTAGCGCCGGCCGCTGCCGCAGGGGCAGGGCTCGCGCGCGCCGACGACCGGGATCTCCCCATCGGCGATCTGCGGGCGCTCGGCCTTGGTCTGGGGTCGCTTCTTGGCCATCGTGGGTGTCTCCCGGGTACGGCTCGTCTGGTACGGGCGCGAGCCTAGCCGCTCGTGCCACGCTCGACGGGAGCCTGTGGACAACCCACCGGGTCGTGCCGGGAACGGTCCGCCGACGGGCGCGGTTCCGCCCGTATCCGGCGGCTTCAGTCCAAGTCGTCGAAGGCGTTCGCGAAGTCGAGACCCGCCATCGCGCTCACCGGCGGTGCGGCGACGCGCGCAGCGAAGTCGTGGCGCCGGTGGCCGGCGTCGGGGTCGTGCACGTCGTCGTGGACCACGACCCAGACGGTGACCTCGCCGCGGACGTCGTCCCGGACGCCCCAGTCGTCGGCCAGGGCGGTGATGATGTTCAGTCCGCGGCCGCCGTGCGCGGTGACCGAGGGTGTCGCCGGGGCCGGGCGCGTGGGTCCGCCGCCGTCCGTCACCTCGACCGTGAGCCTGCCGCCCGCGTCCACGCGCCACGCGGCCCGCACGTCGCCGTCACCGGAGAACGCGTCGCCCAGCGGCCGGCCGTGTTTGCACGCGTTGCTCAACAGCTCCGAAAGAATCAGTACGGCATCGTCGATGACCGTCTCCGCCACACCGCCCGTGCGCAGGTGCGCCCGCATCCGGTGCCTGGCTCTGCCCACGCCCGCAGGGCCGTGGGGAACGGCCATGCTCGACGACGTGGGCACCTCCTGTGCCACCACCAACGCCACCCCCGAGACCTCCTTTGCCCCACGCCACGGTGTGGATGCCCCATCGGCCTGAACCGGAAACCGGCCAGTCACGGTCCGGCGACGCATTCGGAACGTCCGGGTACGGAGTGAACGCGCCGGAGCACTCCCCGTAATCGGGCTGGCTGGAATTCGTCGGTGTGGCCGAGAGTGGAGGATGGGGCTGAAGGGGCGGCCGGGTCAAGAGGTTGTGCAGGGGTTGGTGCGGTTTTCGGCTCCGGGGGTTCGAGGGGTGGCCCGAGGGGGGCGAGGGGTGAGGGTTGGCCCGAGGGGGGGGCGAGGGGGCGAGGGGGCGAGGGGTGAGGGGTCTGAGAGGGCGCACCCGGCGCGCGGGGTACGCGCGCCGGCGGATCGGAGGGGTGGGTACGCACGCGTACGAGGCGGTGGCCGGGCACGCGCGCGTGGACGGGTTCAGCGGCCGAGCTGGCGCAGCACCGCGCGCGGGCGGTTGGTGATGATGGCGTCGACGCCCAGCTCCACGCAGAGGTCGACGTCCTCGGGTTCGTTCACCGTCCAGACGTGCACCTGGTGGCCGGCCCGCTTCAGCCGCTCCATGTAGGCGGGGTGGCTGCGCACGATGCGGATCGAGGGGCCGGCGATGCGGACGCCCGCGGGCAGCCGCCCGTCGCGCAGCCTCGGTGAGACGAACTGCATCAGATAGACGGTCGGCAGCGTCGGCGACGCGGCACGCACGCGGTGCAGAGAACGCGCGGAGAAGCTCATCACGCGCACCGGGGAGTCCTCGGCGGTGGCGGGCGCGTCCAGTCCGAACCGTTTCAGCAGGAGCAGCAGCCGGTCCTCCACCTGACCGGCCCAGCGCGTGGGGTGCTTTGTCTCGATCGCCAGCTCCACGCGCCGCCCCGCGTCGGCGACCAGCTCCAGCAGCCGTTCCAGGGTGAGGACGGAGGTGTCCTCGGGGTCCTCGGGCCGCACCTCCCAGTCGGGCTCCTCGCTCCGGTTCTTCCAGGAGTCGCGGGTCTTGCGGGAGGAGAAGTCCAGCGCGGCGAGCTCGGCGAGTTCCAGGGCGGAGACCGCGCCGCGGCCGTTGGACGTACGGTTGACGCGTCGGTCGTGGACGCAGACGAGATGGCCGTCGGCGGTGAGGCGTACGTCGCATTCGAGGGCGTCCGCACCGTCCTCGACGGCCTTCCGGTAAGCGGCCAGGGTGTGCTCCGGAGCGTCTTCGGAGGCTCCTCGGTGGGCGACGACTCGGATCTGGTGCTGACGTGCGTGGGTCACGGCGTCATGGTGCCACCGCACCCGGGCGGTCGTGCGACCGGAGCGGGCGTGAGGGCTCCGGGAATGTGCCCGTTCAGTCGCACATGACCCTTGTAAGGAGTGGCCGCGGACGCACAGCGACGGCTTATGGTGCTCTGACGGCCCTTGGGAAAAGCTGACCGCATACAAAAAGACGAACGTGCACAGCTGAAGCGCACCGACCGCCGACAGCATCCGGCAAGCATGAATGGGCGTGACCGAGTGCGACCGAAGACAACAGCCGTGGATCGAGGAGAGAAGCTGTGAGCACCGAGAACGAGGGCGCCGCGGTACCCCCGGCCCCGTCCGCGCCCCCCGTGCCGGCGGACGCTCCCACTGCTCCGGCCTCCCAGGGGCACCCGGCTCCAGAGAGCGGCACCGCGCCGACCGCGCCGATCCCCCCGGTCACGGCCGAGGCACCGTCCGGGGCGCCGTCCGGGGCGAACGGCCC
>NZ_AGBF01000215.1 GCF_000225525.1 Streptomyces zinciresistens K42 | reverse complement strand
GGCCTGTCCGCCGAGGCGGCCCTCGGTGCCGACCTCGCGGGCGACGCGGGTGACCTCGTCGGCGAACGCGGAGAGCTGGTCGACCATCGTGTTGATGGTGTTCTTCAGCTGGAGGATCTCGCCGCGGGCGTCCACGGTGATCTTCTGGGAGAGGTCGCCCTGCGCGACGGCGGTGGTCACCTGGGCGACGTTGCGGACCTGGGCGGTGAGGTTGCCCGCCATGAAGTTGACGGAGTCGGTGAGGTCGCGCCAGACACCGCCGACGCCGGGCACCTGGGCCTGTCCGCCGAGGCGGCCCTCGCTGCCGACCTCGCGGGCGACGCGGGTGACCTCGTCGGCGAACGCGGACAGCTGGTCGACCATCGTGTTGACGGTCTCCTTGAGCTGGAGGATCTCGCCGCGCGCGGGGACGTCGACCTTCTGCGACAGGTCGCCCTTGGCGACCGCCGTGGCCACCTGGGCGATGTCCCGCACCTGGGTGGTGAGGTTGCCCGCCATGGCGTTGACCGAGTCGGTCAGATCGGCCCAGGTGCCCGAGACGCCCGGCACCTCCGCCTGACCGCCCAGCGTGCCCTCGGTGCCCACCTCGCGCGCCACCCGCGTGACTTCGGAGGTGAACACGGACAACTGGTCCACCATGCCGTTGAAGACGGTGGCGATGTCCCCGAGCAGGCCCTCACCGTCGGAGGGCAGCCGGGTCCCGAAGTCGCCGTCCCGGACGGCGGTCAGCCCGGCCAGCAGCCGCCGCAGCTCCTGCTCGCCCTGGGCGCCCTCGGCGGCCTCGATCGTCCTGCTCGTCATGCGCACCCTCGTTCCGCTCCCCAAGAGCCCTCGCGCCGAGGACTCGGAACCGCGCCGGGGCCCTTGGTGAGAGCCCCCTCACCGCCCCGTTTCCGCTGTTCACGGCTTGGGTCTGATGAGAAGATCCGGTGAAGGTTAACTCAGTTGTCGTGCGGCAACAAAAGCCCGGTACGAAGGTTTCGGCCGAACCCGGAATCCGCGGCCGGAACCGCATGACCGCCGACCACAAGGGTAGTTGTCCACGTTCGGCGACGGGCGGGGAGGGGACCCTCGCGGCGGTGGCGGACACCGCGGTGCGGGACCGCGCGCGGCCCGAGCCGCACGGCGGGGCCGCGGGCCGGACGCGGCCGGGTCAGATGCCGAACGGGGCGGCGTACCGGACGGTTCCGGCGGGCAGCGGCCGGTCCGGGTCCAGGGTCAGCGCCATCAGGGCCTCGTCGGGCACGTCGATCGCCAGCCCGATGCCGTGCGCCGAGGCGCGGGTGAAGCCGAAGCGGGGGTAGTAGGCCGGGTGCCCCAGGACGACGACATGGGCCTCGCCCATCCGCCCGGCCGCCGCCAGAGCGGCCCGCACGGCGGCGGACCCGGCGCCCTCGCCCTGGTGCTCGGGCCGTACGGCACACGGGGCCAGGGCGAGGGCGGGCGCCTCGCCGACGTGGCAGCGGGTCAGCAGCGCGTACCCCGCGGGCCGGCCCGAGGCGTCGGCGCAGACGACGGACAGGCCCTCGATCCAGGACGCGTCGGCGCGCAGCGCGTCGACGAGGTCCGCCTCCGCCGCGGTGCCGAACGCGGCCAGGTTGATCTCACGGACGGCGGGGATGTCGGCGCCGGTCTCGGCGCGGGTGGTCCAGGTGTGCATGAGGCAAGTGTCGCGCCGCGCGGTGGCGAGCGTGCGGGCGCCTCGCGCGGGCTCGCGTTCCCGGCGGCGGACAGAGGAGCCGCACGAACCCCGCGCACCCCGGTGCGGTGACCGGGAGGGTCCGCCGGCTCGCCGACCGGCCACCGCACCTTCGGCGGCCCGCGGGCACGGCTCGCCCCTCCGCCCGCCGTGCCCCCGGCTCAGCCCTTCACCGCCCCCGACGTGAGCCCCTGCACGATGTGCCGGCTCGCGAAGGCGAACAGGAGCATCGTCGGCAGGATGGTCAGCACGGCGGCGGCCGACATCGAGCCCCAGTCGATGTTGAAGCTGGAGATGAAGCCGTTCAGCGCCGTGGGGACCGTCTTGTTGCTGTCGCTGTTCATCAGCGTCACCGACAGGAACAGTTCGTTCCAGCAGTTGACGAAGTTGAAGATGAACGCGGCGATGATGCCCGGCCGCATCACCGGCAGCAGGACCCGGAACAGCGCCGAGAACCGCGACAGGCCGTCGATCATGGCGGCCTCCTCCAGCGCGTCCGGGATGTTCTCGAAGAAGCCGCGCAGCATCACCGTGGAGAAGGGGATGCACACCGCGACGTAGACGAGGATCAGCCCGAACCGGTTGTCGACCAGCCGGAGGTCCGTCATCAGCAGGTACAGCGGGCCCAGCGCGATGAACGACGGGATCATCTGGGTGACCAGCGCCGCCATCAGCAGCGCCGACTTGCTGCGGAACTCGAAGCGGGCCAGCACGTACGCCGACAGCATCGAGATCGCCGTCGCGGTGGCGCCCGCGACCGTCGCGACGACGAGGCTGTTGACGAGGTACGTCCCGAAGTCCGCCTTGCCGAACAGGCCGCTGTAGTTCTCCAGCGACCACTGCTCGGGCCAGTAGGCCAGCGGGAAGCGGAAGATGTCGCCGGGCGCCTTCAGCGAGGTGACCGCGATCCAGTACAGCGGGAACACGGTGAACAGCAGCCACCCGCCCAGGAAGGTGAACTTGACGGCCCGGCCGGCCGCGCTCTCCTTGCCGATCACTGCGTCACCCGCTTCCTCTCACGCGTGGCCAGGAGGAAGAACACCGCGAACACCAGCAGCGCGGCCACCACGAGGAGGCCGAGCGCGGAGGCCCTGCCGTAGTCGCCCTGCTGAGTGATCTTGATCATCCACGTGGTCACGATGTGCGTCTCGTTGTTCGGCCCGCCCCCGGTCATCCCGAAGATCAGATCCGGGAAGTTGAAGATCCAGATCACCCGCAGCAGCACGGTCAGCGCCAGCGTGGTGCGGATGTAGGGGATGGTGACCTGGAACAGGGTGCGCGCCTTGCCCGCGCCGTCCAGCGCCGCCGCCTCGTACAGCTCGTCGGGGATCGACTGGAGCGCCGCGAGGATCATGATCGCGAAGAAGGTGACGCCGTACCAGATGTTGGCGATGAGCACCGCCACCATGGCCGTCTTCGGGTCGGCCAGCCAGGCGATCGGCTCGTCGATCAGACCGGCCTTCTGCAGCAGGTCGTTGACGACGCCGAACTCGCTGTTGAACATCCAGCGGAACAGGATGCCGATGAGGAACCCGGAGATCGCCCACGGGAAGAAGATCAGCGCCTGGTAGAGGCCGCGGAAGCGGAAGCGCCGGCGCAGCCACAGCGCGAGCGCGAAGCCGATGACGAGCTGGGGCACGATCGAACCGACCACCCAGATCGCGCTGTTGGTGAGGACGGTGCCCCACGCCGGGTCCGCGAAGACGTCCCGGAAGTTCTTCAGCCCGACCCAGGAGGTGTCGGTGAGATCGGTCAGCTTCCAGTTGCGGAAGGCCATCTGGCCGCCCGCGACCATCGGGTAGTACGTGAAGACCGCGACGAAGAGGGCGGCCGGCGCCATGAAGGCGGCGATCTGGAGTCCGCGGCGGGTGGTGAACTCCCGCCGCCGGCCCCCGCGGGGGAGACCTCGCCTGCCGGAGGTCCCCCCCTCGCCCTGCGCCGCCGTCTTCGTCTTCGAGGTGGACGCGACGGACATCCCTACTTCTCCTGCTGCCACTTCTCGGTCCAGTACGCGTCCCAGCCCGCGACGAGCTTCTTGGGCGTCGTCTTGCCGAGGATCAGCTGCTGCACCTCCGTGTCCGCCTTCTGCTGCCACTCGGCCCACCAGCTGACCCCGCGGGGCTGGGTGACGACGAGGTACGTGTCCGGCTGCTCGGTCATGGTGACGTAGCTCGACCAGGGCCCGCTCTTGTAGAAGGGGTCGTTCGTCGCGGACTTGAGGATGGGCACCAGGCTGTTCTTCTTGGTGAACGACGTCGACGCCTCGCCCTGCGAGAGGAACTGGACCAGCTTGACGGCCTCGGCCTTGTTCTTGCTGCCCTTGGCGACGCCCCAGCCCGCGGTGGCCAGCGGCTGCACGGTCTTGCCGCCGGGCCCGGCCACCAGCGGCGCGGTGGCCCACTGGTCCTTGGAGATCGACTTGGACTCCGAGACCGTGGCGATCACCTCGGGGTCCTGGAGCAGGAACGCCGTCGAACCGTTGGAGAACGCCTCGACCATCTCCGGATAGCCCCAGGAGACCGACGACTTGGGGGACGCCTGCCGGAACAGCCTGAGGTAGTTCTCCATCGCCGCCTCCGCCTCGGGGGCGGAGAAGATCGTGCGGCCGTTCTTCAGCTTGAAGCCGTTGGCCGGGTCGACCTGGTCCGCGAGGTACGCCTCGATGGCGGCGGTGGCGTTGCTGTTGCCGTTGGCGCCGCCGCGGAAGGCGTAGCCGTAGCGCCGCTGGGCGGGGTCGTGGATCGCGGCGGCCTGCTTCAGCAGCTCCGGCCAGGTGGCCGGCGGCTTGTCGAAGCCCGCCTTCCTGATCAGGTCCGTGCGGTAGAAGAGGCTCAGGCCGTAGAAGCCGTACGGCACGAAGTACGTCCTGCCCTTGGCGTCCTGGGCGGCCTTGACGGCGTTCTCCGTCATGCCCTCCCAGCCCTTCCAGCCGTCGAGGTCCTTCTTCATGTCGTACAGCCAGCCGTTGTTGGACCACGGCCCGACGGTGATGTCCCGGACCTCCAGGACGTCCACTCCGCTGCCGGACTGCAGCATCTGCTGGAGCTTCTGGTCGGCCTGCTCGGTGGGCGGGGAGACCAGGTTGACCTTGATCTTGGGGTTCTGCTTCTCGAAGTCGGCTATGAGGCCCTTGAGCAGATCCGTGCGGGCGGGGTTCGTCAGGCTCTCCACCATGTTGAGGGTGACGGTGCCGCTCGCCCCGGGGCTCATGGTGGAACAGCCGGTCAGGACCATCGCGGCGGCGGTGCCGAGCGCGAGAACTGCCGTCCTTCTTCTCATCGTGCTGACCTCTTCCCTGTGTTCCCGGTGGTCCCGGCGTTCCCTGTGTTCCCGGCGTTCCTGGTGTTCCCGGCACTGCCGGGGCGGCCGGTGTCCTCTCGTGCCCACGCGCCGAGGACGGGCACGCATTCCTCGGCGAAGTACTCGTAGTCGGCGGGGGTGTTGTAGACGTGCGCGGACAGCCGCAGGTAACCGACGCCGCCGAAGCTGGTGAACGCCGCCTCCACGCCCAGCTCCCGGGCCACCCGGTCGCGCAGTCCGTCGGCCTCCAGCCGGTCGGCGGCCAGCCCGTCCGGCAGGCGCACCAGACGCATGCCGGGCACCGGCATCCCGACGTCGACCGCCGTGCCGGAACCGCCCAGCGCGGCGATCGACCCGCCGACGACCCTCGCGCCGTAGTCCGCGAGCGCGTCCATGTAGCGGCGGGCCGTGGACCAGCCCCAGGTGCGCTCGACGAAGTCGAGGGACGCCGGCGCGGCCAGATAGGCGGTCGCGTCCACGGTGCCCTGCTGGTCGAAGCGGTCCGGGAAGGGATCGGCCGCCGCCCAGGAGTCGATGAGCGGGTACAGCAGCTCGCGCAGCGGACCGCGGGCGACCAGCGCCGCCGTGCCGCGCGGCGCGCAGCCCCACTTGTGCAGGTTGCCGGTCCAGGCGTCGTACGTCGCGCCGGCGAGCGGCGCCTCCAGCAGCCCCGGCGCGTGCGCGCCGTCCACGAGGGTGGCGATGCCGCGCCGCGCGGCCTCCGCGCCGATCCGCTCCACCGGCAGCCTGCGCGCGGTCGCCGAGGTGATCTGGTCGACCACGACGAGTTGGGTGGCGTCCCCGAACTCGGCGGTGACGGCGTCGTATGCCTCGTCCTCCCCGGCGTCCAGCGGCACCCGGGCGGTGCGCACCCGGGCACCCCAGCGGCGGGCCAGCCGCTCGGCGCCCATCGTCACGGCCCCGTAGCCGTGGTCGGTGACGACGATCTCCGCGCCGGGGCGCAGGGTGAGGGCGGCGAAGACGACGCTCGCGCCCGCGCTGGCGTTCGGCACCAGGGCCAGATCTCCGGCGTCGACGCGGAGGAAGGCGGCGAGTTCGACGCGGGCGGCGGCGATCCGCGGCGGCAGCGCCGGGAACCACACCACGGGCGAGCGCTCCATCTCGGCGCGCAGCAGTGCCTGCCGCTCCTGCGCCACCAGGGGGACGGCCCCGAAGGAACCGTGGTTGAGGTGCTTGAGGGCAGGATCCAGCGACCACGCCCGCTCGGCGGGCCGTCCGTCGGCCAGCAGCAGGGGGCGCGGTGCGGTGGTCACCTCGGTCTCGCTCACAGGACTCCACATCTGGGCAGGACGGGTCCACGGAAAGGGGGGAGCCCTCCGGGGACACATATGATGACTCGGCATCCTGCACGCCTTTCTTGGCGGAAACAAGGGTCGTACAGTGAAAGTCATCAGATGACTTGCGGGTGACATACGTCCGTCACACCCGGGTCCCGCCCGTGCGGGCATCTCGCGGCGGGCCCGGGTGCCGGGGCGGGCGACGTTCGCGCGACGGGGCGAACGTCGCCCGCCCCGGCACTAAAGTGCCCCGAGGGGCCGCGGCGTGGCCGCAGGCCGTCAGGGGAGGAAGAAGGGGACGGATGTCCGCAGTCGAGAGAGCGTTCCACGGCCTACGGCACATGATCGGCACGGGACGCCTCGGCCCCGGCGAGCGCATTCCGCCCGAGGGTGAACTCTGCGAGGAACTCGGCGTCTCCCGCGGGTCGTTGCGCGAGGCCGTACGGATGCTCGCCGCGCTGGGCGTCATCGAGCCGCGGCACGGCTCGGGCACCTATGTCTCCCAGCTGCGGCCCGAGGACGTGATCGGCAGCCTCTCGCTGACCCTCGAACTCCTTCCGCTCTCGGGCCTGTTGGAGCTCTACGAGATCCGGCGCGTCCTGGAGGCCCATGTGGCGGCCCAGGCGGCGGCCCGCTGCACACCCGGGACGGTGCGCGAACTGCACGCGCTCATCGACGCCATGGAGGCGACGGGCGATCCCGCGAAGGCGTCGGAACTGGACCACCGCTTCCACGCGGAGATCGCGCGCGTCGGGGGCAACCCGACCCTGGCCTCCCTGCTGGCGGTCTTCCGCTCGCGCTCGCGCAAGTACCAGGTCTTCACGCTGCCCGAGGGCCCCGAACTGCGCCGCAAGAGCGACGAGGACCACCGGATCCTCGCGACGGCGATCGCCGACCGCGACCCGGTGGCCGCGGCGGGCGCCGCGCAGGCGCACGTCGCCCAGACCGAGCGGTGGCTGAGGGCGTTCATGCCGCCGGTCGAGGAGGCGGAGGAGGCGGAGGCAGGGGCCGGCGGCTGACCGGGCGGGGTCCCGCCGTCGGCCGGCGACGGCGGCCTCGGCGGCGGCCCTGGTCCGGGCCCCGAACGCCGGGGCGTCCGTGCGGGCGGCCGGGCCACTCTCTTCCCGGGCGGCCGGGACCTGGCCGCCTTCTTCCCGGGCGGCCGGGCCGCGCCCCGGCCGGGCTTCAGCGGCGGGCGCGCAGCCCGTCGACCAGCAGGCCGAGCCCGAACTCGAACAGCGCGGTGAAGTCCGTACTGGACAGTGTGGACAGACCGGCCTGCAGATGCGGATACGTCCCCGCCGCCACCGCCTCGGTGAGCAGGGCGGGGACGTCGGCGCCGCCGTCCGCGGGCTCCAGGGCGGCCTGTTCCTCCAGGGTGTGCCCCACCGTGAAGTTCGCGACCGTGAACAGTGTCCGGGCCGCCTCCTCGTCGGAGAAGCCCGCGCCGCGCAGGACGCCGACGAGCGTGTCGGCGATGCCGAGGGTGTGCGGGCCGGTCGCGTGCGTCCCGGCGAACACCCGCGCGCCGTCGCGATGGGCGAGGAGCGCCGCGCGCAGGGCGCGGGCCAGGGTCCGCAGTTGTCCGCTCCAGTCGCCGTCGTCCGCCGCGGCGGTGGCGTCGGCGACGCCCGCCATCATGCGCTCTGCCATGGCCGTGAGCAGGTCCTGCTTGGTGGCGAAGTAGCGGTAGAGCGCGCCCGCCTTGACGTCCAGGGCCTCGGCGAGCCTGCGCATGGTCAGCGCGTCGAGCCCTGACTGCCGCAGCAGGTCGAGGGCGGTGCGCAGGGTGCGCTCGCGGTCGAGGCGCGGCGGGCGGCCGCGTGCGGGGGTTGACGTCTCGCTCATGGCCCCCACTATAGTGAACGATGTTCACGTGAACACTGTTCACTAATGAGGTTCCCCGATCGAGGAGGACGTCCCGATGAACCCCGACGTGATCGTGGTGGGCGCCGGGCCCACCGGACTGATGCTCGCCTGCGAGCTGGCGCTCGCCGGTGTGCGCACCCGGGTCCTGGAACGGCGCGCCGAGCCGCAGCGCGACTCGCGGGCGCTGACCCTGCATCCGCGCAGCGTGGAGCTGATGGACCAGCGCGGACTGCTCGACCGGTTCCTGCCGCTCGGACGCACCGTGCCGGGCTGGCACTTCGCCCAGCTCCCCACGCAGCTCGACTTCTCCGCGCTGGACTCCCGGCACGGCTACACCCTCTTCCTCGCGCAGGCCCGCACCGAGGCGCTGCTCGCGGAGCGGGCGCGGGAACTGGGCGTGGACATCCTGCGCGGCCACGAGGTCGAGGGCCTGAGCCAGGACGACACCGGCGTCACGACGCGGGTGCGCGGCCCGCGCGGCGCCGAGACCGTGCGCAGCCGCTGGGCCGTCGGCTGCGACGGCGGACGCAGCGTGGTGCGGGAGGCCGCCGGGATCGCCTTCCCGGGCACCGAGGAGACCCTGACCGGGATGCTCGGGGACTTCGCCGCGGCCGGCGCCGATCCCGCGGTGCTCGGCGAGGCGCGCGCCCGGGGTGTCCTGGCCGCTCCGATGGAGGGCGGGGTGACCAGGGTGGTCTTCGTCGATCCGGAGCGGATGCGGGTGCCCTCCCGCGAACCGGTCACCCTGGAGGAGTTCCGCGCCTCCCTGATCCGGCTCTGCGGCTCCGATCTCGGGGTCGCCGAGCCCCGCTGGCTCTCGCGCTTCGGCAACGCCACGCGCCTCGCGGAGCGCTACCGCTCCGGCCGCGTCCTGCTCGCCGGGGACGCCGCACACGTGCACTTCCCCGCGGCGGGCCAGGGACTCAACACCGGGCTCCAGGACGCGGTGAACCTCGGCTGGAAGCTCGCGGCGCGGGTGGCCGGTTGGGCGCCGCCCGGACTCCTCGACAGCTACGACGGGGAGCGCCGCCCGGTCGGCGCCGCCGTCACCGCCAACACCGAGGTGCAGACGCTCCTGATGGAACTGACCCTGGTCCCGCAGTACCGCCGGCCCGCCCAGGCCCTGCGCGCCCTGCTCGACGACCTCCTCGGACTGGGCGAGGTCAACCGCCGTCTCGCCGGGCAGGTCTCCGCACTCGGCGTCGGCTACCCGCCGGCGAGCCCGGACGCCGACCCGCTGGCGGGCCGCCGGATGCCCGACGTCGGGCTGACGGCCGCCGGCTCCCCGGCGACCCGGGTCTACGACCTCCTGCCCGCGGGCCGGTTCGTCCACCTGGACCTCTCCGGCGATCCGGACCCGGCGCCGTCCGCCGGCGGCCGGGACACCCGCCTCACCTCGGTCGCGGTGACGAAGCGGGACGACCACCCCGGCCTGGACGGCGTGACGGAGATCCTCGTACGCCCCGACGGCCACGTGGCCTGGGCCACCCGCGCCACCGACCCGGCCGCCCGCCGGGCCGCGCGGGACACGGCGCTGCGGGCCTGGACCGGCGAGCCCGGCTGAAACCGGCCGCCCACGGCCGCCGTACCGCCGCGCCCGCCCCTCCCCTCAGGGGGTGAGATGCGCCTGCACCCCGGGCGCGTACCGGTCGATCAGGGCGTCGATCGCGGCCCGGCGGACCTCCGCGCCGCGGGCGATGCCGTACATCACGCCCGGACCCAGCAGCGTCGCGACGGCCAACCCGGCGCGCGGGGCCGCGTCCGGGCCGGTGAGCCGGGCCGTCAGCCGGCCGGTCACCTGGGCGCGGAAACCGGCCCGCAGGATGTCGCCCCGCTCGCCGTGCAGGGGCGCGAAGACGATCCGCAGCAGCGGGTCGGCGCCCCGCCCGGACCGGCTGACCAGCACGTGCCGCACCATGTGCGGCCCGAGTCGTGCGACCGGCGCGTCCAGGAGCGCGTCGGCGTCCGTCCCGAAGGGCATGACCCGGGCGAACAGCGTGTCCTTGTTCCCGAAGTACTTCGTTCCCGAAGTACTTCGGGATCAGCGGCGGGCTCACGCCGGCCCGGTCGGCGACCGCCTTGAGCGTGATGTCTGCGTGCGCGTGCCGGGCCGTCCGCCATCTGCCGGCCCGGCAGATGGCGGACGGCCC
>NZ_AGBF01000216.1 GCF_000225525.1 Streptomyces zinciresistens K42 | reverse complement strand
GAGTACCTGCGCCGCAACCCGCGGCCACCGTGCGGCGCGGGTTGCGGCGCAGGTACTCGCCCTCCAGCTGCGCCATGCGGTCGTTGTGGGCGCGCAGCGCGTCGTTCGAGCCGTACAGCAGCGTGTCGTGGCGCGTCCGGTGGATGGTCTCCAGCTCCTTCATGAGCTGCTGATCGTCCAGCCGGCCGGGGTCGACTCCGGTCATGGTGGTGCCCCGCTCGTCGTGTTCGATCTCGCCCTACTGCATCCACTGTACGAACACCCGGGCCGACGGGCCCGCCAGTGCCGTGGCCGGGAGGGTTCGCCTGGTGGCTCGCGGCGTCCGGTGCGGTGCCCCGCAAGGCGGAGTCCCCGCATACGGGACGTACCCGGGTGAGGCGACGACGCGGCGTGGGGTCCCCCTGCTCGCAGGGCCCGGGGGACGTGCCGGGCGTCGCGAGCCGGTGGGCCTTCCCGGTCACCGCGCTAGCGAGCGCGCTCCACCCGCCGCTCGTCCCACACCGGCTCCGCCGACTCCCGGACCCGCCCGTCCGCGCCGAAGACCAGGAAGCGGTCGAAGGAGCGGGCGAACCAGCGGTCGTGGGTGACGGCGAGCACCGTGCCCTCGAACGCCTCCAGCCCGTCCTGGAGGGCCTCCGCCGACTCCAGGTCGAGGTTGTCGGTCGGCTCGTCGAGCAGCAGGGCGGTGACGCCCTCCAGTTCGAGGAGCAGGATCTGGAAGCGGGCCTGCTGCCCTCCGGAGAGCCGGTCGAAGGTCTGCTCGGCCTGCTGGGTCAGCTCGTAGCGGCGCAGCCGGGACGTCGCCGCGCCGCGGTCCTGCGCGTGCTCCTTCCACAGGATGTCGAGCAGGGTGCGGCCCCGCAGCTCGGGGTGGGCGTGGGTCTGCGCGAAGTGCCCGGGGACGACGCGCGCGCCGAGCCTCCAGAGCCCGGTGTGGGCCACGTCCTCACCGGCGAGCAGCCGCAGGAAGTGCGACTTCCCGGAGCCGTTGGAGCCGAGGACGGCTACGCGCTCGCCGTAGAAGACCTCCAGCGAGAACGGCTGCATCAGCCCCGTGAGTTCGAGCCCTTCGCAGGTGACGGCCCGCACCCCGGTGCGGCCGCCCTTCAGCCGCATCCTGATGTCCTGCTCGCGCGGCGGCTCCGGCGGCGGGCCCGCCTCCTCGAACTTGCGCAGCCTGGTCTGGGCGGCGCGGTAGCGGGAGGCCATGTCATGGCTGTTCTCAGCGGCCTGACGGAGGGTCAGGACGAGCTTCTTCAGCTGGGCGTGCTTCTCGTCCCAGCGTCTGCGCAGTTCCTCGAAGCGGGCGAACCGCCGGCGCCTCGCCTCGTGGTAGGTCGCGAAGCCGCCGCCGTGCACCCAGGCGTCCGCGCCGGCCGGCGAGGGCTCCACCGAGACGATCTTCTCGGCGGCGCGGGCGAGCAGTTCGCGGTCGTGCGAGACGAACAGGACCGTCTTGCGGGTCTCCTTCAGCCGCTCCTCCAGCCAGCGCTTGCCGGGGACGTCGAGGTAGTTGTCGGGCTCGTCGAGGAGCAGCACCTCGTCGGTGCCGCGCAGCAGCGCCTCCAGCACCAGCCGCTTCTGCTCACCGCCGGACAGGGTGCTCACGCGCCGCCACCGGGCCTTGTCGTAGGGCACGCCGAGCGCGGCCGTGGTGCACATGTCCCACAGGGTCTCGGCCTCGTACCCGCGGGCCTCGGCCCAGTCGGCGAGCGCCTGCGCGTACCTGAGCTGGGCGGCCTCGTCGTCGACGGTCATCAGGGCGTCCTCGGCGGCGTCGACCGCCTCGGCGGCCTCGCGGACGCGGGGCGGGGCCACCGACACCAGCAGGTCGCGCACGGTCGACTCGTCCCGGACCGATCCGACGAACTGCCGCATCACGCCGAGGCCGCCGCTGACGGTGACGGTGCCGCCGTGCGGCCTGAGCTCTCCGGAGATCAGCCGCAGCAGGGTCGTCTTGCCCGCGCCGTTGGGCCCGACCAGGGCGACGACGGCGCCTTCGCCGACCCGGAAGGAGACGTCGCCGAGCAGCGCCCTCCCGTCGGGGAGGTCGTACTCGAGATGCGCTGCTTCCAGATGTCCCATGGGGCGCATTGTGCGGGCCGCCGCGGACGGCGGGCAAACCCTTAATCCGGGGGCCGCGTCCCCGCCTGTGGGCTGCCCGGCCGGTCCGCTCCGGGGCGGGGCCCGCGGTGCTCCCGGGGGCGGGCCGTGCCGAGGGGGACGCCCACGTGGGAGCGGGTCCGGGCGCGGCGGAGCGGGCGCGGACGGGTGACACGGTTCCGTTCGTGTGTCGGTGGCCGCCGGGTGGACAGCAACCGGCGACTTCCGGGTACCCAGCCCTGTATGAGCCCAGATGTCGACCTCACTCTCCCCCGGCCCGGCCGGCACGCGCTGCGCGACCGGCTCCTCCGTCTCGACTCCCGGCTGTTCGAGTTCGCCGCGGAGCGGGACTGGCCGTTCGCCGAGCCGGTGCTGCCGAGACTGAGCCGCGGCGCCAACCACGGTGTGCTCTGGTTCGCCGCGGCCGCCGCCATCGCCGCCGGCCGCACCCCGCGGGCCCGCCGGGCGGCCGTGCGCGGCATCGCCTCGCTGGGCCTGGCCTCGCTGACGATCAACACGGTCGGCAAGCGCTCGGTGCGCCGCCCCCGGCCGGAGCTGGACCCCGTCCCGCTGGTGCGGCAGCTCAAGCGGCAGCCGATCACGACGTCCTTCCCCTCCGGCCACGCCGCGTCGGCGGCGGCCTTCGCGACCGGGGTCGCGCTGGAGTCGCCCGCCTGGGGGCTGGTGGTGGCGCCGATCGCCTGGTCGGTGGCGCTGTCGCGGGTCTACACCGGGGTCCACTTCCCGAGCGACGTGCTGGTGGGCGCGGCCCTGGGGGCGGGTGCCGCCTTCGCCGTACGGGGGCTGGTGCCCACCCGTGACCACGCGGTGCCGCCGGGCCTGCCCCGCACGGACGTCCCCGCGCTGCCCGACGGGGACGGTCTGATCGTCGTGGCGAACCGGGCCTCGGGGACGGCGTCCCGGGTGCACGCCCTGCTGGACCTGCTGCCGCGCGCCGAGATCGTGGAGTGCGAACCGGACGACGTGCGCGCGGAGTTGCGCAAGGCGGCGGCCCGTGCCCAGGTGCTGGGCGTGTGCGGCGGCGACGGCACGGTCAACGCGGCCGCCGAGGTGGCGCTGCGCCACGACCTGCCGCTGGCGGTACTGCCCGGCGGCACGCTGAACCACTTCGCCCGCGACCTCGGCGTGCAGGACGAGTCGGATGTCGGGCGGGCCGTGCGGCGGGGGGAGGCGGTCCGCGTGGACGTGGGCCGCTTCACCTGCGGGGGCCGGCGCGGGGTGTTCCTCAACACGTGCAGCCTCGGCGTCCATCCGGAGCTGGTGCGCGAGCGGGACCGCTGGGCGCATGTCGTCGGCACCTGGCCGGCCGGCGTCCTCGGGGCGCTGCGCGTGCTGCGCCGCGAACGCCATCCGCTGCACGCCGAAGTCTCGGGCCGCGCGCACCCGTTGTGGCTGCTGTTCGCCGGGAACGGCACCTATCACCGGCTGGGGCTCGCCCCCGCCCGCCGGCTCGACCTCGCGGACGGTGTGCTCGACGTGCGGGTCGTGCACGGCGGCCGGGGTCCGGCGCTGCGGCTGCTCGCCGCCGCGGCGGCGGGCCCGCTGACCCGCTCCCCCGTGCACGCGGCGGTGCGGGTCGCCCGGCTCAGGCTGTCCGGCGTGACACCGGGCGCGCTGCTTGCCTACGACGGCGAAGTCACCGAGGTGGGAGGCGAGTTGACGCTGGAGAAGCTGCCGGAGGCCCTGACGGTGTACCGCCCGCTCGCTTCCTCCCGATGAACCGTCAGTCCACATGGTGAAACGCTGGTCTCATCATTCGACATGAGCGCGTACCGTGTGGCGGACCGCCCGGGGTCCGGTGGCCCCGGGGCCGGGACGCACGGACGAGAGGACGGGCCATGTCCGAGGAAGAGCCGCGGCGACCGCGGACGGGGCGGGAGACCGCCGTCTACACGCACGGGCACCACGAGTCGGTGCTGCGCTCGCACACCTGGCGCACCGCCGCCAACTCGGCCGCGTACCTGGTCGGTTCGATCGAGCCGCACCTGCGGATCCTCGACGTCGGCTGCGGGCCCGGGACCATCACGGCCGATCTGGCGGCCCTGGTGCCGCGGGGCGGGGTCACCGGTGTCGACCGCGCCCCGGACGTCCTGGACCGGGCCCGCGCCACCGCCGCCGGACGCGGCCTGGACAACGTCCGGTTCGCGGTCGCGGACGTGCACGCGCTGGACTTCCCGGACGGCGCGTTCGACGTGGTCCACGCCCATCAGGTGCTCCAGCACGTGGGCGATCCGGTGGGCGCGCTGCGGGAGATGGGCCGGGTGACCCGGCCGGGCGGTCTGGTCGCCGTCCGCGACGCGGACTACGCGGCCATGACCTGGTACCCCCGCTCCGAGGGCCTGGACGCCTGGCTGGACCTGTACCGCAGGGTGGCCCGCGGCAACGGGGGCGAGCCCGACGCGGGGCGGCGGCTGAGGTCCTGGGCGCTGCGGGCCGGGTTCACCGACGTCACCGCCACGTCGAGCACCTGGACCTTCGCCACGGACGAGGAGCGGGCCTGGTGGAGCGGCCTGTGGGCGGAACGCACCCTGGCGTCCGCCTACGCCGCCCGCGCGGCGGAGGGCGGGCACGCGACGGCGCCGGACCTGGAGGCCGTCTCGGCGGCCTGGCGGGAGTGGGGACGCAGCCCGGACGGCTGGTTCGGCGTCCTGCACGGGGAGATCCTGTGCCGGAAGGAGGCCGCGGGCGCCGGTGCCGGCGGCGCGGCGGCACCGGCGCCCCGCTGAGCCCCGGGCACGTCACTCGCGGGGCAGCAGCGGGCCCAGCGGCCCGAGGTCGAGATCGAGGTCCTCGGGCCGCAGCCCGTAGCGGTCGCGCAGCTCCGCCATCCGGTCCTCAAGGAGCATCAGCGTCAGCCCGATGCGCTCCTCCCGGTCCTCGCTGAGGTCACCCCCGTCGAACCGGCGCAGCGCCTGACGCTCCATCAGCTGTCGCAGCAACTCCACTACGGTCAGGACGAGTTTGACCAGGCCGTGCTCGACGGTGTCGGGGTCCAGGTCCATCCGGTTGCGGCGTTCCTCGGTCATGTCGGGTCGTCCCGGGGCGAGGGGACCTGTTCGTTGACCGAACTGATCAGCGCGTTCAGGTCGATGCGGACGAGGTCGACGTCGGCGATGCGCAGCGTGATGTCCCCGGTGACCACCACGCCCCCGGCCGGCAGCCGGTCCAGCAGGTCCACGAGCGCGACCTCGCGGCGTTCGACGACGGTCACGGACCCACCTCCGGCTCCCCGGCCGACTCGCCGGTGAACGAGTACGCCGCCCAGGGCCCGGTGAGCTCCACCCGGATCCCGGGCACGTCGTCCTTCTCGCGGTCCACCAGTTCCACGAACTCCTCGGACTCGGTGCGCGGCACCAGGTAGGCGGAGTTGAGCACGTTCTGCCCGGTGGCCCCGGAGAGCGCCGGGTTCTGCGGCGCGTGCGTGCGGGCGTCCTCGGCGAAGGCGGACAGCCTGGCGTGCAGGGCGTCGGCGAAGGCGGTGGCCCGCTGCCGGACGTCCTCGCGGGCCCGGGTCTGCGAGCGCCGCATCCGCAGGTGGTCGCGGCCCGGCACGGCCCCCGGCTCGGGCCGGCCGGGCTCTGCGGCGCCGGGTCCCGCGGCGTCCGCCCCGGCCGCGGGTTCCTTGTCCGCGTACACCTTGACGCCCCACTCCACCCGGCCCTCCAGCCGGTCCAGGACGCGGCGGAAGTCGTCCTCGCGGGCCTCCATCATCGACCGCACGCCGCTGTCGTCCCGGAAGACGGTCGCCAGGCGCAGCGGCAGCGGGGTGGTGACGGCGGTCAGCGCGTCGATGACCTGCTGATGGGCTCGGGCCGTCACGGTGAGCCAGTCGAGGTCCTCCAGCCGGGCGCGCAGCGCCTCCTCGGTGAAGTCGCCCTCCGGCACCGTGCTGACGACCGCGACCAGGCCGTGGTGCGTCAACTGCTTGGGCGGCGTGCCGGCCACCCCGGTGAGCTGCGCCTGGAGGGCGGAGCGAAAGGGGCGGCAGACGGCGTAGACATACCGCAGTCCCGTCATGGGGCCTCCTCCTCTTCGCGACGCGGGGCGGACGCGCGGCGCCGGGCGGGTTTCCGCTCCCCGGCGAGTTCCCCGGCGGGCGCCGGTTCCGCCGGCCGGGCCGGGCGTTCACGCGGTTCGGCCGTCCGGGGAACACGGCGGCGGACCGGAGGCAGGCGACGGGACCACCCTCGGTGTACTCCTCCGCTCCTCCGTTGCCGGGGCGGAGCACCCTGTCGGGCGGCTCGACCGCGACCGTGGGCCGGCCGGCCGCCGTGCGGGTCCGTCACCGGACGACCGCCTCCTCCACCAGGAGCTTTCCGGCCGCGGCGATGGAGGCGGCGTCGATGCCCGCGGCGTGCAGCTGCTGGTCGGGCGAGGCGGAGCCCGGCATCGTGCGGACGGCGAGGCGCACCAGCCGCGGCACGGGGCGCCCGTCGGTGAACGCGTCGAGGACGGCGTCGCCGATGCCGCCCTCCTCGTGGTGGTCCTCCACGGTGAGCAGGCAGCCGGTCTCCTCGGCGGCCCGGCGCAGGGTCTCCCGGTCGACGGGCTTGACCGAGTACAGGTCGACGACCCGGATCGCGATGCCCTCGCCCTCCAGCACGTCGGCCGCCGCGAGCGCCTCGTGCACGGTGACCCCGGCCGCGACCACGGTCAGCCGGTCGTGCGGGCCCGAGCGCAGCACCTTGCTGCCGCCGACCGGGAACTCCTCGTCGGGGCCGTAGAGCACCGGGGCCTCGCCGCGCGAGGTCCGCAGGTAGCGGACCCCGTCCAGTCCCGCCATGGTGGCGACGAGCCGGGCGGTCTGGTTGGCGTCGCACGGGTAGAGCACGGTCGACCCGTACACCGACCGCATCATGGCGAGGTCCTCCAGGCCCATCTGGCTCGGCCCGTCCTGCCCGACGGCGACGCCCGCGTGCGAGCCGACGAGGTTGACGCCGGCGCCGCTGACGGCGGCCATCCGCACGAAGTCGTGCGCGCGGGTCAGGAAGGCCGCGAAGGTGGCGGCGTACGGCACCCAGCCGCGGGTGGCGAACCCGACCGCGGCGGCGACCATCTGCTGCTCGGCGATGTAGCACTCGAAGTACCGGTCGGGGTGCTCCTCGGCGAAGAACTCGGCCCGGGTCGAGTCGCCGACCTCGCCGTCCAGGGCGACCACGTCGGCGCGGGCGCCGCCGAGCGCGGCGAGGGCCTCGCCGTAGGCGTCGCGGGTGGCGACCTCCTCGCCCTTCTCCCAGCGCGGCGCCTCAAGCCGTCCGGTGGGCACGGAGTGCAGCGTGCGGGTCGCGGACGGCTCGTGCGCGCGGACCCGGCGGTCGCGCCGGCCGCCGAGTTCGGCGACGGCCTCCTCGGCGTCCGGGAGCGGCTTGCCGTGCAGTCCCTCGCGGTCCTCGACGGAGGCGACGCCCTTGCCCTTGAGGGTGCGGGCCAGGACCGCGGTGGGCTGGCCGGTGGTGGAGCGGGCCTCGCCGAGGGCCCGGTCGACGGCGTCGACGTCGTGCCCGTCGACCTGGATCGTGTGCCAGCCGAACGCCTGGAAGCGGCGGGCGTAGGCGTCGAGGTCGTGGCCGTGCCGGGTCGGTCCGCGCTGGCCGAGGCGGTTCACGTCGACGACGGCGGTGAGGTTGTCCAGATGCTCGAACGCCGCGTGCTCGGCCGCCTCCCAGACGGAGCCCTCGGCGAGTTCGCTGTCGCCGCAGATCACCCACACGCGGTAGCCGGCGCGGTCCAGCCGCTTCCCGGCGAGGGCGACGCCGACGCCGACGGGCAGTCCCTGGCCGAGCGAGCCGGTCGCGGTCTCCACCCACGGCAGGCGCCGCGGGGTGGGGTGTCCTTCGAGGCGGCTGCCGAGCTTGCGGAAGGTGACCAGCTCGCCGTCGTCGATGGCGCCCGCGGCCTTGTAGGCGGAGTACAGCAGCGGCGAGGCGTGTCCCTTGGAGAGGATGAGCCGGTCGTTGCCGGGGTGGGCGGGCCGGTCGAAGTCGTAGCGCAGATGGTGGGCGAGAAGGACGGCCATGACATCCGCGGCGGACATCGACGACGTCGGATGCCCCGACCCCGCCGCGGCGGAGGCCCGTACGCTGTCCACGCGCAACTGCTGGGCGAGATCGACGAGTTCAGCGGTGTTCATGGGTCTCCTTCCAGGAGGACGATCGGGTGCGGCCCGCACGGTGCGGCTGTTTCCGCCGCTCCCCGGGGACCGGCTTCGGCGGCGGTGCGGAGCGCTTCACGGGTCCGGGCGGTTCGGGATGCGTCCCGGCGTCGGGGTCCTGTACGGGGTCGGGGGCCTGTACGGGGTCGGGGGCCTGTCCCGGGTCGGGGGCCTCGGCGGATCCGGGCCCGGGGGGCGCCTCGGCGCCGGGCCCTGGGCCGGACCGCCGCTCCGCCGGCGCACCGCCGGAGGGGTCCTCGGCGGGCGCGAGGCCGTCCGGCGGGCGGACCAGCTCCGGCGACGCGGTGTCCAGCGGTACGGACCACGACCGCACGAGGCCCAACTGGACCGCCTGGCGCGGCAGTACGGCGTCCAGCAGCCAGTCGGCGGCGACCCTGACGCGGTTTCCGGGCATGGCGGCGAGATGGTAGCCGCGGGTGACGGCGCCCGCCGCGACACCGGAGAGCGGGACGCCGAGCGGGTTCGCCGCGGCCTTCACCCCGCCCAGGTCGACGACGAACCCCAGGTCCCGGTGGCGGTAGGCCCGCCGCTCGCCGATGCCCAGCGAGGCGGCCACGTTGTGCGCCACCGTCCTGCCCTGCCGCCAGGCGTGCTGGGCGGTCATCGGCGTGTACGCGCCGGGCCTGTCGAGATCGGGCACGGCCGCCGCGTCGCCCGCCGCGAACAACTCGGGCCGCCCCGGCACCCGCAGATACGGGTCCACGAGCAACCGGCCCCGTTCCAGCGGGAGTCGCAGGGCCTCGGCGAGCGGATCGGGCCGTACGCCCACGCACCACACCAGGGTGCGGGTTTCGACGAACTCGCCGTCGGTCAGCCGGACCCCCTCGTGCGTGGCCTCGCGCACGGAGGTCCCCGTCCGCACCTCGACGCCGCGCTCGCGCAGGACGCGGTCGGCGGTGCGCGAGAGCCGCTCGTCCAGTTCGGGCAGGACGCGGTCGGCCACGTCGAGCAGCAGCCAGCGCGGCCGCATGCCCGCCCGCAGCGGGTGCTCGCGCACCTGGGCGTCGGTGAAGAGCTGCCCGTGCGCGGCCACCTCGGTGCCGGTGTACCCGGCGCCGACCACGACGAAGGTGCAGCGGGCCGCGCAGCGGGCCCGGTCGCCGGCGGCGGCGGCCAGTTCCACCTGCCGGGTCACGTGGTCGCGCAGATACAGCGCCTCGGGCAGGCTGCGGAAGCCGTGCGCGTGCTCGGCCACGCCCGGGACGGGCAGCAGCTTGTTGACGCTGCCCGCGGCGAGCACCAGCCGGTCGAAGGGCAGCGTCGCGCGCTCGCCCTCGGGGCCGGTGCAGGCCACGGTGTGCCCGTCGAGGTCGACGGCGTCGGCCTCGCCCAGCACGAGCCGCACGTGCGGCAGCGTGCCGGACAGGGAGACGGTCACCCGGCGGGGCTCCAGGATGCCCGCGGCGACCTGGGGCAGCAGGGGCACGTACAGGAAGTAGTCGGTCGGGTTGAGCAGGGTGATGTCGGCCCGGCGCCGGGTGATCCGGGCCAGGGTCCGGGCCGCCCGGTAACCGGCGAATCCGGCGCCGACGATCACGATGCGGGGTCGACTCACGATGGGCCTCCGGCCGTCTCGATGGCGGGGACGCCCCAGGGCACCCGGACGGCCGCCGGAGTCGGGACGGACCCGGCCTCGCGGGCCCCGGCGCGCTCGGCCCCGGTACCGGGGCGCCCCGCGGCGCACGCGCTGTCGTGCACCTCGGGAGCCTTCCGCGTCCCCCGGGCCGGGACCGCCAAACGTCGAACCGGCCGGTACCGCCGAAAGCACGGCGGAACCGGCTGCTACCGCCGAAAACACGGCAGGAATCGCGAGAACGGCGGTGAAGCCGCATACGGGACGCACGACGGGAGCGGCACGCGCGACCGGCCCCGCCGCGCTGTCGCGGCGGGGCCGGTCCCTCGGGTGCTCGCGCGGCCCCGGGTCAGCCGCGGCGGCGCCACCGCCCGGCGTCGTCGG
>NZ_AGBF01000217.1 GCF_000225525.1 Streptomyces zinciresistens K42 | reverse complement strand
GGCACCGGGGCCTCCTGTTGCTCTATGGATTCGACACCCACGAGCTGTTCAGGAGGCCCCTTCCTCATGCCCTCACCACCGCAGAATCACCCGACCGGGAACCCGCGTTCGACCGCCACCGCTCAAGATCGAAAAGACAACAGCTTCTGAGCGGCCACGGCTCCCTGCCCAGTCGGGTGACCGTCTCCGTGCTGGCCACCTCCTACCAGCCTCGGTAACCACGGGCGGGCGGATACGCCTGCTGAACCGACAAACCAAGAGGCGCGCCTGGCGCCCCACCTTCCTGGCAAAATAGGGCAAGGTGGGGCGTCCGTCCGCAGGCCGTCGTGATCTCCCAGGCCATCCGACAACCGGAGCGGTGGGCACTGCCCTCGCGGGCAGGTGGCTCTGGTGGGCTGGTTGCTGCGCAGATCAGCCGGGACCCGTTCACTTCACACTGCAGACCCGGTGGGAAATCGCAGATATACCGGGAACGGACAACAACGTGCTCAGGCTCACAAACCCCCTACAGGTGGCGTGGCGCACTATTGCAAGCGGGTGCTTGCAATAGTTAGCGTGTGTGCGGCAAGGTGGGGGCATGGGAACGCTCAACGTCGGCAACCTCGGTGACTATCTGCGCGAGCAGCGGCGCAACGCCCAGCTGTCGCTGCGGCAGCTCGCCGACGCCGCCGGGGTGTCCAACCCGTATCTGAGCCAGATCGAGCGCGGGCTGCGCAAGCCCAGCGCGGAGGTGCTCCAGCAGGTCGCCAAGGCGCTGCGGATCTCCGCGGAGACGCTGTACGTACGGGCGGGCATCCTCGACGCCGAGCGCGACCGGGACGAGGTGGAGACGCGCGCCGTCATCCTCGCCGATCCCACGCTGAACGAGCGGCAGAAGCAGGTGCTGCTCCAGATCTACGAATCCTTCCGCAAGGAGAACGGGTTCGGGATACCCCCCGAGGCGGACGGCGTCGCGGCGCCGGTCTCCCCGCCCGGCGACGAGACCGGCGTACGCCCCGCCCGCACGACCCGCACCACGGCGGAAGACGCGCGCGAGCCCGCCGCGCGCCGCACCCGAACGACTCGCACCACCCGAACGACTCGCACCACCGGTACGTCCGACGGCAGTGACGCCGACCCGGAGAATCCGGCCGATCCGCAGCAGCCGGCCGGCTGAGCGGCCACCGCCGCGCGCGTGACGCGTGCCGGCGGGTGGCCGCCAGCCGTCCGACCGCGGGCCGGGACACCCACCCTCACCCGAAACCAACCCGGGAGGACCATCACCATGGCCATCAGCGACGACCTGCGTAAGACCCTCAGTGACCCGACCCCCCTCTACTTCGCCGCCGGTACCGCCGACCTCGCCCTGCAGCAGGCCAAGAAGGTGCCGGGTCTGGTGGAGCAGCTGCGCTCCGAGGCGCCCGCCCGCTTCGAGGCCGTGCGCGGCACCGACCCGAAGGCCGTCCAGGAGAAGGCCACGGCGCGCGCCAAGGAGGCGGGCGCCCGTGCCAAGGAGGCTCAAGAGACCTTCCAGGACCGGGTCAACGAGTTCGTGACCAGCCTGGACGCGGACTTCAAGAAGCTGGGCAGCAACTTCGACGCCGACCTGAAGAAGTTCGGCGAGAGCGCCCAGGACTTCGCGCTGCGCTCCATCGGGGTCGCCGCCGAGTACGCGGTCAAGGCCCGGGAGACCTACGAGAAGGTCGCCGAGCACGGCGAGCAGGCCGTACGGACCTGGCGCGGCGAGGCCGCCGAGGAGATCGAGGAACTCGCCATCGCGGTCGAGCCCAACACCGAGCCGGCCGAGGCCAAGCAGCCCGCGCCCGCCCCGGCCAAGCCCACCGTTCCGAAGCCGGCCGCCGCCGAGGCCGCCGCGCCGAAGAAGACCCCGGCCAAGAAGGCCCCGGCGCGCAAGCCGGCCGCGAAGAAGACGACGCCGCCCGCCAAGTGACGCGGACGGCCGCCCCACCCCATGACCCGCACGGGTGAAAAAGAGCAGTGGATCACGGGCCGGGCACTCGACGCGTGCCCGGCCCGTTGTTCGGGTAGCCGTCCCGTTGATGCGGGTACGGTGACCGCGTGGACACGAGTCGAATCGGGTGGTGGACGTTGTGCTGATGCAGGGCTTCGCTGGGTTCATGTGGCTGCTGAGCGTGGCCCTGATCCTCTTCAGCGGCTTCGCGCTGATCGACGCCGCCGTGCGCCGTGAGGACGCCTACCGCGCGGCGGACAAGCAGACCAAGCCGTTCTGGCTGATCATCCTGGGGCTCGCCTTCGTGGTGAACCTCATCTTCAACATCCTGTCGTTCCTGCCGATCATCGGCCTCATCGCGACGATCGTGTACATGGTCGACGTCCGCCCCGCCATCAAGAGCCTCCCCGGCGGAGGCCGCGCCGGAAAGGGCTCCAGCAGCGACGGCCCCTACGGCCCCTGGAACGGCGGCCGCTGACCCGGGCCCCGCAGCCACGACCGAGCCAGGCAACACCGTCACGGAAGCCCGCACGCCCCGCCCCGCCGACCGGCGCCATCCCGCGAGGCCCGCCGCGGGCGCCCCGCCTCAGAACCCCCGGTCCAACAACAGCACCGCCACGTCATCCGTCAGCTCCCCGCCATTGAGATCCCGCACCTCACTGACGGCCGCCCGCAGCAGCGCCTCCCCCCGCAACCCCTCCGACAGCTGGCGCCGGACCATCGACACCATCCCGTCCTGCCCGAGCCGTTCACGCCCCTCGCCGACCCGGCCCTCGATCAGCCCGTCGGTGTAGAGCATCAGACTCCACTCCGCCCCCAGCTCCACCTGCATCCGAGGCCAGCGCGCCCCGGGCAGCAGCCCGAGCGCCGGTCCGTTGTTGTCGTACGGCAGCAGCCGGGCCGCCCGCCCCGGCCGGGCGAGCAGCGGTGAGGGATGACCGGCCAGACACAGCCCGGCCCGCCGCCCGTCCGGCGCGATATCGACCGTGCACAGCGTCGCGAAGATCTCGTCGTCGGACCGCTCGTGCTCCAGCACCTGCTCCAGGGTGTTCAGCAGCTCGTCCCCGCACAGCCCGGCCAGCGTCAGCGCCCGCCAGGCGATGCGCAGCTCCACACCGAGCGCCGCCTCGTCGGGCCCGTGCCCGCAGACGTCGCCGATCATGGCGTGCACGGTGCCGTCGGCGGTGCGGACGACGTCGTAGAAGTCACCGCCCAGCAGGGCGCGCGAACGGCCCGGACGGTAGCGCGCGGCGAACCGCAGCGACGAACCCTCCAGCAGCGGCGTCGGCAGCAGACCGCGCTCCAGCCGGCGGTTCTCCTGGGCCCGCAGCCGGCCCTCGGCCAGCCGCCGCTCAGCCGTGTCGGAACGTTTCCTCTCCACGGCGTACCGGATCGCGCGGCTCAGCAGCCGCCCGTCCAGTTCGTCCCGGAAGAGATAGTCCTGGGCGCCCACCCGCACGGCCTGCGCACCGCGCTCGGCGTCGCCGGAGGCGGTCAGGGCCAGCACGGCGTGCCGGGGCGCGAGCTCCAGGATGTGCTTGAGCACACCGAGCTCGTCCTCGTCACCGGCGTGGGCGCCGGGCGCGGGCAGCGCGAGGTCCAGCAGGATGCAGTGCACGTCGTCCGTGAGCAGCCGCTCGGCCTCGGTGAGGTTGCGGGCGGTGCGCACACGGATCGGCTTGCCAGCCGGGTCGAGCATCTCCGGCACGACCGCGGAGCCGCCGGGATCGTCCTCGATCAGCAGCAGCGTGAGATGGGTGTGCGTGGTGTTCTCGACCGTCTGCTCCTTGCGCGGGGCCTCTTCCCTGGAAGAGGAGCCGCCGCTCGCGGACGCGGCCTGCGCCAGACCAGTCTCCACGGCCGGGATCGCTCTCTGCCGCGGTACGGGTACGGGCATTCTCGTGAGTTCCTTCCCTCCCCCCGAGGGCATGGCGGACGCGAGGGGCCTCGATCCACCGACGGGGACCATAGCGGGTGTCGGCGCCGCAGCGGAATGGCGCGGAGCACCCGGGGTGGCCGCTGGCCAATGTCATATGCCGCGTTCCCTACCGCAGTTGGACAGGGTGACGGCGGGGGAGGGATGACGAACGTCACGTCGGTGTGCCCGGCGCCCGGGTGCCGCGTGGGGTGGGTCACGTGGCGGTGGTCACCGCCGGCGGGCGACAAGACCCCTTGAAAGCTCACGCATCGGGTCGAACCACTCCGAGGATCGGCATGGAGCCGGCCCCGGCGATCGACACCGTTCGCCCGGGACGCGGGGACTGGATGACGGTGCCGTCGCCGATGTACAGGGCGATGTGGCTGGCGTCCTTGTTGTAGACGATGAGGTCGCCGGGGCGCATGTCCCTGACCGGGATGCGCTTCAACTGCTTCCACTGCTCCTGCGAGGTCCGCGGAATCCCGCGCCCGGCGCTCGCCCACGCCTTCGAGGTGAGCCCCGAGCAGTCGTACGAGCCGGGCCCCTCGGCGCCCCATTCGTACGGTTTGCCCAGTTGGGCGGTGGCGAACTCGACGGCCTTGCGGCCCTGCGCGGACGCCTTGGTCTTCAGGTCCTTGAGGACGCCGGAGTCCAGCCACTCGGTCTGCGCCTCGTAGGCGGCGGCCTCCTCCAGTTCGGCGAGGCGCTCCCGCTCCTTCTTCCGCAGCCCGGACTGGATCTCCTCGGCCGCCTTGATCCGCTTCTCGATCTTCTTCCGGGCGGCGGCCCTGTCCTTGCGGCCCGCCTCCAGCCGTCGCCACCGGGCCGAGGCGTCGTCGGCGTACTGCTCCAAGTCCTGCTGGGTGCGGGTCAGTTCCGCGAGCAGCCCCCTGGTCGCCCGCTGACCCTGGAGCAGCCGCCCGGCGCCGTCGAGGAATCCCTGCGGGTCGTCGCCGAGCATCAGATGGGCCTCGGGGGGCATCCCGCCCGAGCGGTACTGCGCGGCGGCCGCGGACCCGGCTCGCTTCTTCAGCTCGGCCAGGCGCTCCTGGCCTTTGACGATCTTCTTCGCCAGCGCCACGATCTCGGCGGACTGCTTCCGCGCCGCCTCCTCGGCGGCGTTGTACTCGTCGGTGGCGACGGCGGCGGAGTCGTAGAGCCCGTCCAGCTTCGCGCGGACGGCCTCCAGCTCCTGGTCCGGGACGGGTGCGGACGCCCCCGGTGAACTCGGTGAACTCGGTGAATTCGGGCGACTCGGTGAACTCGGGGAATTCGGGGAAGGGGAGGGCGCCGCGAACGCCGGCGCCGCCACAACGGTGACCGCGCACACGACGGCCACGGCCGCCGTGATCAGGCCGCGCTTGCCCGAGCCCATACCCGTGCCCCCCAACTGATGTCCCGTCAGTGACGTACGAGCGTCCGGGGATCGTGCCACGACGGCGCGCAGAACGACAGAGGCCCGCCCGCCCCCGCCCGGCGACGTTCTCCCGCATCTGTGACGAACGGCTCACGGAGATCGTTCCCCGCGGCTCAGCCCGGGAAAGCCCGCCCCCGGGGCGCCAAAGCCTCCCAGCGCACGGTCACTTCGCCCTGCCGCCACCGCCCCGGCCCGTCCGTCACGGGCCAGTCCGCCGCGAGGTGCCGTACCGCCCGGATCCAGCGCTGACGCGCGCCGTAGGAGGCGTAGGGCGCCGACGCGGCCCATGCCTGATCGAAGTCCCGCAGAAAGGCATGAACGGCCTCCCCCGGAACATTCCGGTGGATCAGCGCCTTCGGCAGCCGCTCGGCGAGATCCGACGGCCGCTCCAGCGACCCCAGCCGCGCGGCGAAGGTGACCGTGCGCGGCCCCTCCGGGCCCAGTGCGACCCACACATGCCGGCGCCCGATCTCGTCGCAGGTCCCCTCGACCAGCAGCCCGCCCCGGCCCCCGGACGCCGGATCGGCCGGCGCGAGCCGGGCGCACAGCCGTTCCCAGACCCCGGCGACCTCGTCCTCGTCGTACTGCCGCAGCACGTTGGCCGCCCGCACCAGCACCGGCCGCCCGGCCACCGGCACTTCGAACCCGCCGTGCCGGAAGACGAGCCCGTCCCGCTCGTACGGCCGCGCGGCGGCGACCCGGCCCGGCTCGATCTCGACCCCGACCACCCGCACACGAGGAGCCGCGGACCGCAGCCGCCCGAGCAGTTCCACGGCCGTCCAGGGGGCGGCGCCGTATCCGAGGTCCACGGCGACCGGCTCGGCGGCGCACCGCAGTTCGCGGCCCAGGGCATGGGCGATCCAGCGGTCCATCCGCCGCAGCCGGTTGGGGTTGGTGGTCCCACGCGTCACCGTTCCCACGGGACGAGCGGCGGCACGGCCTGTCATACCCCCGAGCGTATGCGCAGGGCCCGCCGGCACCCCGCACCCGCCCACGGCGGGACGGGAGCACTCCGAACGCGCCTGCGCACCCCGTCCGCCCCTCCTCGAAGCCCCCCAGGCGCCCCCCCACGCATCCCCATCTCGAACGGTTGAGCGACCGCCGGTAATGCCTCGGCAAAAACCACCCCACCAGGAATGGGAACCCCTTCCTCCGGCGTTGCACCGCCTTGGAGGGCGCTCAACCCTCTGTCCGGCATGCCCGCAGCCAAGGAGGAACGCCACGTGAGCCAGTACGTCAGCAGGCTCGGGCGTCGCTCCGCGTCGGCCCCCTCGCGACTCAGGCTCCACCGCCGCCCCCGCCGCGTAGCCATGCTCTCCGTCCACACCTCACCGCTCCACCAGCCCGGCACCGGCGACGCCGGCGGCATGAACGTCTACATCGTGGAGCTCGCGCAGCGCCTCGCCGCGATCAACATCGAGGTCGAGATCTTCACACGCACCACCGCCGCCGACCTCCCCCCGGTGGTCGAACTGGCGCCCGGCGTCCTGGTCCGCCACATCGACGCGGGCCCCTACGAGGGCCTGAACAAGGAGGACCTCCCCGCCCAGCTGTGCGCGTTCACGCACGGCGTGATGCAGGCGTGGGCCGGCCACCGCCCCGGCCACTACGACCTCGTCCACTCCCACTACTGGCTCTCCGGCCACGTCGGCTGGCTCGCCGCCCAGCGCTGGGGCGCCCCCCTGGTGCACGCCATGCACACCATGGCCAAGGTCAAGAACGCCAACCTGGCCGACGGCGACACCCCCGAGCCCGCCGCCCGCGTCATCGGCGAGACCCAGATCGTCGCCGCCGCGGACCGCCTCATCGCCAACACGGAGGAGGAGGCCGAGGAACTCGTACGGCACTACGCCGCCGACCCCGGCAAGGTGGCCGTGGTCCACCCCGGCGTGAACCTCGCCCGCTTCGCCCCCGCGGACGGCCGCGCCGCCGCCCGCGCCCGCCTCGGGCTCCCGCAGGACGCGCTGATCCCGCTGTTCGCCGGCCGCATCCAGCCCCTGAAGGCCCCCGACATCCTGCTGCGCGCGGTGGCGGTCCTGCTGGACGAGCGCCCCGAGCTGCGCTCCCGCGTCCTCGTCCCGGTCGTCGGCGGCCCCAGCGGCAGCGGCATGGCCAAGCCCGAGGGCCTTCAGAAGCTGGCGGCCCGCCTGGGCGTCGCGGACGTCGTACGGTTCCGTCCGCCCGTCGGCCAGGAGCAGCTCGCGGACTGGTTCCGCGCGGCGTCGGTGCTGGTCATGCCGTCGTACAGCGAGTCCTTCGGCCTGGTCGCCATCGAGGCGCAGGCGGCCGGCACCCCGGTCCTCGCGGCGGCGGTCGGCGGCCTGCCGGTGGCGGTGCGGCACGGCCGTACGGGGTTCCTGGTCCAGGGCCACAACCCCGCCGCGTACGCGCGCGTGCTGCGCGACTTCGCCGACGACCCGTATCTGACGCCGCGCATGGGCGAGGCCGCGGCCCGGCACGCCCAGTCCTTCGGCTGGGACACCGCGGCCGCCGCCACGGCCGACGTCTACACGGCGGCGGCCCAGGCGCACCGCCGTCACGTACGCTCCCACCATGGCTGACGCACAGAAGGCGGCGCAGGTCGTCGAGGGAGCCCTGAAGGAAGCCGAGCTGGAGTGGGAGAGCACCGCCCCCGGCAGCTACGTCGTCAAGCTTCCCGGCTCCCGCAAGCTGTCGACCACGGTCTCCGTGATCGTGGGCCGCCACTCCCTCTCGCTGAACGCCTTCGTCATCCGCCACCCCGACGAGAACGAGACCGGCGTCCACCGCTGGCTCCTGGAGCGCAACCTCAAGCTCTACGCCGTGAGTTACGCCGTGGACCGACTCGGCGACATCTACGTCACCGCCCGCCTCCCGCTCGCCGCCGTGACCGCCGACGAGATCGACCGCATCCTGGGCCAGGTCCTGGAGGCGGCGGACGGCGCCTTCAACACCCTTCTGGAGCTGGGCTTCGCCTCCGCGATCCGCAAGGAGTACGAGTGGCGCGTCGCGCGCGGTGAGTCCACCCGCAACCTGGACGCGTTCAGCCATCTGACCAAACGGTCCGCGGACTGACGAAAGACCGCACCAGAGAGCGCCAGAGAGCACCGGAGAGCGCCAGAGACCGCAACAGGCGGCCCTCGCGCACCCTTTCCCGCCGTGGGGTCCCGTGGCATGCCCACCGACGCACTTCCGAACGTTGTTCACATCCTTGTTCGGCGCCCGCTTCACCCCCTGGAACATCCGGGTCGCCGACGGCCGCGCGGGCACGGTCCGCCTCGACGGCCTGGCCCCGCACTCCGCCACCGTCGGCGTCAGCGAGGTCGGGGAGTTCGGCCGGATCGACTTCCCCGACTTCACCGGCGCCCCGCGCTCCCGCCCGGAGCTGTACGGCACCGCGGACGCCGTGCGCCCGCGCAACCTGTACGGCGCTCAGCGCGCGCTGCCGCGGTAGCGGCCCGGCGGCACCCCGACCAACCTGCGGAAGTGCCGGGTGAGATGGGACTGGTCGTAGAAGCCGGTCGCGGCGGCGACATCCGCCGGCGGCCGGCCCGCGAGCAGCAGCCCCCGGGCCCGGTCGACGCGGCGGGACATCAGGTACTGGTGCGGGGCGATGCCGTACGCGGCGCTGAACGCCCGTACGAGATGGGCGGGATGCGCCTGCACCAGGGCCGCGGCCTCGTCGAGCGCGATGCCCGTGAGGACGCGCTCGTCCAGGAGTTCGCGCAGCCGCCGGGCGAGGCCGGGGTCACGGGCCGGTGCGCCGCCGGGCGTGCGGGGGCGCAGATGCGCGCGGAGCCGCTCGCCGACGAGGGTCAGCCTGCTGTCCGCCTCCAGCTCGTCGCCGGGCCGCCGCAGGGCGGCGTGCACCTGGCCGACGCGCCGGCGCAGCACGGGGTCGCGCAGATCGGGGGAGTCCACCGCGGGTCCGATGAGATCGTCGCCGAGCCGGGTGGCGTCCAGGTACAGGACGCGTTTGCGGAAGCCGTGCGGGGTGGCGGGGGAGCCGTTGTGCGGGACGTGCGGCGGCAGCAGGGAGACCGTGTCGTGCGGGGTGCCGTGCTCGTGCCGGTCGAGGTCGTAGCGTACGGCTCCGTCGTCGACGATGAGCAGCGTCCACGCCTCGTGGACGTGCATCGGGTACGCGTACGCGGTGAAGCGGGCGTGGAAGACCTCCGTGACCCCCGGGACGCGGGGACGCCACGCGGTGACTTCCTCGCGGGTGCCCATGCAAAGAACGTACAAGACCGGACCGCGAGCCGGCCGCCAGTCTCGGTGCATGAACCGTGAAGCACCCGAAGCACCCGAAGCACCCGAAGCACGGGAAGCACCGGCTGCACCCGCATCCGCGCCCCTCCGCTTCGACACGAAGATCGCCGTCCTGCTGCGCGAGGACCTGGAGACCTGGCAGCGGCTGAACGTGACGGCGTTCCTGGTCAGCGGCCTGGGCACGCAGGCCGCCGAGGTGATCGGCGACCCCTACGAGGACGCGGACGGGGTCCCCTACCTGCCGATGTTCCGCCAGCCGGTACTGGTCTTCGAGGGCGCGAAGGAGACGCTGACGACGGCCCACGCGCGCGTGCTCGCCCGCGCCCTCCCGCGCGCGGTGTTCACCTCGGACCTCTTCGCCACGGGCAACGACCGCGACAACCGGGCGGCGGTGCGGGCCGTGGGCACGGGCGGGCTGGATCTCGTGGGACTGGCCGTGTACGGGCCGCGCAACGCGGTGGACAAGGTGCTGAAGGGGGCCCGGATGCACCCGTAGCGCGCCCCGCCCGCGCGGTCAGGCGGGGGCGGCCCCGGAGGCGGCGCGGCCGTCGCCCGGGGACTCGGACCCGGCGTCGGCGGGCCCCTTGGCCAGGACGCCGGCGGGGACCGCGGCGGGGGTTCCGGCGCCGGCCGGGACCGCGGCGGGCGT
>NZ_AGBF01000218.1 GCF_000225525.1 Streptomyces zinciresistens K42 | reverse complement strand
CCCGCCCGCCGCCAGCCGGCGCAGCCCGTGCAGCGAACGCGCCGCGGCGAACGACGCGTAGGGCACCGAGGCCACCAGCCGCATCTCCGCGCCGCGCCGGCCCTCCGGCGGGACGAAGCCCTCCGGCAGATGACGGGCGTGGAAGGCGCGGATGCCGCGGTAGAAGTCCGCCCGGTCCGCCGGGGTCACCCGGTCCTCGCGCGCGAGGACGAACAGCATGTGGTCCAGGGCCCGTTCGAACAGCGCCGGGCGCGCCCACGCCAGGTCGGGACGGCCTTCGAGGAACGCGAACAGGCCCTCGTACTGCGGGAAGATGTCGAAGTGCCGGCGCCCCGGCGTCCTGGTGATCGCGCCCTGCCGCCGCTGGCGGTACTCCACCCCGATCCGCTCCAGACAGGCGACCCGGTCGGCCAGCACCATCGAGCGGTAGGTGACCGGCGCGTCCTCGTACAGCCCCGGGGCGTAGCCCAGTTCGTGCTCCAGGAAGAACGCGCGCCGGTACGCCTTGTTCCACGCCACCAGGAACAGATGCAGGTACTCCGGGCTCTCGCGGACGCGGAAGGTGCCCGAACCGGCCGCCGCCAGCAGGTCCGCCGCCGTGCTGCGGCCCCCGCGCCCCCACCAGTGCGTGCGCACGTGGTCGAAGACCAGGATGTCGGGGTCGTCGGTCTGCGCCAGCCGCCCGGCGACCGCCTCCAGCAGACCGGGCGTGTACTGGTCGTCGCTGTCCAGGAAGAGCACGTAGTCGCCGCGCGCCCGCTCCAGGCCCGCGTTGCGGGCGCGGCCGAGGCCCACGTTCTCCGGCAGGTGCAGCACCCGCACCCGCGGGTCGCGCGCGGCGTAGGCGTCCAGGATCGCCGGACAGCCGTCGGGGGAGCGGTCGTCGACCGCGATCACCTCGAAGTCGGCGTACGACTGCCCGAGCACCGAGTCCAGGCACTCCCGCAGGAAGCCCTGCACCTTGAAGACGGGCACGATGATGCTGAAGCGGGGCACGTCAGCTCCTCACGAGGGTCGTCGTCGCGGCGGGCGCGGGGATGCGCTCGGCGAGCGGGATCACCGGCGGGATCGCCTCGGGCGGCTCGCCCAGCAGCACCCGGCGTACGACGCGCTCGGCGGCGAGCCCGTCGTCGAACTGGCAGAACCGCTCCCGGAACGCGGTGCGCAGCGCCCTCGCCCCCGCGTCCGCGTAGGAACCGTCGCGCAGCACCGCGGCCAGCTCCCGCGGGGTCCGCGCCACCCGGCCGGGCGGTGCCTCCATCAGGTCGAAGTACACGCCCCGCAGCTCCCGGTAGACGTCCCAGTCGTCGGCGTACACCACGATCGGCCGGTCCAGGTTGGCGTAGTCGAACATGATCGACGAGTAGTCCGTGATCAGCGCGTCGGCCGCCAGGCACACCTCCTCGGACGACAGATGCCCGGTGACGTCGATGATCCGGCCGCCGCCGCGCGCGGTGCCTCGGTCGTAGAAGTAGTGGGCGCGCAGCAGCACCACGTACTCCTCGCCGATCTCCTCGCACAGCGCCGCGAGATCGAGGCCGGACGTGAAGCCGGAGGCGTGGTCGCGGTGCGTGGGCGCGTACAGCAGCGCCTTCTTGCCCTCGGGGACGCCGAGTTCACGCCGGACGCGGGCGACGTCGGCGGCGTCCGCCGTGTAGAAGACGTCGTTGCGCGGATAGCCGTACTCCAGCGTCTCGTGCGCCGCCGGGTAGGCGCTCTCCCACATCTGCGTGGAGTGCGCGTTGGAGCTGAGGTTGAAGTCCCAGCGGTCCACGCGGGCGAGCAGCCTGCCGATGCCGCCGGTCGCCGCGGCCACCACCGGGTACACCGCCTGGTCGGCACCCATCCTCTTCAGCGGGGTGCCGTGCTGGGTCGACAGATGGACGCTGCCCGCGCGCTTGACGACCGCGTCCGCGAAGTTGGCGTTGTTGACCAGGTACGCGGCGCGGGCCAGCACGTCCCAGTAGGCCCGGCTGCCGATCACCGCGTGCTCGACGTCCTTCGGCACATGGCGCACCTGGTCCGGCTCGACCAGGAACACCGCGCGCAGATGCGGGGCGAGTTCGCGCGCCTTGGCGTGGATCGCGGCCGGGTTGCAGAGGTAGCCGCGCCCCCAGTACGCGCAGTACACGGCGAGTGAGGGGTCCAGCGGGCGGCGCAGCTGCCGCCGGTAGCGCAGCCGGGTGCGCAGCCCGCGCGGCCGCGGCAGGCCCGCCAGGGCCCCCGCCGCCGCCCGGTTGACCGCCCGCAGCGCGCGGAACGCCGTGTAGGCCCCGCACGCCAGCAGCCGGTGCTGCACACCGAGACTGCCGCCGGGCGGCCTGTACCCCGCCGGACGATGGCGCCGGTACAGCGCGCCCGCCCGGCGGAAGAACGCCCGCCGCCCGCGCCCCAGCCGCCTGGGGTGGGCGGCCGTCTTCAGCACCGCGGCGAAGAGCTGCTCGAACAGCGGCCCCAGCCGTCGCGCGGGCAGCTCCCGTTCCACGGCCCGCACCAGCACCCGCTCCGCCTGGTCGAGCAGTTCGACGTGGTGCGCGCCCGGCAGTCCGGGCCGGCTGCCCTGCCGGCGCAGCAGATGCCGTACGACGACCTGGCGCAGCACGGCCAGGCGCCGCGCGCACAGCATCACCTGGGCGCCGAACGCGATGTCGGTGAAGTGGCCCTCGGGGAAAGCGAGTTCGTGTTCGGTGAGGAAGCGGCGCCGGTAGGCGGCGCTCCAGGCGGGCAGTTCGACGCCCGTCAGCCGGGGCGCCTGGCCGGGGGAGAAGGCCACCTCGGGTGTGCGCGCCAGCACCGGCGCGGCCGGGTTGGTGGGCTCGCCGGTCCACCAGGGGACGCGCTCGTGCTCGAAGTGCAGGACGTCCACGTCGCCGGTCGCGCGCAGCCGCGCGTCCACCGCCGCGAGCGCGCCCGGCACCAGTTCGTCGTCGCCGTCCAGGAACAGTAGCCAGTCACCGGTCGCCGCCGCCGCCCCCGCGTTGCGCGCCCCGGCCAGCCCGGCCGAAGGAGGCGAGTCGGCGGGCAGCACCCGGCGGTCGCGCTCGGCGTACCCGGCGACGACGTCCGCCGCCGGGGAGCCGGGTGCGTCGCGGACCGGGATCAGCTCGAAGTCGCCGAGGGACTGGGCGAGGACCGAGTCCAGCGCCCGGGACAGCCGGCCCGCGACACCATGGGACGGGACGATGATGCTGAAGCGGGGCATACTGCCCTTTCTGTCGAGGTGGGGGCGGCCGGGTGCGGAGGGAGGCCGGACGCCCGGGGCGGCGCTTGTCCGGGCGGACCGCGGGCGCGTCAGCCGGCGGGGCGACGGCCGGGGCGCCCGGCGGGGCGCCAGGTCCACGCCCTGGGCGTCGGCCGGGACGGGCTGGAGGGCATACGGACTCCTCTCCGGGGAGAACGGCGGTCAGAGGCTCTCGGTGACGGGCGCGGGACCCGCGGGTTGCGGCACGGCCGCCGGCGCGGCGTGCACCGGCGACGCGGCGGCCGACGGTACGGGACGGCGGTCCGCCACCGGCACCGCGGCGGGCCCGCCCGCCTCGCCCAGCACCACGTGGCGTACGACCCGCTCGGCGGCGCGGCCGTCCTCGTGCGGGCAGAAGCGCGCGCGGAACGCCGTGCGCAGTTCCGCCGAGCGCGAGCCGCGCCAGTGGCCGGTGGCGAAGATGTCGATCAGCTCGTCCTCGTCGCGCGCCACCGCGCCCGGCGGGAACGCGCGCACGTCGAAGTACGTGCCCCGGGCCGCCTCGTACGCCTCCTGGTCCTCGGCGTGGATCACCATCGGGCGGTCCAGTCCCGCGTAGTCGAACATGATCGAGGAGTAGTCGGTGACCAGGGCGTCCGAGGCCAGGCACAGCGCCTCGACGCTGGGGTGGCCGCCGACGTCGAGGAGCCGGCCGCCCGAGGGGGCGAGCGGGCCGCCGTGGCGGTGGTGGGCGCGGGCCAGGATCACGAAGCGCGGGCCCAGCCGGCGCAGCACGCGGTGCAGGTCCAGGGTGGTGCGCTGGGTGCGGCGGTAGTCGCGGTGGGTGGGGGCGTACAGGATCGCGACGGCGCCCTCGGGGATGCCGAGCTCCTGCCGGAGGCGGGCGACGTCGGCGGACGTGGCGTGCTGGAGGACGTCGTTGCGCGGGCCGCCGTACTCCAGGGTGGTGTACCCGCCCGGGTACACGCGCTCCCAGGTCAGGGTGGAGTGGCGGTTGGCCGAGACGAGGTAGTCCCACCGGTCGACGTCGTCCAGCAGCGCGTCGGCGTCGAACTCCTCGGCCGCCGCCGGGCGTTCGCGCAGATCCAGGCCCATGTGCTTGAGCGGGGTGCCGCGCCGGGTCTGCACCAGGACCTGTCCGGGCCGTTTGGCGAAGCGGCCGTCGAAGGCGGCGTTGTGCACCAGGTACCGGGAGCGGGCCAGCGCCGTCCAGTACGCGGCCGTGCCGGGGCGCAGCACGCGGGTGCCCTCGGGAACCGCCGCGCGCTGCCCGGTCCCGGTGACCCAGGCCGTGCGGATGTGCGGGGCATGGGCGCGGAACGCCTGCTCCAGGGCGCCCGGATGGCAGCCGTGGCCGGGCACGCCGTCCGCGGCGAAGACGGCCCGGTCGCTGCGCACGGGCAGACAGCGCTGGAGGCGGTAGTGCAGCCGCAGGGCGCCGGCGCGCAGGGTCCTCAGCAGCCGCCGGGCGAGTCCGGCGGCGCGGCGCAGCAGGGCCGCGGTGAGCCGCAGGGCGTGGTAGCTGCGGTGCAGGCCGTGCCGCACGAGCGCGTGGTGCAGTCTGGCCCGGGGCGGCACGGGGCTGCCCGGGGCGCGGTAGCGGCGGTAGTGGGCGCGGGCCCTGCGCAGG
This sequence comes from Streptomyces zinciresistens K42, assembly GCF_000225525.1. GTDB lineage: Bacteria > Actinomycetota > Actinomycetes > Streptomycetales > Streptomycetaceae > Streptomyces > Streptomyces zinciresistens. Next base: position 5,300 of record NZ_AGBF01000218.1, on the reverse strand, counting down.
AACGCGGCGCGGCTGCGGCGCGGCAGCCGGTCGCGGCGCGCGAACACCACGATCAGGTGGTCCACCATCCGGTGGAACAACAGCGGCCGCCAGCGGGCGAGTTCGGGCCGGGCGTCGAGGTGCGCGAAGACCCGGTCGTACTGCTCGAAGATGTCGAAGTGCCGGTCGCTGACCGTGCCGAGGATGCCGCCGCGGCGGCGCTGGCGGTAGTGCACGCACACCCGGTCCAGGGTCGCGAGGGAGCGCGCCGCCATCAGCGCCGGGTAGGTCCAGGGCGTGTCCTCGTAGTAGCCGGGCGGGAAGGCGAGGCCCTCCCGCTCCACGAAGTCCCGCCGGTACGCCTTGTTCCACGCCACCATCAGCAGCCGCAGCAGCTCCGGCCGGTCCGTCAGCAGGAAGGGGGCCGGGCCTTCCTCGGAGAGCCGGGCGGCGGCCTGGTTGCGGACCGTCTCGCCGGTCCAGTAGGTGCGCGCGTAGTCGTAGACCAGCACCTCCGGTTCGCCCGTCTCCTTCAGCCGGTCGGCGATCGCGAGCAGGGCGTCCGGGGTGAGCGTGTCGTCGCTGTCGAGGAAGACCAGGTAGTCGCCGGCCGCCTCGGCCATGCCCGCGTTGCGGGCCGGCCCCAGGCCCCGGTTCTCCGCGAGGTGCACCGGCCGCACGCGCGGGTCCCGGGCCGCGAACTCGTCGATGATCGCGCCGCAGGCGTCCGGGGAGCGGTCGTCGACCGCGATCAGTTCCAGATCGGGGTACGACTGGGTGAGCACCGATTCCAGACACTCGTGCAGGTACGCCTGGACCTTGTACACGGGGACGATGACACTGAACCTGGGCAAGGGACTTCCACTGGGTCGGCCGGGGTGGTGGCGGCGACAGCGCCTTGCCCGGCAACGGCCGATGGAGTGACTTGGTTACGGGACGTACGGCATACGGGGGACTGTGCGTGACCCGCGGGGGCGGGCCGGTCGCGGCCCGCCCCCCGGGGCGTTGTCGGGTGCGCCGGGGGCTACTTGACCGCCCCCGCCATCACGCCGGACACGAACTGCCGCTGGAACGCGAAGAACACGGCCAGCGGAATCACCATGGAGAGGAACGCGCCGGGCGCCAGGACGTCGATGTTGTTGCCGAACTGGCGTACCTGGGTCTGCAGGGCGACCGTGATCGGCTGGCTGTCGGCGTCGGTGAAGATCAGCGCGACGAGCATGTCGTTCCACACCCACAGGAACTGGAAGATGCCGAGCGCGGCGACGGCGGGCCCGCCGAGCGGCATCACGACCCGGAGGAACAGGCGCAGTTCACCCGCCCCGTCCAGCCGCGCGGCCTCCAGCAGTTCCCGGGGGATCTCGGCGAAGAAGTTGCGCAGCAGGAAGATCGCGAACGGCAGGCCGAAGCCGACGTGGAAGGCGATCACGCCGGTGAGCGACCCGAAGACGCCTATCCTCCCGAACAGTTCGGCGATCGGGATGAGCGCCACCTGCACCGGCACGACCAGCAGGCCGACCACGCCGAGGAACCACCAGTCGCGGCCCGGGAACTCCATCCACGCGAAGGCGTATCCGGCGAGTGAGCCGATCACCACGACGAGGACCGTCGCCGGGACCGTGATCAGCACGGTGTTCAGGACCGAGCCGGTGATGTCGCCGTTGCCGAGGAGCTTGCCGTAACTGGCGAAGGTGAGTTGGGAGGGCTTGCTGAAGACGTCCCACCAGCCGCTCGCCGACATCGCGTCCGCAGGCCGCAGCGAGGACAGCAGCAGCCCGAACGTGGGGACCAGCCAGAACAGGCCCACCACGACGAGGAACACCCGTACCAGTCCGCCGCTGACGAGCGAGGCGAGCCGGGCGCCCAGGGACCGCCCGCGCGTGCCCGCGGCGGGCGGCCCGGGGTCCGCCGCGGTCGCCGTGCCGGTGTCCGCGCTCATCGCCGCGCCTCCCGCCTGAGCCTGCGGATGTTGAACCACATCACCGGGATCACGAGGAGCAGCAGGAACACCGAGATCGCGCTCGCGACGCCCGGCCGGTCCTCGGAGAAGCCCTTGCGGTACAGCTCCAGCGCCAGGACGTTGGCGTCGTCCTGGGAGGAGCCCGGGGCGATGATGAAGACCAGGTCGAAGATCTTCAGCACGTTGATCATCAGGGTCACGGTGACGACCGCGAGGACGGGCGCCAGCAGCGGCACCGTGACCCGGCGGAACACCTGCCACTCGTTGGCGCCGTCGACCCGGGCCGCCTCCAGCAGATCGCGGGGGATGCCCGCGAGCCCCGCCGCGATCAGCACCATCGCGAAACCGGCCCACATCCAGACGTACGACCCGATGACGGCCGGGGTGACCAGGGACGGGCCGAGCCAGTCGACGCCGTTGTACGGCGCCTTGAAGTTGTCCGCCGGCAGCCGCAGCAGGGCCCCGTCCGCGGCGGCGGGCAGGGTGAACGTGCCGTCCGCGCGCGCCGTCGTGGACGCCACGACCCTGCCGTCTAGGACGGCCTCGACCCGCATCCCGGCGTAGCCCAGCTCGCCCGGATCGACCCCGCCGAGGGTGCCGACGCCCTTGCCGCGGGTGAAGTCCTGCCAGGTGGTGCCGGTGACCTTCCCCGGCTCCGCCGTCGCCGCCGCGGCCCGCCCGGCGCCGTCCGGCATCTGGTCGGGGGCGACGCCGACCAGGGGCAGGGCGACCGGGGAGCCGGCGCTGGCCGTGTCCCTCGTGAGGAAGCCGCCGCCCGGCGCGGCCTCCAGCGGGGACCGGCGGCCCGGGTGCGCCTTGGGGAAGGCGGACGACTGGGCGAAGGTGTCGTGGACGCCGACCCACACCGCGTTGGCGACGCCCTTGTCCGGGTCCTGGTCGTAGACCAGCCGGAAGATGATGCCCGCCGCGAGCATCGAGATCGCCATCGGCATGAAGACGACCAGCTTGAACGCCGTTCCCCAGCGCACCCGTTCGGTGAGCACCGCGAAGACCAGGCCGAGCGCGGTCGCGACCGTCGGGGCGAACACCACCCAGACGACGTTGTTCTTGAGGGCCGTGCGGATGCCGTCGTCGGTGAACAGCTCCCTGTAGTTGGCGAATCCGGCGAAGCCGCCGCCGGACTGGTCGGAGAAGCTGCGGACCACCGAGTACCCGATCGGGTACACCACGAGCGCGCCGAGCAGCACCAGGGCGGGCAGCAGGAACAGCACGGCCACGAGCCGGCGGGTGCCGGTCACGCTCCTGCGCGGCCCGGTCGGGGCGGGGACCGCGGTGGCCCCCGCCGCCCGTGTCGGGGCCACCGCGTCAGTTTCCGTACGCCGCGGCCGCGTCGGACTCCAGCTTCCGCTGGGTGCCGGCGATGTCCGCCGGGTTCTTCAGGAAGTCCTGGAGCGCCTTCCACTCGCCCTTGCCGGGCGTGCCGCCGAACGCTTGCGGGGCCTGGTCGGACATGTCGAAGCGGAAGTCGTCCCCGGCGCCGACGAGCGCCTTGGCCATCTTGCGCTGCACGTCGTTCGGGTAGGCCGAGGCGGGGACGTTCCTGTTCGGCGAGAGGTAGCCGCCGAGCCCGGCCTGGATCGTCGCCGCGTCCGGGGAGGCGAGGAAGGTCGCCAGCGCCTGCGCCGCCTCGGAGTCCTTGAGGACGACGGCCGCGTCGCCGCCGGAGACGACGGGCGCGGTGCCGCCGACGGACGGGAACGGGAACACCTTGGCGTCGGTGCCGACGTCCGCCTTGGCCTGGGCGATGTTGACCTGCGCGAAGTCGCCCTCGTAGACCATGCCGGCCTTCGGCTGGTCGCCGCCGGTGAAGACCTGGGTGACGGAGGTCGGGAAGTCGGTCTGCAGCGCGCCGGTCGCACCGCCCGCGACGTAGTCCTTCTTGCCCCACACCTGCGCCAGCGTGGTGAGCGCGTCCTTCACGGACGCGTCGGTCCACTTGATCTCGTGCCGGGCGAGCTGGTCGTACTTCTCGGGGCCGGCCTGGGAGAGGTAGACGTTCTCGAACCAGTCGGTGAGGGTCCAGCCGTCCGCGCCGCCCACCGAGAACGGCGTGACACCGGAGTCGTACACCGTCCGCGCCGCCGTCAGCAGCTCGTCCCACGAGGTGGGTTCGGAGGCGCCCGCGTTCTCGAAGACCTTGGCGTTGTACCAGATCAGGGACTTGTTGGCGGCCTTGTAGTAGACGCCGTACTGCTTGTCGTCGACCTGGCCGATGTCCTGCCAGCCCTGCGCGTAGTTCTCCCGGAGCTCCTTGACCGCCTCGGCGCCCAGCGGCTTGGCCCACTTCTTGTCGACGGCCTGCTTGATGGCGCCCGGCTGCGGAAGCATCGCGACGTCCGGCGGCCGGCCGCCCGCGACCTTGGAGCCGAGGAAGTTGATGATGGGGTCCTGCGCGGGCACGAAGGTGACCTTGGCGCCGGTGCGCTTCTCGAACTCGGCGAGGACCTTCTTGAAGTTCGCCTGCTCGGCGCCCGTCCAGACGGCGGCCACCTCCAGGCTCCGCCCCTTCAGCGCGGGAAGCGTGACGGTGGCGGCGCTCTTCCCGCCCGGACCGCCCTGGTCGCCGCCGTTGTCGTCGCCGCCGCCCCCGCACGCGGAGAGGGAGAGCGCGAGGGCGCCCGCGACGGCCGCCGCTGCCCTGGTGGTCCGGTTCCTGCTCGTACTGCGCATCACGGCCCCGTTCTTCGTGCCTCGTCGAACGTTCCGGCGCTGTCCCGTGGATCCGGTCTACGCCCTGCCGCGAAGGGCGGCAAGACCGCCTCCGGCGCCGACCGGGGGATCGTGACCGCCTCGTGACCGGGCGCCTCGCGCGCGGCGCGGCGGGCCGGGCGGCGTCACAGCAGCGAGGGCACCTCGCTCGCGGAGACCTCGCGCGCGGCCCGCTCCAACGCGCTGGCCAGCAGGGCCAGATCGGTCGGGCCGTTGCCCAGCTCGCGCACCGGGCGGCGGGCCGGCGGATCGCCCATGCGGTGCCACTCCAGCGGCACCACCGTGGGCCGCAGCGTCGCCGTGCGCGGGATGCGCCCCGTGACCCGGCCGCCCTGGAAGGCCAGCACGCGTCCGTCCGGCCGGGCCAACCGGCCCCGGCCGGGAGCCGGTTCGTCCGCTCCCGCCGCCACCGCCTCCAGCGTCACCCGCAGCGCGGCCCGGCGGGCGGGCTCCGAGTCCGCCGTACGGCCCCCGGTCGCGGACGCGGCCACCAGGTGCACGCCGAGCCGCTCGCCCTCGCGCGCCACGGCCTCCAGCGCGCGGACCACCGAGCCCGCCGAGGGCCTGCCGGTGGACCCCAGCGCGGGCGAGATCAGCGCGTCCAGGTCGTCCACGACCACCACGAGCCGGG
>NZ_AGBF01000219.1 GCF_000225525.1 Streptomyces zinciresistens K42 | reverse complement strand
CTGGCTGACGATGCCCGGAGCGCCGTACGGCCACCGCGGCGCGCCGGCGCGCCGCCCTCGCGGCTACGCGCCGCCCTCGCGCGCCAGGACGCGCCGAGCGGCCTCCGCCTCGGCCGCCGGGGGCGACAGCTCGTCCAGCGTGTCGAGCCCGTCGTCCGTCTCCAGCTCCCTCTCCCAGGCCGCGGCCAGGCGTTCCTGCTCCTGGACCGGTCTGGTGCCGACGGCCTCGCGGTGATCGGGGTCCAGGGCTGCGAGGAAGCGTCCGACCGGGTCCGTCGGGTCCGTGGGCATGTGGTGCTCCTTGTCGCGGGGAAGGGGGCCACCCCGGCCCAGCATGGCGGAGCACGCGCCGGACCGCTCGCCGGGCACCACCGCGGCCCGTCGCCCCCGGCGGCGCGGACCCGGCCCGGCCGAGCGCCGTCGTACGTCGGGCGATCCGGCCGCAGGGCCTCCGAACAGGGAGAAGAGCGCGGGAATCAGCGGGGGTGGAGGTGTGTTGGGGGTCCGTGGACGGGCGGTTGCGCGCCGGGAAGGGCAGCGGGAACCGGGGGCTCTCCCGGGACGGCGTGCGCCCGGCCCGGCCCGGGGCGTCACCGGCCGCCGGCGTCCCGGGAACAGGAGACGGGCCCGGAACAACCGGCACGGAACAACTGGCCCGGAACAGGCGACGGGCCCGGAATAGGAAACGGGTCAGGACCGTTACACCAGCATCTGACATGTTCGAGTCAATGAACGTGTCGGCGGAAGGGAGCACCTCATGGCACGCAGCAACGCGCGGCCCGTCGTCAGGCTGAAGTCGACGGCCGGCACCGGCGTCACCTACGTGACCCGCAAGAACCGTCTCAACGACCCCGGCCGGCTGGTCCTGCGCAAGTACGACCCGGTCGCCGGCGCGCACGTCCCGTTCCGCGAGGAGCGCTGACCCCCGCGTTGCCCCGCACCCTGCGAAGCCCGTGACGGCTCCGCACCCTGCGAAGCCCGTGACGGCCCCACACCCTGCGAAGCCCGTGACGAAAGGACATCCCATGAGGCCCGGCATCCATCCCGTGTCCCGCCCGGTCGTCTTCCGCGACACCGCGTCCGGATTCACCCTCCTGACCCGCTCCACCCTCGACCCGCGGCGGACGGTCGAGTGGGAGGACGGCACCGCCTACCCGGTGGTGGACGTCGAGATCTCGTCCGCGAGCCACCCGTTCCACGGCGGCACCGCGCGCGTGCTCGACACCGAGGGACGCGTGGAGCGGTTCGAGCGCCGCTACGGCCGTACCGCCGCCCGCCACTGACCCGGGCCGCGTCCGCCGGCCCGTCGAGAGGAGACCCGCCATGAAGGTGCGCACGTCGCTGCGCGCGCTCAAGGCCAGGCCCGGCGCCCAGGTGGTGCGCCGCAGGGGCGTGACCTTCGTGATCAACAAGAGGGAGCCGCGCTTCAAGGCCCGCCAGGGCTGACGCGCCGCGCCCGGGGCCCGGCATCCGCGATCGCCGCGGATGCCGGGCCCCCTTTCCGTGCGTACGGGTCCCGCCGGGGACGCGTACCTGCGCGCGCCCGCCGGGTCAGAACCTCGGCGCCGGGGCCCGGCTCTCCACCATCTCCGCCGCCTCCTCCGGCGTGGCGACCGAGGGGGGCGAGCCCTCCAGGGGCCGGCCGGCCGTCTCCTTCATGCAGGCCACGGCGATCACACCGACCACTGCCGCCGCCATCGCGTAGTACGCGGGCATCAGCTCGCTGCCCGTGACGGAGATCAGCGCGGTGATCACCAGCGGCGTGGTGCCGCCGAACAGGGAGGCGGAGAGGTTGTAGCCGACCGACAGGGAGCCGTAGCGGACCCGGGTCGGGAACAGGGCCGGCAGGGTCGCCGACATCGTGCCGAGCAGGCACACCAGCGACAGGCCCAGCATCAGCATGCCCGCCGACACCGCCACCAGGCTGCCCTGCTGGACCAGCAGGAACGCCGGCAGCGAGAGGACCAGGAACCCGAGCATGCCCGCCATCAGCAGGGGCTTGCGGCCCAGCCGGTCGCTGAGCCGGCCCACCCGGTTCATCAGCAGCATCAGCACCACCATGGTGCCGATCAGGATGAGCAGGCCGTGCGTCTCGGAGTAGCCCATCTCGTCCGAGAGGTACGTCGGCATGTACGACAGGAGCATGTAGTCGGTGACGTTGTAGGCGCCGACCAGGCTGACGCACAGGACGAGGGTCGGCCAGTAGTCGCGGAAGATCCTGGCCAGGTCCCCGGTGGCGGTCGTCTCCACGGCGGAGGCGGCGTCGGAGGCGCGGTGCAGGGACTCGTCCTCCAGCTTCCGGAAGGCGGGCGTCTCGTCCAGCCTCAGCCGCAGATAGAGGCCCACCAGTCCGATGGGACCGGCCACCAGGAACGGCACCCGCCAGCCCCAGGACTCCATCCCGCCGCTGCCCAGCAGCGCCGTCAGGACCGTCACCAGCCCCGCGGCGGCGACGTAACCGGCGAGGGTGCCCAGTTCGAGGAAGCTGCCGTAGAAGCCGCGCTTCCTGTCGGGCGCGTACTCGGCGATGAAGGTCGAGGCGCCGCCGTACTCGCCGCCGGTCGAGAAGCCCTGGACGAGCCTGAAGAAGATCAGCAGAACCGGCGCCCAGAAGCCGATCGTGGCGTACGAGGGGATCAGGCCGATGGCGCACGTGCCGATCGCCATCATGATCATCGTGAGTGCGAGCACCTTCTTGCGGCCGACCTTGTCGCCCATCGGCCCGAAGACCATGCCGCCGATCGGGCGTACCAGGAAGGACACGGCGAAGGTCGCGAACGACGACAGCAGCTGCACGGTGTCGTTGCCGGACGGGAAGAAGACGTGACCGAGGGTGACCGCCAGGTAGCTGTAGATCCCGAAGTCGAACCACTCCATGGCGTTGCCCAGCGAGGCCGCCTTCACCGCGCGCTTCACGGCAGCCTCGTCCGTGACGGTGATGTCCGTGCGCCGCAGGGGAGGGTTTCTGCGCCGTTTCACAGCCCTGAAGAGCGTGCGATGGCGCCTGACGGCCCCCGGGTCGGCATCGGCCTCGACCAGGTCGGTGTCGCTGACCGCCATGAGGGGTCCTTTCTGCCGAGCGCCGATGTCCGCGGGACAGCCCGCTCACCGCCGACACTTGCCGACGCGGCGACCGAACGGCGTCGCCACCGTCACAAGTGCACCACCGGGTACCCGGTTCCCGCCCGTTGTCCCGGTGCCGTCGCGCCCGCCCGGCCGACCCGGTACGACCCGGCCGGACCTCGACCCGACCCGACCCGGCCCCGGACCGAGGTCGGGGAGCCCGCGGGGTCGTCTCCGGTACGCCGCGGCGGCGGCGTCGCGCGGCGGGCCCGGCCGCCGGTCCGGGAGGCCGGCAACTCTCCGGCGGGCGAACCCGATGCGGCGTCGGACCCCTCAACTCCCCGCGGAACCGAGCCCCGTGGCACAAGATCCGCATTCATCGCCCTCCCGAGGGATGACTGGGCCCGTCAGGGGTAATCGCGTGCGTAGGAAGGCTCTCTTTCGGGGGAGTCGTCGCCGACCCCAGGAGGACAGTCGTGCCCGGAATGCTGGACAGGATCAGGCAGTTCACCAGAAGCCCGCAGGGACGCCGTGCCGTCGAGCAACTGCGCCGCGCCTCGGCCGACCCGCGCCGCAGGGCCCAGGCGCAGCGGCTCCTCGGCAGGCTGCGGGGACGGCGTCGCTGAACCGCGCGCTCCCCCTGGGCGGCCGACACGGGGGCGCACTGTCAGTGACAGGCGCAAGAATGCCGACCAGCAAGATCGACATTGGATTCGGAACGACGCGAGCGGTGTCCGTTCCCCGCCCAGGAAAGGCCGTAGCGATGCCCCTCGCGTCCTCCCGCGCCCCGTACTTCGTTGCCGACGCCGACTTCGCGGGGAACATCGTCCATGCCGCGCGCCGGGGCCGGCTGGACCTCGCCGGGCGGACCCCCCGCGCCGACGCCTCCCGTCCGGGTGCGCCCGTCGCGCTCCGCCCGACCGGGCCCAACGTGCCCGCCGCGCCGCGTCCGTCCGGGCCGGGCACGCGGTCCGCGCCGCGTCCGCCCGGGGCCCGGCAGTCGCCGGACGACCGTGCGGCCGACGTGCTGCGCATCGTCGCCGACTCGCGCACACCCGTCTTCGTCACCGTCCACGAGGGCGGACGCATCCGCTACGGCTACTGGCGCCCGGTCGACTCCGCCGCCGGCAGGGGCGGCTGCTACGTCGCCCTGCCGTCGGACGTGTGCGAGGAACTGCGCTCCGGCGGGCACATCGAACTGGGCGAGCCGGTGACCGACCCGTCCAAGACGACCTACCGCGTCAGGAGGACGGCCCGGACCGTGGCCGAGCCGAAGGCGATTCCGAGGCGGGAAGAGGGCCGGGCGGCGTGAGGGGACCGCGCCCGGCACCCTGAGCCGGACCGCTCACAGGCCGCCGATGCGGGCCAGGAAGAACCCGGCGACGACGACGCTGCCGATGATGATCAGGCCGAGCCAGAACATGGGGTGCTCCCACATTCCTCCGTCGGCCCGCTCCTGGTGCGCCTCGGCGATGGAACCCTCGGCGGGGGGCGTCTCCGTGGGCGGGACGAGAGGGTGGGTCATGGGTCCGTCCTCCTCACGAGCACCCCGAAGGGCGACATTACGGACATGTCTCCCCACTGTACCTCCGGGGCGGCGGGGTGCCCCGGGGTGTGTCCGGTGGTGGGTTCCGCAGGGTGCGGCACTCCTCGGCGAGTAGAACATGTGTGCGATCTCGGTGGGGGCGAGTCCTGCCGGCCGGAGGACCGAGCCCGGTGCTCACCCGGTTCCGCGGTTCGGGAGCGCGAACGCGCCCGTGCGCCGGGCCGCTAGGCTCTCCCCGTGTTCGAAGCGGCAGTGGCGTCCTGGGTGAGCAGCAGGCGTGAATACAGCGCCCGTTGGGACCGGCTCGACGCCGTGAAGCGGGACGCGCTCGGCGTCGTGCTCCTGGCGCCCGTGGCGTTCCTGCCGGTCACGGCCCCGGTCGGCGCGCAGTTCGGAGATCTGCCGCAGCGGCCCTACGACATCGCGGGTGTGCTGCTCACCGCGTCGCTGTGGCTGCCGCTCGTCGTGCGCAGGCGGTGGCCGGCGGCCTGCCTCACGCTGGTCGCCGCCGCGTTCGCCGCACGTGAACTGGCCGGATACCCGCCGACGTTCGCCAGCGTGGGACTGTACGCCGCCCTCGCCGGCGCGGGCGCGCACGGCGGTCGCACGGCGGGGAAGGCCGTGCCGTGGGCGGGCAGCGCGCTCTTCGCGCTCTTCGCTCTCGCGCTGCATGAACGGGGATCGCCGCAGAACGCGGCCGCGTTCGTCCTCATCTACCTGGTACTGGCGGCCTTCTGGGGCGCGGGCGTGCTGCTGCGCGGCCGCCGGGCCGCCTCGGCCGAGCGGCGCCTGCTCGCCGCCGAGGCAGCGGTCGCCCGTGAACGGGCGCTCATCGCACGGGAGTTGCACGACGTGGTGACCCACCATGTCACCGCGATGGTGGTGCAGGCCGACGCCGCGCGGTTCGTCCTCGCGGACGCGCCGGACCGGGTCGCCACCGGCCTGGAGGCGATCGGCGACTCCGGACGGCGGGCCCTGTCCGATCTCCAGGACCTCCTGGGCCTGCTGAAGACGTCCCCCGCACGCGAACAGGAGCCGGTCCCCGCGAGCCTGGAGGAACTGGTGCTGCGGACCCGCGCCGCCGGTCAGCCCGTGGAACTGACCGAGGACGGCGAGCGGCGGCCGGCGGGGGCCGCGGTGGAACTGGCCGCCTACCGCGTGGTCCAGGAAGCGCTCACCAACGCCCTCAAGCACGCCCCCGGGCACCCGACCCGGGTCGCGGTGCGCCACCGGGCGACCGAGATGGAGGTCGAGGTGACGACCGGGGCGAGGCCCCTCGCGGCGCCGCGCGGCGCGGCCGAGCCCGAGCGGCCGGCCGAACCCGTCCGGGGCGGCGGCCACGGGCTGACCGGGCTGCGCGAGCGGGTCGCGCTGTGCGGGGGCGAACTGCGGGCCGGCGCCCTGCCGGACGGAGGATTCGGCGTCCGGGCCCGGATGCCCGTCGCGGCCGGGGGAGAGGCATGACCGTCAGAGTGCTGGTCTGCGAGGACCAGGAGCTGGTGCGGACCGGCTACGTCACCATCTTCTCGGCCCAGCCGGACCTGGAGGTCGTGGGCGAGGCGGCCGACGGGCGCGCGGGACTGGAGGCCGCGCGGCGGCTGCGTCCGGACGTGGTGGTCATGGACGTACGGCTGCCCGTCCTCGACGGCATCGAGGCGACCCGGCAACTCGCCGGCCCCGGCGTCGCCGAGCCGACGAAGGTCCTGGTGGTCACCACCTTCAACCTCGACGAGTACGTGTACGAGGCACTGCGGGCGGGCGCGAGCGGCTTCCTGCTGAAGGACGCGCCGCCGCGCACGCTCGTCGACGGCGTCCGGACCGTCGCCGCCGGGGAGGCACTGCTGTCGCCCGCGGTCACCCGGCGCCTCGTGGGCCGGTTCGCCGACCGGATCCGCCCGGCCGGGCCGCGCGCGGCGGACGTTCCGAGCGCCCTGGCGCCCCTCGCGCCGCGCGAGATCGAGGTGCTGCGGCTGATCGCCGAGGGGCTGTCGAACGCCGAGATCGCCGACCGGATGGTGCTGAGCCGCGAGACCGTGAAGACGTACGTCTCCCGCATCCTGACCAAGCTCGGCCTGCGGGACCGCGTCCAGGCGGTGGTCCTCGCCCACCGGGCCGGCCTCGTCGCCGCCACCGGGTGAACAAGCCCGCCCCGAGACCGGGTTGTCCCCCGCGAGAGCCACAGCCCACTGTCCACCGCAGGGGGACGCGAGCGGCGGGCCCGTGCTCGTAGCGTGCCGCGCATGTACTTCGCCCACGCGGCAACGCGCCTGCGGTCGTCGCTGACCGCCCTGTTCGCCCAGACACCCGTCGTGCCGTCCCGCCCGGCGCGCTCCGCCGCGGTCCGCCTCCTCGTGCCGGCGGCGGCACTCGTCCTCGTGACGGCGCTCGCCGCCGGGGTGCGTGCCCTGGCCGGCGACAACCCGGTGCTCTCCCTGCTCGGCGGCGCCGTGATCGCCATCGGGGCGCTGTGCGGGTACGCCGCCCTCGTACGGTTCCTGGAACAGCGCCCGGTCACCGAACTCGACCCCGCCCGCGCCGTGCCGGGGCTGCGCTCCGGCACGCTCACCGGCATGGGCCTCTTCACCGCCGTGCTCGCGCTGATCGCGCTGAGCGCCGACTACGGCACCGAAGGCGGTGTGTCGCTCGGCGGCGCCCTCACCGTCCTCGGCCTCATGGCGGGCGTCGCCGTCGCCGAGGAACTCCTCTTCCGCGGCGTGCTCTTCCGCGTGGTGGAGGAACTCGCCGGTACCGTGGGCGCCTTGGCGGTCTCCGCCGCGCTGTTCGGCGGTCTGCACCTGCTCAACCCCGGGGCCACCGTCCGGGGTGCGCTCGCGATCGCCGTCGAAGCGGGGCTGATGCTCGGCGCCGCCTACGTCGCGACCGGCGCCCTGTGGCTGCCGATCGGCCTGCACTTCGGCTGGAACTTCGCCCTCAGCGGCGTCTTCGGCGTGACCGTCTCCGGCGACGACAGCACGCCCGCGGGCCTGCTGCGCGGCGTCCTCACCGGCCCCGAGGCCGTCACCGGCGGCGGATTCGGCCCCGAGGCAAGCGTGTTCGCCGTCCTGGTCTGCACCATCCTCACCGTGCTCCTCCTGCGCTCCGCCAAGCGCCGCGGCCGGATGGTCCGCCGCGCCTCGCGCGCCGCACGCGCCGAACGGGACTGAACACCCGCCGACCGCCGAGGCGTCGGCAGCCCCCCGGCGACCTGTGTCAGTCGAAGAGGGCCACGACTGCGGTCACCCAGACCGCGAGGAACGCGACGACACCCACCAGGCAGCCGCCGCACATCAGCACGCCGCCCGCCGTCCACGGCCCCGGGGGCTCGTCCTCGTACGGGTCCCGCAAGCGGTCCAGGCAGGAGTCGGGGTCGTCCCAGTCGACGGCGTGCCCCAACTCCCGGGCGCAGGCGGTGCGTACGGCGGCCAACCGCTCCTCGGCGACGGAGGTGGCGGCCAGCGCCTCGGGACCGCGCCAGGCGAGGGCCTTCGTCCGCCACGCGGGAGACCCGTACCGCGTCTCGAACGCCGCGGTCTCCTCGGCGTCGCGGTCCTCTTCGAGGTACATCCACCGTCCCGCCTCGGCGGCGTCGCCGTAGAGCCGGTACACCCCGGCCAGACGCCGGCGCAGCGTCAGGTCGTAGGGGAACGACGACACGAGGCCGCGCAAGCGCTGACGCGCGAGGGGAATCCGGCCGGCGGCCAGATCCGCGTCGACCCGGGCAAGGGTCTCTCCGAGGGGCATGGGCACATGGTCAGGTGTCCGACCGAGCCCCGTCGAAAGGTTTTTGCGGTCCGGGGACGGGGCGGCCCGCACGGCCCCGGCCGTCGGACGCCCTCGCGCCGCGACGCCTCCCACCCCACGGGCATCCCGCCCCGGGCGCCGCCGTACGGCACGAACGTGCCCGGCCCCGCACCGGGACGGTCCGCCGCTCAGGGCGCCGAGTCGCCCCGCGCGCGCTCCTGGCGCCGGACCTCGTCCAGGTCGGTGAGCCGGTCGAGACCGCGCACGGCCCGCGCCATGCGGTGGTTGTGTTCGAGGGCCGTCCGGTGCCGGTCGAGGAAGTTCCAGTAGCCGGCGGTGTACGGGCAGGCGCGGGGGCCGGTGCGGTCGCCGGGCCGGTACGCGCACGGCCCGCACAGGTCGCTCATCCGGTTCACGTACGCGCCGCCCGAGGTGTACGGCTTGGTCGTCATCCGGCCGCCGTCGGCGTACTGGGACATGCCGACGACGTTCGGCACCATCACCCAGTCGTAGCCGTCCACGAAGCAGCGGTGGAACCAGTCGGTGACCCGCGCGGGGTCCCAGCCGCGCTGGAGGGCGTGGCTGCCGAGGACCATCAGCCGGGGGATGTGGTGCGTCCAGCCGGTGTCGCGCACCTGGGCGAGGACGGTGCGCAGGCAGCGCGCCCGCACGGCGTCGGCGTCCAGGTCGTTCCACCAGCCGGGCAGCGCCGCGGTGTGGCGCAGCGTGTTGGCGTCGCGGTACTCCTCGCCGAAGTACCAGTACAGCTGCCAGACGTACTCGCGCCAGCCCGCGATCTGGCGGACGAAACCCTCCACGCTGTTCAGCGGCGCCGCGTCCGCCCGCCACGCCGCCTCGGCCCGTTCGACGCACTCGGCCGGGTCGAGCAGGCCGAGGTTGAGCGAGGACGACAGCAGGCTGTGGCTGAGCACGGGGTCCCCGGCGAGCATCGCGTCCTCGTACGGGCCGAACGTCGCCAGCCGGTGCTCCACGAACCGCGCCAGCGCGGCCCGCGCCTCGGTCCGCGTGGCCGGGAACAGCCGCGGCCCGTCCCGCCCGACGAAGGAGACGTCACCGTCCTTCTCCCAGCGGTCGAGGTCGCGGCGCACCTCCTCGTCGATGCCGTCCTCGCGCGGCCGGTAGGGTCGGCCGACCGGCAGCACGTCCGTGCCGCGGGGCGGCGGCTCGCGGTTGTCGTGGTCGAGGTTCCACCGGCCGCCCGCGGGCCCGTCGCCGTCCATGAGCAGCTCGTGCCCGCGTCTGACCCAGCGGTAGAAGTCCTCCTGGCGCAGCCGCTCACCGCCCTGCCCGTCGGCCCAGGCCGCGAAGTCGTCCAGCGGCACGAGGAAGCCGCGCGCGGGCCCCACGGTCACCCGCGGCAGCGCGCGTACCAGCCGCAGCGCCGCGTACGAGGTCGGACGGTGCACGGTGACCCGGTCGCGGCCCGCCGCCCGCTCCAGCCCCTCGCGGTAGGTGTCGGCGCGGACGTAGCGGACCCGGTCGCCCAGTTCGGCCGCCCGGTGGCGCATGGCGGAGAGCACCAGATGGGCCTTGGCGCGGTGGAACCGACGGCGCCGGAACACCGACCGGGACTCGATCATCAGCAGGGGGGTGTCACGGGCGAGGCCGCTGCCGGGTGAGGGGCGCAGGAAGTGGGGTCCGAGCTGGTCGCCGAAGAGCCAGTGCATGTGACGTGCCTTCCTTCCGGCGACGGGGTTCGCGCGGCTCGGCACCGCCTGCCG
>NZ_AGBF01000220.1 GCF_000225525.1 Streptomyces zinciresistens K42 | reverse complement strand
TCAGGCGTCCGCGCCCACCAGGTTCGGGATCTCCTGAGTGGCGAACCAGAGCAGTTCGTGGTCCTCGGCGCCGTCCACGACGGCCTGGGCGGCGTCGTCCCCGCCGTCCGCCGCCGCCAGCGCCCGTACCGCGGCGGCGACGTCGGTCCCGGCGTCGTCCGCGTCGACGTGCACGGACGCCGCCTTGGCCAGCGCCACCCCGGCGGTGACCCGCACCTCACCGGGGACGGCCGCGTCGGCCCCCGGGGCGGGGTCGGCGGCCGCCGCTCCCTCGGACACGTCCACGGCGACCACGACCCGGCGCGGTGCGGCCCCGGCCCGCGCCGCGAGCAGCCGCAGCGAGGCCAGCGCGGCCCGGTTGAGCGCCGCGTACTCCAGCTCCTCCAGGTCGTCGGAGCCGTACCACTCGCGCAGCGCGGGCGTGACGGCGTAGGCGACGAGCGGCTGCGTCCCCAGCTCGCCCGTCTCGTACGCCTCGGCGAGGCCGGGGAGGGTCAGGGGGACGTAGACGCGCATGACTGACCGCTTTCTCGTACTGGGGCCGTGGTGCGGCGGACGCCCCGGCGGGGGCGGCCTCCCGCGCCCGCCGAAGGGCCTTCAGGATACGTGCGGGGGTCCCCTTTCGAGTCCCCGCGACCCCCTCGCCGGGCGTCAGCCCCATGCCGGAACGTCACCCGGTGCGCCCTTGCGGGCACGGTCCCGTGCTCCCGTCCGTCACCCGGATAAGTGAAGATTCCCGCCGCCCGGCGCGCGTCCCGGTCGGGTTGCCGGGGCCCCGCCTCACCCCGTACAAGATCACCGACCAGGAAGTTACCGCCCGGTATTCTCCGGGCCCGCCGAACGGGAACCCCATGAACAAGGTGATGACCAGGACGCAGGGCCGCCCCGGCACCCGCCCGGCGGGCCGCCGTGACACCCGCCGCCCGGCGGGCGCCCCGCCCCGCACCCCGGCGTCCGGTGGGTCACGCACCACCTCCCCCGGTGACCGCCCGCCGGGACCGGGGGCCTCCTCGGCGCCCGGCGCGTCCACCCGGCCCGCGGACAACCGCCCGGCGACACTCCCCGCCCGGCCCCCGCGCACCCCGGCGCCCGGATCGACCCGCACTCCGGCGCCCGGATCGACCCGCACTCCGGCGCCGGGATCGACCCGCGCTCCGGCGCCCGGATCGGCGGCGGAGGCGCTGACGGCCGCCCACCGGGACGCCGCCCGGACGCCGGCGCTCCCCCGCCCCAGCGAGGCGGCGCCGCTCCCCCGCCCCCGTCCCACCGACGTGTTCGCGGACCGTCTGCTGCTGGTGCTGAGCGGCCAGCGGCCCGTGCACTCGATGCTGCGCCACACCGTCGGCCGCGCCTACGACGACCTGGCCGTGCTCGCCGAACGCGGCACCCTGCGCACCCGCGGCACCCGCCCCGTCGTCCGCGACCTCGGCTGGTTCGAACCCCGTCCCGGAGCCGTCGAGGTCTTCGCCCGGATCGGGGCAGGGGACCAGCTGCGCGCGATGGCGTTCCGGCTGGAACAGGGCGGCGACCTGCGCTGGCGCTGCACGGCCGTCGAACTGGGCGGCCCGCGGGAACCCCGCCGGGACGGCGACTGACCCGAGCCGCCCCGGCGCGCCCCGCCCGGCCGCACGCCACTGCCAGACCGCGCACCACTGCCAAGCCGGCCTGCCGGGGGGACTCCGCAGGCCGGCGCACGCCGCTCCCCGGCGCGCACGGCCCGCGTACCGCTCCCCCGCGCGCACGGCGGAGGGCCGGGGCTCCCGAAGGAGTCCCGGCCCTCTCAGCGGCCGTACGACGCCGCACACACCGTCCCTCGACGGTGCCCCGGCGTCCGTCCGGCGCTACTTCTTGCGGCGACGGCCGCCCCGCGACTGCTTGCGGCGCTCGGCGCGGGTGAGGCCGTCGGCCTCGGAGCGCACCGGCTCGTCGCCGTTGGTGAAGTCGCCCTCGATGATGTCGCCCTCGCCGTCGACCTTGGGCGCGGTGAAGTGCAGCCGGTCCGGACGGCGCGGCGCCTCCAGGCCCTTGGCGCGGATCTCGGGACGCGCGCCCGCCTGCGCCGGCACGGCGTCCTTCTTCTCCAGGTCGGCGGTGGGCTTCGCGTCCTCGACCGGGACCTCCTCGACCTGCTGCTCGACCTGGACCTCCAGGTTGAACAGGTAGCCGACGGACTCCTCCTTGATGCCCTCCATCATGGCGGTGAACATGTCGAAGCCCTCGCGCTGGTACTCGACCAGCGGGTCCTTCTGCGCCATCGCGCGCAGACCGATGCCCTCCTGGAGGTAGTCCATCTCGTAGAGGTGCTCGCGCCACTTGCGGTCCAGCACCGACAGCACCACCCGGCGCTCCAGCTCACGCATGATCTCGGAGCCGAGCTGGTTCTCACGGGACTCGTACTGCTCGTGGATGTCGTCCTTGACGGAGTCCGAGATGAAGTCGGCGGTGAGCCCGGCACGGTCACCGGCCGCCTCCTCCAGCTCCTCGACGGTGACCTTCACCGGGTAGAGCTGCTTGAACGCGCCCCACAGCCGGTCCAGGTCCCACTCCTCGGCGAAGCCCTCGGCGGTCTCCGCGGAGATGTAGGCGTCGATGGTGTCGTTCATGAAGTGCTGCACCTGCTCGTGCAGGTCCTCGCCCTCCAGGACGCGGCGCCGCTCGCCGTAGATGACCTCGCGCTGGCGGTTGAGGACCTCGTCGTACTTCAGGACGTTCTTACGGGTCTCGAAGTTCTGCTGCTCGACCTGCGACTGGGCGGACGCGATCGCGCGCGTGACCATCTTGTTCTCGATCGGCACGTCGTCCGGGACGTTCGCCATCGACATCACGCGCTCGACCATCTGGGCCTTGAACAGGCGCATCAGGTCGTCGCCCAGCGACAGGTAGAAGCGGGACTCGCCCGGGTCGCCCTGACGGCCGGAACGGCCGCGCAGCTGGTTGTCGATACGCCGCGACTCGTGCCGCTCGGTGCCCAGCACGTACAGCCCGCCGAGCTCCTCGACCTCGTCCTTCTCGGCCTTGACCGCCTGCTCGGCGCGCTCCAGGGCCGCGGGCAGGTGCTGGGCCCACTCCTCGATGTGCTCCTCGGGGTCGAGCCCGCGCTGGCGCAGCTCGGCCTCGGCGAGGTCCTCGGGGTTGCCGCCGAGCTTGATGTCCGTACCGCGGCCGGCCATGTTGGTGGCCACGGTCACCGCGCCCTTGCGGCCGGCCTGGGCGACGATGATCGCCTCACGGTCGTGCTGCTTGGCGTTGAGCACCTCGTGCTGGACGCCGCGCTTGGACAGCTGCTGCGACAGGTACTCGGACTTCTCGACCGACGTCGTACCGACGAGGATCGGCTGGCCCTTCTCGTGCTTCTCGGCGATGTCGTCGACGACCGCCTCGAACTTCGCGACCTCGGTGCGGTAGATCAGGTCGGACTGGTCGTTGCGGACCATCGGCCTGTTCGTCGGGATCGGCACCACGCCGAGCTTGTAGATCTGGTGGAACTCGGCGGCCTCGGTCATCGCCGTACCGGTCATGCCGGACAGGCCCGCGACCTCCTTGCCCGCGTGGTCGTGGCGCTTGTAGAGCCGGAAGAAGTTCTGGAGGGTGATCGTGGCGAGCGTCTGGTTCTCGTCCTTGATCGGCACGGCTTCCTTGGCCTCGATGGCCTGGTGCATGCCCTCGTTGTAGCGGCGGCCGGCGAGGATACGGCCGGTGTGCTCGTCGACGATCATGACCTCGTCGTCGATGACGACGTAGTCCTTGTCCTTCTTGAAGAGCTCCTTGGCCTTGATGGCGTTGTTCAGGTAGCCCACCAGCGGGGTGTTCACCGACTCGTAGAGGTTGTCGATGCCCAGCCAGTCCTCGACCTTGGCGACGCCGGACTCGTGGATGGCGACCGTGCGCTTCTTCTCGTCCACGTCGTAGTCGCCGGTCTCCTCCAGGCCCTTGAGGGGGTTGCCCGCCTCGCCCCGCTTGAGGCGGACGACCAGCTTGGCGAAGTCGCCGTACCACTTGGTGGCCTGGTCGGCCGGGCCGGAGATGATCAGCGGCGTACGCGCCTCGTCCACGAGGATGGAGTCGACCTCGTCCACGATGGCGAAGTTGTGGCCGCGCTGGACGAGTTCGTCCTGGGACCACGCCATGTTGTCGCGCAGGTAGTCGAAGCCGAACTCGTTGTTCGTGCCGTAGGTGATGTCGCACGCGTACTGCTCGCGGCGCTGGGCCGGCGTCATGTTCGCCAGGATGCAGCCGACCTCGAGCCCGAGGAACTTGTGGACGCGGCCCATCATCTCGGAGTCGCGCTCGGCCAGGTAGTCGTTGACCGTGATGAGGTGAACACCCTTGCCGGAAAGGGCGTTCAGATACGCGGGCAGCGTGCCGACGAGCGTCTTGCCCTCACCCGTCTTCATCTCGGCCACATAGCCGAGGTGGAGCGCCGCGCCACCCATGATCTGGACGTCGTAGTGACGCTGACCGAGGCTGCGCTTGGCGGCCTCGCGCACGGTGGCGAAGGCTTCGGGGAGCAGGTCGTCGAGGGTCTCACCGTCGGCGTAGCGCTCCTTGTACTCATCGGTGAGGGCCCGCAGCTCGGCGTCGGAGAGGTCGACGAAGTCCTCTTCGATGGAGTTGACCTGGTCCGCGATGCGGTGCAGCTTGCGCAGGATCTTGCCTTCGCCTGCACGCATGATCTTCGAGAGGACGGACACGGGGGTTGGTCTCCTTGCCGGTCGGGCCTGGGACGGTCGGTTTCCATGGGACTGGACTGAGCAACGGCCATCGTATGCGAGGACCCCGCCGCGCCGGGAGCCTGCAGGGCACGCCGACCGTCCGCTGCTTCAAATCTCCGTCAAAGGGACAACGGCCGGGGGTCGCGGATGGTGCCGCGATCCGCCGGGGAAATGTGCGAAACGCGTTCGTACGGTCACGCACCGCGTCGTTCGCCCATGCCGCACCCGGCCGGGACCGCCCGGGACGCGGCCCGTTCGCGGGGGCCTCCGCATCCGCCCCCGCGCGGGAAGCGGCCCGTCAGGCCCGCCCCCGCAGGCTCGCGCCCCCGCTCGCTCACCGGATAAGGGATGGCGCTTCCCGGGAGCCGTGCGCAGAATCGGGCGATGGAACCCGTCACGCTCGCCACCGACCGCCTCCTGCTGCGCGCGGTGGGGCCCGCGGACTCGGACGCCGTGTACGAGGCCGCCCAGGACCCCGAGATCCTGCGCTGGACGACGGTCCCCTCGCCCTACCGGCACGAGCACGCGCGCGGCTTCACCGGCCAGGTGGTTCCCGAGGGCTGGGCCGACGACTCGATGTTCACGTGGGGCCTCTTCCTCCCCGAGGGAGAGCGGCTCGCGGGCATGCTCGGCCTGACGATGCGGTCCGTGAGCGAGGCCGAGATCGGCTTCTGGGGCACCGAGGAGCACCGCGGCAACGGCTACGTCACCGAGGGCGTCCTCGCCGTGTGCCGCTGGGCCTTCGTCCGTCTGTCGCTCGATCGCGTGGAGTGGCGCGCGGAGGTGGGCAACCGGCCGTCCCGGGCCGTCGCGGAACGCGCCGGGTTCACCCTGGAGGGCACGCTGCGCTCCGCCCTGGTCCACCGCGGCGTACGGCGCGACTGCTGGGTGGGCTCGCTGCTCCCCTCGGACCTGGGGCTCGCGTCGTCGGCGCCGTACCTGCCCGCGGGCGGCGGCCCGGCGTAGTGCCGTGACGGGGTCCCCGCCGGTGTGCGGGAACGGCGAACCCGCAGCTCACGCCGCGCTGATGCTCCTATTGCCTGTCAAGCGGCTTGGAGCCAGTCGCGGTAGGCGTGGGCGAGGTCATCGTCTCGGCGGATCCCGCGTTCGAGGGTGGAGATGGTGGCGGGCCAGACTCCGAAGTGCTGTGCCGCTGCGGTGAGGGTGAGGTTCTTGGACTGCCGCAGGGGCCGGAGGTGGGCACCGGCCGGGTGGCGCAGACAGGACATTGAAGGGGCTTCTGACCAAGCTCCTGTCAGGTCATGTTCCGCCCGGCCGGAGCCGTGAGAACAGGTCCCGGCGGCCGGACAGAACAGCGGGAAGACAACCCGGCAGGGCGTCAGTCAGTGCCAGAGCCACGACCACCGGAACCTGAGTATCAGCATCAATGTCAGTGCCACCCTCTAGGGTGCGGACCATGACGACCCCGCGTCCCGGCACCGCCCTCTCGGCCGACGAGGCCCGCCGTATCGCCCTGCGCGCGCAGGGATTCCTCGGCTCTCCCGACCGCAGGGGCGGTGTCCGCGGCGTCCTGCGGCACCTCGGCGCGGTGCAGCTCGACACGATCTCGGTGCTGGCCCGCTCCCACGAGCTCATCCCGTACGCCCGGCTGGGCGCGGTGGGCCGCAGGACGGTCGAGCAGGCGTACTGGACCGACACGCACGCCTTCGAGTACTGGTCGCACGCCGCCTGCATCCTGCCGGTGGAGGAGTGGCCCCACTTCGCCTTCCGCCGCCGCGCCTACCGCGACCGGCCCCACTGGAGCCACGACCTGCCCGACGGCGTCTACGAGCAGGTGATCAAGCAGCTGCGCGCCGAGGGCCCCCTGACCGCGACGGAGCTGGGCGGTGCCAAGCGGACCAGCGAGTGGTGGGACTGGTCGGGCGCGAAGGTCGCCGTCGAGCGCGCCCTGATGTACGGCGAGGTGGTCTGCGTCGAGCGCCGCGGCTGGAAGCGCGTCTACGACCTCGCCGAGCGCGCGATCCCGCAGGCCCTGCTCCACGACGACCTGGACGACACCGAGTGCCTGCGCCGTCTGGTGCGGCTGGCGGGGCAGTCCCTCGGCGTCGGCACGCGCGCGGACATCGCCGACTACCACCGGCTCAAGGGCGAGCAGGTCGACGCGGTGATCGCCGACTCGGGCCTGGTCCCGGTCTCGGTCGAGGGCTGGGGCAAGCCGGCCTGGGCCGATCCCGCCGCCCTCGCGACCCCACCGCGCGGCCGGCACCGTACGACGCTCCTGTCCCCGTTCGACTCCCTGATCTGGGAACGGGCGCGCACGGAGCGGATCTTCGGTTTCACGCACCGCCTGGAGGCGTACGTCCCCAAGCCGAAGCGGGTGCACGGCTATTTCGCGATGCCGGTGCTCGCGGGGGGCCGCCTCGTCGGCCGTGTGGACCCGGCCCGCGAGGGCCGCACCCTGGTCGCCCGGCAGGTCACGCTGGACGGCCCGAAGGCGGTCCCGGCGGTGGCGCAGGCTCTGGCCGAGGCGGCGAGCTGGGTGGACTGCGCGGACGTGCGCGTGGAGCGGGTCCAGGCGCCCGAACTGCGCGAGCCTCTCGCCCGGGAGGCCGCCCGCCTCATGGGGTGACCCTCCCAGGGAGGTGCCATGGTGCTCTCCCCGCGGGCGGGCCGCCCCGGGCAGCCGGGGTCACCGGATCTCCAGGATCTTCTCCCGCATCGCGTACACCACGGCCTCCATCCTGGAGTGCAGCTGGAGCTTCTCCAGGATGTTGCGCACGTGGTTCTTCACGGTGTTCTCGGAGATGAACAACTCCTTGGCGATGTCACGGTTGTTCATCCCCGTGGCGACCAGCTTGAGGACCTCCAGCTCACGGTCCGTCAGCCGGGGCGCGGGCACCAGCCGGCGCTCGTCGGTGCGCTGGATCATCGACTTGAACTCGGTGAGCAGCTTCGACGCCATGGACGGGCTGATCTGCGACTGCCCGTCGGCCACGGCGCGGATCGCGGTGGACACCTCGTCCGTGGAGATCTCCTTGAGGAGGTAGCCGGTCGCACCGGCCTTGATCGCGTCGTAGAGGTCGGCCTCCTCGTCGCTGATCGTCAGCATGATGATCTTCGCGCTGGGGGCCACCTCCTTGATGGAGGTGCATGCCTCGATGCCGCCGCGCCTGGGCATCCGGACGTCCATGAGCACGATGTCGGGGAGCAGGTCGGCGGCCTTGTCGACGGCTTCGGCGCCGTCGCCCGCCTCCCCCACGACCTGGATGTCCTCCTCGGCCGCGAGCACGATCTCCAGTCCACGGCGGAACAGGGCGTGGTCGTCGACGACGAGGACTCTGATCGGCTCCTTGCGCGGCGAGCCCGCCTGCGGGCCCATGCCGGCGACATCCCTGTCGGCGGCCTCGTCCCGCATCGGTCCGAAACTGTCCGTCATCGTTCCTCCCCCTGAGGCTGTGGCTGGTCGAACGCCATCGCCAACCCAAGGCAGCGGCCCACTGGTTGGGCCGGTGCGGCCATGATTCCATGCCCGGCCGACACTACGGTGACGTACGGGTCGCGAAGAGGTCGCACACCGGTGCCCCTGGGGGCGCACGCGCGCTCCAGGGGCACCGGCTCCGCTGTCGGCCGGGGGCTCAGCCGCCCAGCGTGCCACCTGCCGCGGGGGCCTGCGCCTGGGTGACCATCGGGTCGGTGCTCAGGTGGATGACGCCGTAGTCGTAGGCGTGCCGGCGGTAGACGACGCTCGGTTCCTTGGTCTCGGAGTCGACGAACAGATAGAAGTCGTGCCCGACCAGCTCCATCTCGTAGAGGGCCTGGTCAAGGGTCATCGGGGAGGCGACGTGCGTCTTCTCGCGTACGACGAGGGGGCCTTCGCCCTTCACTTCCAGCGAGCCGATCTTCTTGGTCGGGATGCCGTCCGACTCGGCTTCCTCGAAGGTGTGACCGTTGCCGTTGAGTGTTGCCGCGCCCGGGACGTGGTCGGGAACCTCGGCCGCCGTGAGCCGGCGTGCGCCCCGGCGCGAGAACCGCTTGTCGTGCTGCTTGCGCAGCCGGGCGTCCAGCTTCTCGGCCGCGAGGTCGAGCGCCGCGTACGCGTCGCTGGCCGCTGCTTCCGCCCTGATCACGGGACCGCGGGAGCGGAGCGTGATCTCCACCCGGTCGCTGCGGTCGGCCTGTCGGGGGTTGGGCTCCTTGGACACCTCGACGTCGAGGCTGATCACCTTGGCATCGAGCCTCTGGATCTTCTCCAGCTTCAGCTTGTCGGCCACGTGCTTGCGGAACCGCTCGGGCACCTCGGTCTTGCGGCCCTTGACGACGATGTCCACGCAGAACTCCGTTCCCGGATCGCCCCGCTCCAGCGGCGGAGCATCTCCCTTTTGCACCAGGCTCCGGCGAATCCCGGACCCTCGGACTCGGTGACGTCCACCTCCTCCTCCCCCATGGGCAAGATCTCCACCCCATGGCCGGCGGTGATGGCACACATCCCGCGGCACGGCATTCGGACAGGAAGGGGACGGCCTGGGCCTTTCCCTCACAACCGAACATATCTCGCCCGGACGGATGTCGTCACCCTCTACTGCGGCGTACCTCCGTTCAGGTGAATTGACCCTCTCGTTACCTGCAACGATGCAAGTTCTCAGTCAGTTCCGGTTTATTTCGAAGGAATCCGAAGGCGCAGCGACCACGGCTGCGCTGATTGCGTCGCCGCCCGGTCCGGTGCCCCTGATTCCGGGTGCCCCGTCCGTCCGCCGCATCGCATCCTCCGTCGCCTCGGCCCTCCGTTCCCCTCTGCCTTCCCGGCTTCCCGCCCGATACACAGCGCTCGTCCCCTCGCCGTCCCCAGGAGCCGACACGCTCACCCGTCCATACGTCACCCAGCCCCCTTCCGTTGACCCGAACCCCCCTCGATCCCGTGCCCCGTCCGGGCGGTGGGACGCCTCCACCTGGCCGCGGTTCCGCTCGCCCCGGCCTCGGGGCAGCTCGCCCCGGTGCAGTCCGCCCGTCCCGCCGGGGCTCTGCCGCCCGGCCGCCAGGGACGCCCGCACGGCACGGGCCGCCTCCGCCAGGGACGCGCCCGTCGTCATCAGGTCGTCGACGAGCACGACCCGCCCGCCGCCGGCCAGCAGCCGGGCACCGTCCGGCGCGACCGTCAGCGCGCCGGCGAGGTTGTCCAGCCGCTGCCGGGAGGTGAGCCCCGACTGGTCGGCGACCCAGCGCGTCTGGCGCAGGACTGCCAGCACCCGTGCCGGGACCCCGGCCCGGCGCAGCTCACCGGCCGCCGCGCGGGCGATCCGCAGCGCGGGGTCGTGTCCGCGGGAGCGCACCGCCCCGCGCGCCGACGGCACGGGCACGAGCAGCGCCGGCCGGGCGCCCC
>NZ_AGBF01000221.1 GCF_000225525.1 Streptomyces zinciresistens K42 | reverse complement strand
CTGAGGCGTAGAAGTGGCGCAGATCGTGAAGCGTCGTGTCCTCCGGGACTCGGACCTCGCTGCCTGCCTTCGTCAGACGGGCGTTCGCCCGCTTGACGTTCCGTGCCCACACTTTCGCCCAACTTCCGCGCCGGATTGCTCCGCCGGTCTCGCTGGTGTACAGCAACCTGGCATGGCGCCATACGGGCTTCCGGGGATTCGTCCGATCCTCGATATGCACGACCTGAGGCGGGAACTTCGCGCGGTGCCGAGCAATCTCGTCTACGACCGAACGCCCCTGAGGAACGGATCGATAGCTCTGCTTGGTCTTCGGTTCCCCGAGATACGGCACGCCCTTGTCGGGCCCGATCAATTGCTGTTTGACCGTCACGGACTCGGCAGGGCCTTCGTCCTCCAGCCCGAACAGCTCACCTTGCCGTAGACCGGTGGACGCAGCTTGCCTCACCAGGGCGCGGTACCGGGGTGAGGCAGTCACGATGAGTGCCTTCACCGCGTCCGGATGAAGCGGATGGATCTCCGGATAGAAGACCTCCGGTGGCTTCAGTCCCTCCCACGGGTACTTCGGGATGATTCCTTCCTGGTGGGCCATCTTCAGAATGCTGGTGCAGACGTTCCAGGGCGTTGCGAAGGTCGACGGAGCGATGACCGCTGACCGCTCTTTGATCCACCTCTGCCCGTCCGCCCGCTCAATGCGACCGATCGCCCGCTCGCCGAACGTCGGGTAGATGTGGAGCCGTAGGGCCCGCTCTACGTTCGTCTCGGTCCGCTCGCGGTGCACGGCTGTCTCCTGCCAGCGTTCTGCGATGGCCCTGAACTTCTGCTTGCCCAACTCGCGGTTCACGAAGGTGCCGGCATCGAGTTCAGTCGCCACCTTGGCGGCACGGGAGTCGGCAGCAGTCTTCTTCTCGAAGTTCTCCTTGCACTGCTTGCCGGACAGATCCCGATAGCGGACCTGCCAGCGTTTCCCCGTGCCGTGGTCCGCACTGGGGTACAGCGTCTGCGTCTTGCTGCTGTGCGCCTCGCACTGCTCGGCGTCGGCCGGTGGTCGGGAGAGGTGCCAGCGGTCGTATACGTCAGCCATCAGTTCCCCTCCCCCTCAGGGCAAGTCGTGTCAGCCCTGAACTGGAGTTCTTCGCTGTTTCGGGTCATGCTGCGCGTCGGCCTCCAATCTCTTCAGCGTCGTACTTGTCGAGTGCGGCAGCGTCGTACAGAACATGTCGACCACGCCTCATGAAGCACTGCGGGCCTGTTCCGGCGTAGCGCCAGTAGCGGACGGTTGCGGGCGACGTGCGGTAGCGCTCGGCGACTTCTGCAGTCGTCAAGTACCTGTTCATGACGTCCTTCCTGTTGCGATCGCCTGCTCGCTCAGTCGCCACCCCTGAAACTGACCTCATGGGTGAGTGCCGCCGCACAAACCGCAATATCCGCAGAAAACGCGAGGATGCCGGTTCACCTGCGGCGATGCTTAGTGCGGGGCCAGTGGGCAGCGCTCCGCAGAAACCCGCGATATTCCGCAAAAATCAGGGGCGGTCGTCGGGCCTGCCCCCGGGGTGGGGCTGGTGCTCGGTTTTTGCGGAATATCGCGGGATTGTGCGACAGGCCCCTTCGCCGGTGCGGGCACAGGTCCCGTCGCAGGTCAGCGGGGTGTCCGAGCTTTTCTGCGGATATTGCGGTTTGTGCGGGAGGGGTTGTGTGCGCCGACCGGCTCACCGACCGCCGTGGCGTAGGGCGGGGTGGACCAGGATGCGGGGTGCCGGGGGGCGTCCGCGCTTGCCGGTGCGCTCGGGTTGGTACGACCGCAGGTATCCGTGGTCTTCCAACAGGGCGAGGGCGGGTTCGAGATCGGCGACGGTGGGGACCTCGCTGCGGGACAGGACGGTGAAGACGTCCCGTCGACTGACGTCCTCCCACCGGTTGTCCCTGAGCGCTTCCAGGACGCTGCGGGCCCGGCCCTGTACCGGGTCGGCGCCCATGGCGTCGAACACGGCGAGGGCGTGGGCGGTGTAGTACTCCCCCAGCTCGATGGCCGCGTGCATGGTCGCTTCGGTGACCGGGTGGGCGTAGCCGTTGCCGCCGTGTTCGGCGAGGTGCAGCAACGCGGCCATGCGGGCGGTCGCGCCTACGAGTTTCCCGGCCCAGTCGTTGATGTGACCGAGCGTCCCGCCGCGTTCCTTGAGCCGTGGTTCGATGCGTTGCTGATAGGCGATCAGGGCCGCGTCCGCCTCGGGGGTGAGCTGGATGACGGCGGGGTCGGTCCAGTCCGCGAGGGACAGGGTGAGGTCGATGACCTTCGCGGCGTAGGTCGCGGCGGTCGGCTCGGGTACCGGGTCCGTGATGACCTTCCGCTCGCCGACCGTCGACACCGGCAGGGAGTACAGGAAGCGGCCCAACAGACCGCGTCCCTTCCCGCCCTTGATCTTTCCCATGTCGACCAGCACATCGGGTTGCACGGCCAGTCCCATGGTCAGGGCGGGGGCGTCAACGTACTCACGGCGGGTCTGCCGGTTGACCCGTAGGCGGCCCCCGGCATGGCCTTTGAGGAAGACCTCCATGTTGGGACTGCCGGAGTAGCGGCCCGCGATGATGTCGAAGATGCCGCCCTCATCGCTCATCACCGACAGCCGGCCGCCCTGTTCGGCGATGAGCGAGGTGACCGTCTCCGGTGTGGAGTCGTCGGCGAGCAACAGGGGTTCAGCCGGCACTGTGAGCGTGTCGGCGGTCTGCGCCAGGCCGATGGCGGTGGCCACCATCTCATCGCGCTTGTCGCCATCGGCGGACGCGGCCTTGGAAGTGGCCTTGTCCGCCGCTTCCCTGGCCAACCTCGCCGTCAGCTCCGCTTCCACGATGACCGGCTTCATAGCCGCCTTGAGCTGCTTCTCAGCCTCATAGAGCGGGTTGGTCAGCAGAGAGAAGACAGCGGACTTGCGGTTGCCGGGCGGGAGCGCGACCACGGTGTAGAGGTTGGTCGGCTCACGCCAGTTGCCGCGCACGTGAACCACCGACCGACCGCCGGCCGCCGTCGCGAGGACCGCGAGGGCGACCGAACCGCCAAGGTCCACCGGGGTCTGCGTCTCCTCCGCGACGGCCGTCACGAACTCCCCCAACCAGGTGGGGAAGACGTGGGCCGGGAACGCGGGACGCTCACGGCGGCCGGTGAGGGGAATGGGGTCCTCCCACACGTCCGGGGCCGCGTCGTCCTCGCCGGGCGGGTCTTCCAGGGTGGGCAGTCCGGCCCATAGGTCGGGGCTGTCCACAGGCTGTGGAGTCATGAGACGGCCCTCCCTTCGGCGGTGGTGTGCGGGTCAGGACCAACGGCAGAAGGGACGCCCTTGCGGGCGGCGACCTTCGGTTCGCCCACGGTCGGCCGTGGCGGGCCCTGTACGGCGCTCTGAGGGCCGTTCGAGAGGGTTCGGGATGCTTTTTTCATGCCGCGCGCTCCATAGCCGCCTCAAAGCCGTTGGCGACCGCGCGGCGGGCATACGCCTCTGGGACGCCCACCGATACGGCGACCGTCACAATCTCCTCGCCGATCGCGGCGAGGCCGCAGGGGCCGGGGCACGCGGTGTGCTGCGCGGCGAGGAACCGGGCGACGCCGAACGCCTGTGATCCGGCACCGGATTCGGTGCGGGAGCGTACGAGGGCGAGGCCGCGTTCCAAGCCGGTGCGGACGTAGCGCTCGGTGTGGCGGCACCCGGTGGCCACCGATCGGCCCCACGGGGCGCGCGTCGGGAGAGAAGAGGCCACCTCGCCCGGGGCGGGGGTGGTGTCTTCCTTCACGACCAGGGCGCGCACGGCGGCCGGGAGAACGGCCATACGGCCGGCCCCGGGACCAAGCCAACGGGCGTACTGCATGAGCGACTTGACGTCGATACCCGGCCGAACTGCGTTCGCGGACGGCATGGCGCCCCGGTAGAGCCAGTGCTCACCGCGCGTCGTCGGCACGATGCGGGTGGCGGGCAGGCTCTCGCGGGCCCATGCGACGGCCGCCGCGTTGTCCAGGTCGACAACGGTGAGCCCGGCCCCGCCGGGGTGGTAGGCGACGGCCACAGCCTCACGCCACACCGGCGCCCACACGGGCGAGGTGAGGGTGTGGGGGTCGGTGGTCGCGGCAGCCCACGCGTGGCACGGCGCGGGACACCGGCACGGGCCCGCCGCCTTCATGTTGGGCCGTCCGCCGCACGCGTTTCCCTTGCAAGTGCGGCAGTTGCCGAACGGGACTTTGCCCGCCCGCAGGGGCAGGACCGGGACGCCGGCCGCCGCGAGGGCGAGGGCGACATTCAAGGGCTCGGACGTCGCGCTCATGCCGCCGCTCCCGACGTCGCCACGGCGGCGAGGTAGGCCCGGCCGATGAACTCGGCATAGGCGGGGGGAATCGCCTCCGTCAGTTCCTCGCGCGCGCCCGTCCACGTGATGCCCATGGCCGACTGAAGTTCTGCCACGGTCGGCTTGCCGCCACCGTTGCCGTACGCGGCCACGTACGGGCCGTCGTAAAAGCGGCCGTGCCGGTAGCCCCGTACGCGGCCCCGGTGCGGGACATGCGCCGGCCGCCCGGTCGTCCAGCCACCCAACTCGAAGTTGCGGTGACGGATGACCCCGAGACCGAACATCTCCCCGCACAGCGTCAGATCCTTGCGGATCACCGCGCGGCCGTTCGGTTGCTCAATGACGTACGGCAGACCGGTCGCGTCCAAGAGGTCACGGACGGGCGCCACCAGGTCGACATGGGCGCGGCCCCACCCCTGCGAGGCATTGGTGCCCACGGTCAGCGCGCATCCGTGCTGGCACGGCGGAGACGCGTGGACGAACGCGTACCGGCGGATCTCACCCGACGCGATCAAGTGGGCGAGGTAGGCGAGGGCGTCACCCCGGTGGTACGGGAACGGGTAGTTCGGGCGGTCGGCAATGTCGCAGCCGTCCACCGCGAACCCGGCACGGTGGTAGCCCATACCGGCACCACCGGAGCACGAGAACAGATCCAACAGTCGCGACCGAGTCCGGTCTCGCCGGATGAGGGTGGGTTGGGTCATGCTGGAGGTCTCCTGTTTCTGTCGAAGGGACGGAGAACCGGGGCGGTCGCGGTCTTTGGTGAGAGGCGACCGCCCCAGCCACGTCTAGCCGTAGAACTTGTTGCGCTTGATGACGGCCTTGCGGATGTTGACCGTCGTCCCGCCGCCGTGGCCGCTCGCGCTGAACACCTGCACGGCGATCCAGCCGCCGAAGATGACGGCGGCGAGGATGACGAGCTGGGTCACCAGGGCGGTCAGGGCGGTGATGAAGGCGGTGAGCAGCAGCAGTCCGCCGCACACCGCGGCGAATCCGACGCCTCCGAGGGCGACGTTCACCGCCGTCCGGGAGACGGCCGGCTTGGCGGCGACCGGGTCCGGCTGTGCGGGGCTGATGGCGTAGCCGGTGACGATGCGGCCGTCCGGCAGGACGATGCTCGCCACGGTCGGGACCGTGCCCGGCTGTACGGGGACGATCGGGGCGGTGTGTGCGGGGACGATCGGTGTGGGGGTGTGGACTTCCACGGCCGCGATGTCCTGTCCGGCCGGGCGGCCGTAGGTGGTGGGTTCGTTCACGGTGCTGGTCTCCCTTCGGGTCAGCGGCCGATGCCGGGCAGGGCGCCGGTGACGGCGGTGACGAGCTGGTTGACGGTGTCGGCCGCGTCGGTGTTGGCGAGGTAGAAGCCGAACAGGGCGACGACGACCACCGCCCCGGCCCCGACCGCGCGGAAGCGCAGCAGCAGGCCGACGACGACGGCGAGCAGCAGAACGAGCGGGATGGTGATGGCCATGGGTCCTCCGGGGTGGGGTCAGCGGGTGCCGGCGCGGTAGGTGCGCGCGGCGCGGTTGTAGATCCAGCGGCCGACGCGTATGCGCTTGCCGGTGGCGTCGCAGCGGCGGCAGTCCTTGCCGCGTTTGGTGCGGCCCTTGCGGTCGGTCTTGAAGCCGTGGCCCATGCCGTGGCAGCGGCGGCAGTCACCGAACGGGCTCAGCCAGCACGTGACGCTGTAACCGAACGTGACGAGCATCAGGCAGGCGACAGCGAGCAGAGCAAGGCTCATCAGGGGCCTCTCAGGCGGGTTTTCGGGGGTTTCCGCAGGTGGGCCGCTAGACGCTAGCGACCTGATCAGCGGCGGTTTTAGTCGCTAGCAGGGTTGCTACCGGTAGCGACGTCCGCCGCTACCGGTAGCAGGCTGTAAGACCTATCCGGCGTCCCGCTTCTTGTTGCGCTCCGTAATCGCGGTGGCGATGTCGTCGCGCTTGATGCCGCGCTTGTTGACCTGTTCGCCGTCGATGCGCCGGCTGATCTGCCCGGTGCCGATGCCGAACGGCTTGAGCGCTGCGGTGAGCGCTTCCGCCTTGGGCTTGGCCTCCAGCTCCGCCCACGGCCCGTAGACGTCCGGGCGCAGGTCGGCAAGCCGGTCAACGACCGTTTCGGACCACACCTTGGCCTCGCCCTTGCCGAGCACGGACGCGACGTCGTCAAGGATCGTCGCGGAGGTCTCGGGCGCCGGGACCTCGCCCACCGCGTCACCGGACAGCGTCCCCTCCGCCTCGCGCAGGGCGGCGGCGCGGGTGAGGATGCGGTCGGCGTCGCGGCCGTCTGCGAGGTAGGTGCGCACGATCCCGGAGTCGTCGGACATGCCCTTGAGCAGACCGACGCCCTTGTGGGACTTGAGCAGCTTGGATGCGTCCAAGCCCTCGCTGTAGGACCCGGCACCGAGGATCGTGTCGGAGACCTGGTAGGCGCCGACCCTCAGGGCGAACCGGGCCTGATGCTGGTCACGCAGCTCGGAGGGGCACGCCTTGTCGTCCGGTTTCTGCGTCGCCGTCATCACGGACACGCCGACCGCGGGGGCGACCCGGGCGAGGTAGACCATGAGCGACAGGATCTCCTTGCCGTGTTCGGGGTGGGTCAGGTACTCCTGAACCTCATCCACCACGAACAGCGTCAGGGGCATGTTCAGCTTCTTGTCCCGGCTAATCTCCGGGGTGAGCTTGCCCTCCGGGCAGACGTGCAGCGGCAGTTCGGACAACCGGTGGTACCGGTCCTCGACGTCCGCCTTCAGCTCGCGCAGCGAGGTCAGCAGGTGCTGAACCGGGTCGAACCCGTTCTTGGGCACGATGCCGAACCCGATGCGGTGCGCGACCAGCGCAAACTTGCGCCAGTCCGGCGACGCCTTCCCGTCGAACACGTACAGCCTGACGTACGGGTCCAGCGCGGCGGCGAGGGCGATCGTGCGGGCGGAGAACGTCTTGCCCTGCCTCGGGACGGCGCCGACCAGCAGCGACAGCCACAGCATGGTTGCCATGACCGGGTTGCCGCGTTCGTCCACGCCCCACGGGAACGGCTTCCAGAAGTCCACCCGGGTCGCCCCCAGCAGCGGGGACTTGCCCGAGGGGACGGCGAGCGGGTCACGGTCGGCGATCCAGTACGACACCCGCCGCCCGCTCGTCTCGTCCTTGTCCAGGAAGAGCTGAGTGGGAGCGATGTCCATACCGGAGGCGAGCCGGGCGTGTGCCTTCACCGCGTCCTCGAACGTCTTGCCGTACGGCAGATCCACCACGACGCGCCAGCCGTCGCCGTCCCGGCCGATCGGACGCGGGAACGCGATGGTCTGGTCTTTCGTGGTCAGCCCGGACGCCTCGTGCGCACGGATGACGATGTCACTGGAGAGCCGCCGCTTGCGGAACGTCACCTTGGCCATGTCGATCAGCGGCCGGTCCGCCGGCGCCCCGGCCGTCCCGAGCGTGGTCGTCAGCGCGGCCATGGCCAGCAGCAGCAGCCAGGACGGGGCCATGACGTACAGGGTCAGCGCGGCGGCGAGACCGACCATGGAAGCGATCGCGGCGACGATGCCCCGCAGCCGGACGCGGTCGTTGCGCTGCCGCGAAAGCTTCAGGTACTCCGCCGCGTCCTCGTTCGCCACTGACGCGAGCCGCAGCGACCTGCCCTCCGCGTCGAACACCCACCGGCCGATCGCGGTCGACCAGCGCCACGCACCGCGCGGCGAGTAGAACAGCACCTTGGGCGTGTAGATGCAGGGCAGGCGCACCGCGTGGTAGCCGACCACAGCCGAGTAGTGCCGCACCGCCCACTTGCGCACCGCGGTGCGCTGGTCGGGCAGCTTCACCCAGTCCGGCAGGACCGGCATGCGGGCCTTGTCCCTGGCCTCCATCCATTCCGCGACCGAGGGCGGGTAGACCTCGCGCGGCGGGTCGACCGGCGCCCCGTCACTCAGCCCATCGGCGTCCGGGTCGTCGGTGTCGGGGAGTTCGGCCTCCCACTCCCCCGGCTTCACCACACCCTCGCCGGTCGGGGCGGGCGAGTCGGCCGGGGCGGTGGGGTCGGTCTTCTTCAGCGGGAACGGCAGTACCTCAGCCGTCCGAGCGTCCGTGCTCTCCGGGTCGTCCGGGGGCGGGAAGGTGGGGTTCTCCGTCACGATGTACGCACTCCTTCGGGAGTCGCAGGGTCCGGCCGGCTTGCTGTGGAAGGTGGGCGGCCGGACCCGGGATTCGGGGTGGTTCAAGCGGCGCGCTGTTCCTCGGGAAAGGCGCAGGGCACGCACATGCCGAGCGAGGCGGGGATGACGTAGCCGGCATCCCGGCCGCACTCGGGGCAGCGGCGGCGGGCGGCGTTCGCGCGGGCCAGTGCCGCCCACCTCGCCGGGGTCATCGGCCGAACCGGCTTTGCCTGGTCGATGCGGTACAGGTAGGCGACCAGCGGGGGCCGCCGCCGGCGGGGGCGTTCGAGCTGAGCGGCCACGTCCTGACCACCAGGGCGCAGCCCGGCGGCCCGAAGCTGACGGCGGGTGGCCAGGCCGTCCGGGGCCAGGTGCCACCGGAACACCGGCAGCGCACCCATCAGGCCACGACGCGCTTCCACGCGGCCCGAAGGCGGACCTCGGATGCGGCGTGGCCGGCAGTGCGGAAGCGGGTGGCCATCTCCCGGTAGGACAGCGGCGGGGTGCGGCTGTCGCGGATCTCTTCCACCAGCTCGTCAAGCTGAGCATCCGTCAGTGCGGGAGCGGACTCCAGCGCGAGCGCGGACACCGGCTCGACGGGTCCCCAGACCGGAAGTTCCCACCGGGGCGTGACGCCCGGCGTCACACCGGGCGTGACGGGGGTCGTCACGCTGGTCAGCGCCCTGCCCGTGCCCTCGCCCTGCCGGGCGTCCTCCAGCGTCGACCACGCCCCCGCGAGGGTGGCGGCGGTCCGTGCCTGGACGCGTGCGACGCGCGCCCCGGCCACCGTCACGGCCGTCAGCCGCGTCTCCTCGGTCACCGCTTCGGCCCGCAGGCGGGCACGCGCCACGGCCGCGGTGTCGCGGGCATCCTGCTGAATACCGCGGATGGCACCCAGCGCGGACGGGGTGAGCGCGGTCCGCTCCCACATCCCGTGGACCAGCCACAGGGCCTTCGCGGCCAGGGGCAGCCACGACACGGCCAGCCACGCACCCGTGTCCGCCTCGACGGTGAGCGCGTGCGCGACCAGAACGCCCGTGGCGACCAGACCGAACGACCAGCCCACCACGGTCACCGCGGTGGAGTGGTCGCCCTGCGCGGCAAGGCGCCGTTCGTAGGCGAGGGTGGCCAGCCACCCCCCGTCGATGCCCAGACCGACCACGAGCGCGACCGGCCACGGCATCGCCGCGCCCAGCCACATCACGACCACGGCCAGAGTGAGAACCAGGGACACCGCCGTCACGGCGACGGCCGGCAGAGCGGTCGGGCGCGCCATCACGCCACCCCCGCCCCGGCAGGAACCTGCGAGTAGGCGATCAGCTCGATGTCCGCGCCGCCGTACCTGGTCCGCGCTTCCAGCACCCCGGTACGGCTGCCGCACTGCACGTGGAAGCCGACCGCGCCCGGGCCGATACCGAGCGCCGCACGCCACGCCTCGAACGCGGTGAACGC
>NZ_AGBF01000222.1 GCF_000225525.1 Streptomyces zinciresistens K42 | reverse complement strand
CGGGTACCATATCGCTGCGCGATATGCAAGCGGGGCGGTCGCTGCGCTCCCGCTGGCCCTCGCGATGCGAGGGCGTCCCTTCCGCTGCGCTCCAGGGACCGGTGGAGCCGGCCGCTGCGCGCCCGGCTGGCCGCGCAGCGCGCGGCCGTGGCTGGCTGGGTGTCGGGTGCAGCTAGTGGGGTCTTCAGTATGGGAGTTGAGGAGTGCTCCACACTCCTGGGCTGGGTCCGCTGCGCTCCCCCGCCTGACGGCCTGTCGGCTGCGCCTCCAGAACCTTGGGGCCCGCTGCCGCGGGCCGGGCTGGCTACAAGGGGTGGGGGCGCTCGTTCGTGTGGGTTCCAGTGTACCGCGTGCATCAAGTTGATGCAGCATGTACCGTTGGCGGAAACATGGGACACCCCCCAACCACCCGGGAACCTTCCCGGAATTCCGAGAGGAACGGCCGCAGATGACCGATCATCACGAATCTACCGGACTCGATCCCGTTCGAGTCCGGATTCGGTGCGTCGGGTGACGCAGTACCAGACAGCGGGCGTGAACGCGCAGTTGAAGCTGTTCGCGCTCCTGGAGGCGCAGAGATGCCCGCAAGCGAGGCGGACGACCTGATGGCCGCGCTGGAGGCCGGAGCGCAGTACGAGGTCGTGGAGCTGGACGGCATGGCGCCGGCCTCTCGGGGCCCGCTGTTCGCGGACGGATGGGACGAAGGCGTGACGGCCGTGAGCGAGGCCCTGGTGGCATCGCGGATCGGGACTGGTCATGGCCGCGGCGGTCAATCTGCCGGAGCGGCTGAACTGGCCGTACACATCGCGTACGTGAGACAGCGTGAGCGGGTTGGCCTGGTGTGGCTGGAGAGGTTCGTCCGGGAGACCGTGCTGCCGCGCACGCACCCGAACACCACGCAGTGGCGGCGGGTGCCAGAGGAGCTGGGCGAGGCCGGAGGTCTGTGCGCGGCGCGGGCGGCGGAGGTGTCCAGTGGGGACGTCATCTTCTGCACGCGCAAGACCGGGCACTACGACCCGGACGACAAGCCGTCCTTCATGGACGGAAAAGCCCGGCGGCCAGCATCTCACAGACGCGTCGATCTGGGACGACTCCGCCTACGCACATCTGCACAAGGCCATCTGAGGCACCACCAGGAAATGGGCATCGGGAGGGCAAAGTAAATGTCTGTGATTCCACTCAAGGAACACCAAGTAGACCAAAAGTCGAGCTTCCGAAACTGGGTCGGATTCCCCGCAAGATCACCTGTGCTTCCGGAGGGGGCCCGTGCCACGGGGGTGTCGGCGACCGGATCCGGAAAGACGATCATGGCCGCCGCGAGCGCGCTGGAGTGCTTCCCGGACGGGCGGATCCTCGTCATGGTGCCCACCCTGGACCTGATCGTGCAGAGCGCCCAGTCCTGGCGCCGGGTCGGACACCGCGCGCCGATGGTCGCCGTCTGCAGGGTGGACAAGGACGAGGTCCTGGAGCAGCTTGGGGTGCGCACCACCACCAACGCCATCCAGCTCGCGCTGTGGGCGGGGTCCGGGCCGGTGGTCGTGTTCGCCACGTACGCGTCCCTGGTGGACCGCGAGGATCCCACCGACATCACCGGCCGCCGGAAGGTCCGGGGGCCGCTGGAGGCGGCGCTGGCGGGCGGGGAGCGGCTGTACGGGCAGCGGATGGCCCCGTTCGACCTGGCGGTCCTGGACGAGGCGCACATGACGGCCGGGGACATGGGCCGGCCCTGGGCTGCGATCCACGACCAGTCCCGGATTCCGGTTGCCTTCCGGTTCTACCTGACCGCTACCCCGCGGATCCTGGCCGCGCCCCGGCCACAGCGGGGGCGGGATGGGGAGGAGTTGGTGATCGCCTCGATGGAGGACGACAGCGTCACTTACGGCAACAGGATCTTCGACCTCGGACTGGCGGAAGCCATCGAGCGGGCGATCCTCGCCGGGTTCGAGATCGACGTGCTCGAGATCCGGGACCCTGACCCGATCCTGGGTCTGTCCGAGGATGCTCTGCGCGGCCGGCGGCTCGCGCTGCTCCAGGCCGCGCTGCTGGAGCACGCGGCGCAGATGAACCTGCACACCGTCATGACCTTCCATCAGCGGGTCGAGGAAGCCGAGGCGTTCGCGGAGCAGATGCCGCGTACGGCGGCCGAGCTCTACGCCACCGAGGCGTCCGAGGCTGCTCTCGCTCACGCGGAGGAGCTGCCCGCCTCCTCCATCGACGCCGCGCTGTACGAGCTCGAGGACGGACGCCACGTGCCCCCGGACCGAGTGTGGGCCGGCTGGCTGTGCGGCGACCACCCCATCGCCCACCGGCGCGAGCTCATCCGCCAGTTCGCAGGCGGCATCAACGCCGACAACCGGCGGGTCCATCGCGCGTTCCTCGCCTCCGTACGCGCCCTCGGCGTCGGCGTCGACATCACCGGACTGCGCGGTGTGGAAGCGGTGTGCATCGTCGGCTCGCGCAGCTCCCAGGTCGACATCGTCCAGAACATCGGGCGGGCGCTGCGCCCGAATCCGGACGGCAGCACGAAGGTCGCGCGGATCATCATCCCGATCTTCCTGCAGCCCGGGGAGGACCCCAAGGACATGGTCGCCTCCGCCAGCTACCAGCCTCTCGTCGACATCCTCCAGGCCCTGCGCTCGCACTCGGAGCGCCTCGTCGAGCAGCTCGCCTCGCGTGCCCTGACCCGCGGCGCCGAACGCCGGCGCCTCCACGTCCGCCCTGCCCCCGCAGGAGGAACCGGCGGCGGGGAGAACGGCGGGGGCGACGAGGAGACCGATGAGGCGCAGCGGGAGATCGAGCGCGTCACCCAGGTCGTGGTCAACTTCGCCCGCCCCCGCGACGCCGCCGACATCGCCGCTCTGACCCGCTGCCGCGTCATCCGGCCCGAGTCCTTGGTCTGGCTCGAGGGCTACCAAGCCCTCATCCGCTGGCGGAAGGAGAACGAGATCACCGGCCTGCACACCGTCCCCTACGACACCGAGGCGACAGTGGGCGCGACGCCGGACTTCCCCCTGGGCAGATGGGTCCACCAACAGCGAAAAGCGCTGCGCGCCGGTGAGCTCGACCCCCACCGCAAGGAGCTCCTCGACCTGCCGGAAGCCGGGATGGTGTGGGAGCCGGGCGAGGAAGCCTGGGAGACCAAGCTCGCCGCGCTCCGCTCCCACCACCGCGCCACCGGACACCTCGCGCCAAGACAGGACGCAGTGTGGGGCGAGGGCCAGGCGATGGTGCCCGTCGGACAGCACATGACCAACCTCCGGCGCAAGGGCGCGAAGAACGGCCTGGGCAAGGACCCGGAGCGGGCCGCCGTACGTGCGGCGCAGCTGACCGAGATCGACCCGGACTGGGACTGCCCATGGCCGCTGGACTGGCAACGCCACCACCGCGTCCTCGCAGACCTCGCCGACGCCGACGGGCACCTCCCCGACATCCAGCCCGGCGTACTGATGGACGGCGACGACCTGGGGAAGTGGCTGAAGCAGCAGAAACAGCCGGGCACCTGGGCAAGGCTCCTGCCCGAGCAACAAGAGCGCCTCACCCGGCTGGGCGTGACGCCCGATGAGCCGTCGTCTCCCGCCCCCGCAGCGCCGCGTGCAGCGAAGGGGCCGAGCAAGGCGCAGCAGGCGTTCCAGCGCGGCCTGGCAGCCATGGCGCAGTGGGTGGAGCGGGAAGGCGCCCACCGGCCGGTGCCCCGCGCCCACGGCGAACAGATCACCGTCGAGGGCAAGGCGGAGCCGGTGATCGTGAAACTGGGCGTGTGGGTCTCGAACACCAAGTCGAGGCGCGACAAGCTCACCGCGGAACAGCTGGCCGCGCTGCGGGATCTCGGCGTGGAATGGGCCTGACACCGTCTCCGGCTGATCGTTTGAACCGTCCGGACACGCGAAGTGTGGAGAGACCCCGGGGAGTCAGGCCCTGGCTCTTGTGCGGTCAGCGCTCCAGTTCGGGCAGGTAGGCCACAGGCCCGGTGTCGAGCAGGAGATGCGGCCGACGGTCTCGCTCAGGGCGCTGTCGGAACGCGGGGACGACCTGCAGCAGCGGTGCCCAGCTGTGGTCGGGTAGCCGGAGATAAGCAATGGTCTCCGGCTACCCGACCACACCAGCGGGAGCCGTCTGCCGTTGGGCGCGGTTGCTAGAGCCCGAACTCCAGGTGCTCGATGTCCGTAAAACGGACCTCCTCCAGGCTGCCGGCGCGGCGCCCGTTGTCCTGGAAGTACACCTCCTTGAGCGCTTCGGCAGCGATCTCCTGGAGCTCGCGTTCGCTGGCGCCGGCCTCCTGGGCCTCGAAGAGGCGTGCGGCGTGCTGCGGGGGCAGGGCGACGGTCAGGTGCCGGATGCGGTCCTGGTCCGTCGACCCGATCGGCGCGGTGTAGCCCATGCGGGCCCGGGTGTCGATGACGATGCCGCCCGTCGTCGCCGCCTTCTGCCGGGCCTTGGCCCTGATCTGCGGCTGCCACCGGGCCTTCACCTCGCGCTCCAGGCGCGTGGCGAGGTCGGGGCGGGGCTTTTTGATCTGGTCCTTCACGTACCGCTCGACGGTGCGCTGAGAGATCCGCAGCATCTGGGCCGCCGCCTTCGTGCCCTTGAGCTGCTTGACCAGGTACCGCATCTGCGCGGGCGCGCTCTTGGGCGCCGGACGGGTGAACGCCTTCTGTACCGCGGCGTCCAGGCCGTCCCCGAACAGGCTCATCGTCACCATCTCCTACTCTCCGTTGTCGACGTCGGTGACGGTGCCGTCCTTGATGTACCGAGCGAGGTTGAGCTCCGGGGCGTTGAACCGCTCGCGGACCTCCTCGCCCCACAGGACGGACTGGGTGCCCTCGTGCTTGACCAGGCCGGGGTTGACGCCGAGCTTGAAGCCGCCGGGCAGCGGCTTGCCCTCCCGGTAGGGCAGGAAGTCCAGCGGGCTCGGCCCGTTGGAGGCGTAGACGACGCAGTCGGAGAGGATCGCGATCGGGTACTGGCCGGTGAACGCCGCGTGCTTGACGATCTTGCGGTGCAGGTTGATCCGGGTGCGGGAGATGACCGCCGCGCGGATGTCCGGCCGCCAGGTCGGCCGGGACAGGGCGCGCCACGGCTCGCCGGGCCGCCAGCCCTCACCCCGGGGCCGCTCGCGCAGCTTCCCCAGGCCGCCCTTGACCGTCGCCTTGATGGCTGAGACGACGAGTCCCAGGTGAAGGTCTCGGTTCTTGTAGCCGTCCATCGCCGCGAGGAAGTCCTCCGGCGACAGGTCGGCGTCGACGCCGAGGTCGGCCATCGTGGCCAGGTAGGCGTCACGCAGCCGCTGGTACCAGCCGTCCAGGTAGCGGCCGTTGTCGTACCGGACGTATGCCTCGATCGGCGCGACGTCGTAGCCGAGCTCCACCGCGTACGCCACGGTCGGCGTCGCGTACCAGGCCGGGCACTCGGGACGGTCGCCCTTCGGGGTGAACGGGCTGGGCAGCAGACTCGCGTCCAGATCCGCCCACGTGTCCTTGGCGACCTTCACCCGGGACAGGTCGACGTGGGACAGGTCCACCAGCCACGAGCCGGGCAGCTTTGGGTCGAAGACCGGGTCCTTGACATGGGTGGGCGCGCCGAGGCCGACGATCAGGCCGTTGGCGCCCGCTCCAAACGCGAGGTTCACGTCGATGCCGACCATGTGCCGCAGAGTGCACTCGGCATCCGTCATCGGCCGCGCCCAGTCGTACGCCTCCTCGAACAGCTTCTCCGCCGGACCGCGCACGTGGAAGCGAGGCAGGTCCACCAGGAGCGGGTGCCCGTCGGGCGCCTCGCACGGCGCGCAG
Source organism: Streptomyces zinciresistens K42 (assembly GCF_000225525.1). Classification (GTDB taxonomy): domain Bacteria; phylum Actinomycetota; class Actinomycetes; order Streptomycetales; family Streptomycetaceae; genus Streptomyces; species Streptomyces zinciresistens. The sequence continues at coordinate 3,925 of NZ_AGBF01000222.1, read as the reverse complement.
TCCACCGGGTCCTTGCCCAGCGACCCGGGGTTGTGCTCGGAGTGCCGCCTGCCGTCGGCATCCGGCGCGGAGGCCCGGGTCGGCGGGTGCAGCGCGGTCATCAGCTCCAGGCCGGTCACGGCGGTCGATCCGCGCGGCGTCATCACCCTGGAGGCGTACACGCCCAACATCTGGGCGAGTTCCGCCGACGGGAGCTGCCCGGCCTCACCCCAGTGCCGGGTGTCGAGCGCGTTCCAGGAGGGGATGCACAACTGCACGCAGGCCCGCTCCGAGCCCTGCGCGGGGCGGTAGATCCGCGCCCACGGCCCGAAGCCCCTCTTCGTCAGCTTCCACTCCGCGCGGACCAGCTGCTTGATGACCTTGTGGCCCTCCGGGATCCGCCCGGCGAGCCGCTCCTGCTCCGTGAGCGTGGCCGGGAGGCCGTAGCGCTCCAGCACGGCCTCGGTGAGCACAAGCAGCGGGTCGCCGTCCTTGCCCGGCCCGGACAGCTTCGGCGCCCCGAGCTTCGCCTCCTTGAGCGCCCAGTCCACCAGGGACGGCAGGGACTTGGCGGGCACGTGAAGGACCAGGCCCCCGACGCAGAACGCCAGCACCTTCCCGTCCTCGACATCCACGACCGCCAGCGGACCGTTCTCGAACCGCGGGTCACTCTCGCCCGCCGGGGTCCCGGCCGGGGCCGCCTTCCGCGCGCCCGGACGGCGCGACGTCGACGCCGGCCCGGCGGTGCGCACCGGACGGAATGCGGTCGCCGGAGCGGCGGTGGGGGCAGGGGTCTGGGTGTTCTCAGCCGTCGTCATGGCCGCAGCCCCGCGGGCCGGGTCTGTGGGCAGAGCCCGAGCTTCCGGCATGGGGGCCACGGGGCCGGCGAACATCGCCGGTACCGCCGCGTCCTGCTCCGCCGCACCGGTGTTGGCCGTGGCGGGGTAGAGCTTCGCGAGCCCGTCGAGAAGCCGCGCATACGCGTCGCGCTCCGGCGGGCGGGGCTCGGTCTTGCCGGACTCCCAGCCACTGACCGTGGCCCGGCGCACCTTCAGCGCGGTGGCCACCTCGTCGATCGTCAGACCGTGCGCGGCACGCAACCTCTTCCGCTCCGCCGGCGGCGGAAGGACGGCGCGGGACGCGAGCAGCGCATCGACCGCGTCGAACAACTCGGACATGGAGCACCTCCCGACCGGGAGCCTACCCCATGAACCGCACAGATCACGCACATTCAACGTACGAACAGCGTACATATGGCGTGCATTTCAGGAATGGCGTTCCAGGGGCCCGGCAGACTGATCTCTCGCAGCGAAGGTTGAGTGGCCGTTACAGCCTGGCTGCCTGGGGCAGGCGATCAGGGACGGGGACTCCCAGGCCGGTACGAGGTCCGTTTCGGGCGTGGGCGGGCATCCGGGGCCTCGGCCAGCGGCGCCTCCCACTCATACGGCGTCGCGGTCAGATACAAGCGGCGCTTGGTGCGGATCCGGGAGGAGTCGTGGATCACCGGCCAATCCTTGTCCCAGCCGCCCGCGGTGTGGTGTGCCTCATCCACGATCGCGAGATCGAAGACCGCAGCCGGGAAGACGGAGTGCTGGACCTCCTCGATCCGCGGGAGCGAGTCGGGGGTCACGAACACGGTCGCCGGCTCGTTCTTCTTGGCACACCGGGCCAGCCAGTACGCCAGGTGCTCCCCCGAACCCGCGGACACCGCCCCTGCCTCGGACAGCACGGGATGCTTGTGTGCCTCGAGTGAGGACACGGCCATCAGCGGCTCGCGGCGGCCATCCGCACGGGCGGCCTGGGCCCACTGGCCGATCAGATCCCGGGACGGCACCACACCAGCAGAAGCCGGGTATCGAGGGCCTCAGCCGTCCGCAGGGCGATCAGCGTCCTGCCCGTGCCGCACGCGAACACCATGTGACCACGCGAACCCGGCTTCCTGGGCCGCGTAGCCCGCTGTGAACCGCCGCCTGCCGACCGGAGCGCAGCATACGGCGGACGGGCGCGATGGCGTCGGCCAGAGGCGGGTGGCGGGTGGCGGTCCGGGGCGACAGAGCTGGGGTCGGTGGCCATCAGGTGGTCCTTGGGAGAACCGGCTGAACGCCGCGAGGCGGAAGGGAGGTCACTGGTAGAGGAAGTCCGCTCCCCACACCTGCAGTCCGTCGACCAGGGCGACGGCGGTGTCCGCCGCTTCCCGGAGCTGTGCGGCTGTGCACGCGTCGTAAATGGAGTTGATCGCCTTTGAGTTGTGGTACTCCGCGGCGAGTCGGCGGAAGGTGACCGAGGGACGGAAAACACTATCCGCCGACGCTTGTTCGTCCACGAGCTCCGCGGGAAGCCCGCAGTACGTCTCCGAAGTGATGAAGCATGCCCAGTCGACCAGTTTGCGTGTCGACCACACATCGTGTGCGACGCGGTCGAGGAGCAGCGGACGGCAGTGGGGGTCAGGGCATTCGTCCACCGTCGCGTAGAACAGCTGGTCCACCAGGGCAGTGTCAACCCTGGTCCCAACCGGGTACAATTCGGACGGCGGCACGAACTGCCGCTGCCGACGGCGGACCGTGGCCGCAGCGTGTACATGGTCAGCGCCGATCACCATTCTTTCCACGGCCTCCTTCAGCAGGCTCATTCCCCCGGCATCACAGTTCATCGTCGCGCGCCCTGGGTCACAGCGGCCGCAAAACGGCGAACACGCCACACAACGGTAGATCTTCTAGTAGGGGGCGGAGCTTCGAAGGCCAGCTCGCTTGGGGCGGGCCTCCCCGATCCGGTCGGACGCGGTCCGCAGTGATCCAGTCGTGCTCATCGATGAACGAGGTACGCGTCACCTCGGTGCGGGCGGACCGCCACCGGTTCCGTCGGTAGGGCATCAGTCCCCGGCCGATCTGGGGTGGACAACACTCATCTGCCTGCCTCCGGCGGGCTCACTGGCTGACCCAGCACCTGGCGCAGTACAGCATCGTGCTCCTGGAAGACCACTCGCCCGCCTGCCCTCAAGGCGTCCCACACGGTCTCCTCTCCTGCTCCAGGAGCCAGCCCGAGAGAGACTGATGAGGGCTCGGGGCCCGCGTCTTGAACCGTCGATGCGTCCATCGCGACCAGCTCAGCTCCGTACGTGCGGGCCACGTACTCGGCAATCCGCAGACCACTCCCGTCCAGGTCAGGTGCAGGCTTTACCCAAGGCCGGATAGTTAAAGGGCTTGCCGGGAAACAAGCCGTCGCTTCCGGCTCCGAGGCTCGTTGCCATGGTATGGGGAGTCCGGAGGGGATCGAGGCGGCCCTGGCCGCGAAGTTTGCGACGCTGTTCCCGCATCTCGACGAGCGGCAGCGGCGGCTGGCCATAGGAGCAGAAGCACGGTCGCTGGGCCATGGAGGCATCAGGCTCGTCGCTCGTGCGGCCGGAGTCCGGGAGGGCACCGTGTCGTGCGGGGTGTCTGAACTGGAGTCCGGCGAGGCGCCGTTGGGGCGGGTGCGCCGCACCGGTGGGGGCCGCAAGCGTGCGGTGGACCTGGATCCGGGCCTTCGGCCCGCGCTGCTGGCCCTGGTGGAACCGGATGTACGCGGGGACCCGATGTCGCCGCTGCGCTGGACGACGAAGTCGACCCGGCAATTGGCTGCCGAGCTGACCCGGCAGGGGCACCGAGTCTCGGCGGACACCGTGGCGGCCGTGCTGCGCGAGGAGGGCTTCAGTCTCCAAGGCAACGCCAAGACCATCGAAGGTGCCCAACACCCGGACCGCGATGCGCAGTTCCGCTATATCTACGACCAGGCCAAGGACTTCCAGGCCGCCGGAGACCCGGTGATCAGCGTGGACACCAAGAAGAAGGAGTTGGTCGGCAACTACAAGAACGCCGGCCACGAGTGGCGTCGCGAAGGCGATCCGGTCCGGGTTCGCACCCACGACTTTCCCGATGCCGATCTGGGCAAGGCGATCCCATACGGGATC
>NZ_AGBF01000223.1 GCF_000225525.1 Streptomyces zinciresistens K42 | reverse complement strand
CGCCATGGCCTCGGCCGCGTTGTCCGTGCGGAAGCCATGGCGAGGAATGCGCGTGAGCACGTGTGTTCCTCTTACTAGATCTTCAAGTGTTCCAGCATGGCACCAGCGTTGGAGGAGCCTGGGTTGTTGTCGGCCTGACCAGGGCGTCTACGAGCCCGACCTTTGCGAGGGTCTCGCCGGTCGTTGCCGGTCGGCCGCCAACGTCCCTGATTCCGCGGCCTGTTCCGAAGAGAGGTTCAGCAGTACCCAACGAGTCAAAGAGCTTCAGGTGACACGAACCGGATCGCGAGACACCGGTACTCCAGCCGCAGATCGTGATCTTGCTGGTGTGGGAAGCCGCGGAGATGGCCGGCGTCGATCATCTGGACGAGATCGCTCACACCATCGGCGGCGTCCGTCTCTTGCCCGCTTGCTCCGGTCCACCGAGGTGGAGGGCATCCTTCATCTCGCTGAGCTTCGCGGCTGCCGTCGCGGTCCACTCCTTCGGTTGCTCGGCAACACGGAGGGCGTCCTCGATCTCGCTGAGCTTCACGGAGGACAGCACGCCTGCCCGCTCGACCAGGTCGTCCCGGGACACGGTGGTCAGCCAGGTGCACGGGGTGAAGCCTGGACGCGGGAACGCGAACCGCAGCACGCCTTCGAAGGGCAGTCCTTCCGTGCCGCCCACGGCCACTTCGATGCCCAGATCGCTGATGTCGACGCCCGTCGGAGCGACCACCTGCATCGCCCGGAGCCCGGACGCCTCGTCTCCCGACAGCAGCACGACCGGCCGTCGCTCATCGAATTCGACCCACCAGACTTCGCCGTGTCGCATATGTCCTCCTGGCGCGATCTGCGGTGAGGGTGCTGTGAAAACGGGTGGGGCCACCGTTGATCATCAAGGTGTGAAGACTGAAGATCATGCGGTGGCCGCAGGTCACAGCGTAGGCCGTGCCCGGTGGCAGGAGTCATTCGAGGGCCTGATGCAGCGGATCGCGGGCCGCTTCGCGCGGGTTGAACCCCGGCGCCGGATCCGAGGCTTGGTGCCGGGGCTGGTGTCGGACCTGCCGCGCAAGAACTGCTGGACCTGACGTTCTTCTGCGCGGCATCGCCGGCAGACGTCTGAAGTCGCTTGGTCGGAGCGGTCATGCCTGCTGCTTGAGGTGTTGGGTGAGGTGCTGGAACGTGATCCAGGCTTCGGCGTTCGAACCGTCGCCGAGACGGTAGTGGAACGCCGATCCGAGCCGCACGGGAATGGGCCTCCGGGCCGGGCGCTCGACGCGAGCGGTGCCGATGCGCCTGGCTTCGTCGTGTCCCAGTGTGAACGCGACGGGGAACGGTGGTAGTTCGAAGCGTGCGGGGACGGTGAGGTCGCGGCGGGCGGTACGGAGGGCCGTGAGCAGGGTGACGAGGCCGTGCTCGGCGTCGAGCTCGGCCGCGAGAGCCTCGATGGCGTGCAGGGGCGGTGTTTCGTTCCGGCCGTGGCCGAGCGCGAGGGTGATGTCCTCTTCGACGCCGGCCGTCGTGCGGAGGACGCGCATGGTGGCGAGGGCGGGGCGATCAGGGTGGCCGATGGCGATCAGCCAGGTGGGGCGGGGTGCCCGGGAGCGGGCCAGGTCGGTCAACTGGCGTGTGGACCAGGGGAGGTTGACCGGTTCGGCGGTGCTCCATCCTGCGGGTGGGGAACCGGTGAGGTGCCGGAAGGCGGTCTCCAGGGCGTGGCCGAGGACGAGGTCCGCGTCCGCGGGGTGCCGGGTGCGCAGAGTGAGGAGAAGCTGGCGTTCACCGGTCTCGGTGGCTGTCTTGAACGCCTCGGCCGTCGAGGCGGCGCCCTCCTCGTCGCGTACGGGCGTGAAGGTGCCGTTCTTCCAGTGGAGTACGGCGCCGGAGAGGCCGTCGTAGTAGCCGTGCTGGGGGTCCTGGACGACCCAGCGGTTGGGCAGGCCGTGCAGGGCGGTGCGCGTGGGCAGGGTGAGGCGTGCCGTCGGCGGCGTGACGATCTGGAGGGCGCGGTCGGCGGCGGTCGCGGTGCGCAGGGCGTCGGAGAGCCAGCTGGTCATGGCGACCACGGGGCGGTCCTGGATGACCACGGCTGTCGAGTCGGTGAGGACGTCCACGGCGGGGGTCGAGGTGGCGGGCACCGGGATCGCCGAGACGTTGGTGGTGAGGGGGACGACGTCCGTGGTGGCGGCCTCCGGGGGCCAGACCGTGCCCCCGAGGACGGTGGCCAGGCGCCCGGCGAAGGAGCCGGCGAGACGTCCGGCCTCGGCGACGGCGGAGGAGGCGCGGGCCTCGGTCCACCACATTGGGCCTTCCCCGACCGGGTGATCGAGCAGTCGGGCCGTCTCGCCGGGGACCTGGACGAGGAGGGGCGCTTCCACCGAGACCAGGGGGCGGCCGTCGGGGGCACAGAGCTGGACGACCGCGCCGTCGGCTGTCGTGTGCACGCCGAGGTCGGGGCCGCCGGCGTAGAGGCCCGCGAGCAGGGTGGGCAGGTCCGGCATCTTCGGGGTGAGGGCGATGACGTCCTTCGTCACTCTGCGTCAGCCTCTTCGGTGGCTTCTTCGGCGAGGGCGGTCTGGATCAGCTGGTGGGGGCGTCCGCGGCGGACGAGGGTGCCGCGGCCGGGTGGCTGCGGGGAGGCGTACAGGCCGGGGAACAGCTGGCCCTCGGCGCGCTCGCCGGTCATGACGAGTGCGGTGGCGCCGGTTTCGCGCAGTGCGGTCAGCAGGGGTTCGTACAGGGCGCGGGAGGCGCCGGCGGTGCGGCGGGCGAGGACGAAGTGCAGGCCGATGTCCTGGGCCGAGGAAAGGTAGGGCAGGAAGGGGGCGAGCGGCTGTTGGCTGGCGGCGGCGAGGATGTCGTAGTCGTCGACGAGGATGACGATCCGCGGCCCGGTGAAGGCGGGTCCGGCGGTGACCGGCGCGTCGGGGTCCGCTGTTTCCGGCAGGCGCTTGGCCAGTTCGGTGGCGATGCCGGTGGACAGGGCGGCGGCGAGTTTGGCGTTGTGGGCGTAGCCGCCGCGGTACGGCTCGGGGATCGTGCCGCGCAGGCCGCGGCGGGGGTCGAAGACGCCGAAGACGATTTCCTCGTCCCCGTACCGCTCGACCAGCCGGGTGGCGATCAGCTTGAGCAGGTTGGTCTTGCCGCATTCGTTGTCGCCGAGGATCAGCAGGTGCTGGTCGGTGCCGAACAGGTCGAGGAGGGCCGGGGCGAGGGCGTCCTGGTCGACGCCGAGCGGGATCTTCCCCGGTTCGGAGGCCGGGGCGGGCAACTTGGCGGCGGGCAGCCGGGTGGGCAGAACCCGTACAGCCGGGGCGAGTTCGCCGTGCCAGGCGGCGCGGATGGTACGGGCCGCGCGTTCCAGAGCCGGGCCCAGGTCGCCGGTGGCGGGCCGGCTGTCCGTACGGGGCAGGGCGACGTGCGCGAACAGCTTGCCGTCGGTCAGCGCCCGGCCGGGAGTGTCGGCCGTGAGGGTCTCGGAGAGCTTGCGGTCGATGGAGGAGTCGGCCGGGTCGTTCAGGCGCAGCTCGACGCGGGTGCCGAACATGGACTGGGTGGCGATGCGCACGTCGTTCCAGCGCAGCATGCCAGCGACCACGTGGATGCCGTAACCGCCGCCGCGTCTGAGCAGGTCGGCCACCGCGTCGTCGAGGTCGGCGAACTCGTCGCGCAGGGCGCCGAAGCCGTCGACGAGCAGTACGACGTCGGTGGCGGCCAGCTCGGGCAGCCGGCCGTCGGCCCGTAGTCGGCGGAGTTGGCCGACGGAGTCGATGCCGTGCTCGCGGAACAGTTCCTCGCGCCGGCTGAGCATGGTGCGCACCTCGGCGACGGTGCGGGCGGCTCGTTCGTGGTCGGCACGGCCCGCGACGCCGCCCACATGGGGCAGGTCGGCGAGGGCGGACAGGCCGCCGCCGGCCAGGTCGAGGCCGTAGACGGCGGCGTCGTAGGGGGTGTGGGTGAGCGCCAGCGAGAGGACGAGGGTGCGCAGGAGAGTCGTCTTGCCGGACTGCGGGCCGCCGATGACGGCCGTATGGCCGCCGGCGACGGTCAGGTCCAGGAGCCACGGCCGCTGCCACTGGCGGGCCGGGTCGTCGACGGTGCCCAGCGGCACCTGCATCGGCTCCCCGCCGTGCGCCAGGCGCAGGCCGTCCGGGCCGGCCCTCAGCGGGCCCGCTGCGGCGTCCAGGGTGGTGGCGTCCGGCAGCGGAGGCAGCCAGATCCGGCGTACCGGCGGTGCGGCAGCGGCGAGTTGGCCGACCATGACGGACAGCACGCTCGGCCCGGTCTCGCGCTTCGTGGCGACGGGCTCCGCCACCTCCTCGGTCTCGTGCGGGGTGCTGTACGTCGGATACGGCCGCGCGCGGAGGGTGTCGCCGCCCTCCTCGCGCAGCGCGGGCCCGTGGTGGGCGCCGGAGACGTACCCGGCCTTGAACCGCTCGTAGGTGGAGGTGTCGACCTTCAGGTAGCCGAACCCGGGCAGCGGGGGCAGGTGGAAGGCGTCGGTGGTGTCCAGGACGGTGCGGGACTCGTCGGCGGAGAAGGTGCGCAGGCCGAGGCGGTAGGAGAGGTAGGTGTCCAGGCCCCGGAGCTTGCCGCCCTCGATGCGCTGGCTGGAGAGCAGCAGGTGGACGCCGATGGAGCGGCCGATGCGGCCGATCGACAGGAACAGGTCGATGAAGTCCGGTTTGGCGGTGATGAGTTCGCCGAACTCGTCGATGACGACGAACAGATGGGGGAGGGGCTCCAGGTCGGGGCGTTCGGTGGCGCGCAGCATCGCGTAGTGACCGATGTCGGCGACGTTCCCGGCGTCCTTGAGGACCTGCTGGCGGCGTTTGACCTCGCCGGCCAGGCTGGAGTGGACGCGTTCGACGAGCCCGGCCTGGTTCTCCAGGTTGGTGATCACCCCGGCGACGTGCGGGAGTTCGGCGAACGGGGCGAAGGTGGCGCCGCCCTTGTAGTCGACCAGGACCAGCGCCAGGTCCTCGGGGGAGTGGGTGGCCGCGAGCGCGAGCACGAGGGTGCGCAGCAGCTCGCTCTTGCCGGAGCCGGTGGCGCCCACGCACAGGCCGTGCGGGCCCATGCCGAGCTGGGAGGACTCCTTCAGGTCCAGCAGCACCGGCTCGTGCCGGTCGGTCAGGCCGATGGGGACGCGCAGGAAGTCCCGCTCGCCGCGCGGTGCCCACAGGCGGTCGAGGTCGAGGCGGGCCGGGTCGTCGATGCCGAGCAGGGCGGGGAAGTCGACCGGGCCGGAGACCGGCGTTCCCTCGGCCGCGGACTCGGCCGACAGGCGCAGCGGGGCCAGCATGCGGGCGATGCCCTCGGCACCGGGGACGGTCACCGCGTCGCAGATGCCGCGGGCGGCCGGGACCCCGGGCGTGCGCAGGTCCTCCACGGCGACCCGGTCACCGTCGACGGTGATACGCACACTGACCTGGTCGGGCTCGTGCACCTGCCGCTCCAGCAGATGCAGCACGGTGACGCCCATCTCCGGCAGCCCGATCGCCGAGTCGGGGCGCGGGAGTTCGGCCGCGTTACCACCGTGGGTGTCGCTGATCACGAGCATGCGGGACGTCAGCCGCAGCGCGTCCGCGCCCCGGCCCGACAGGCCACGGCGTACCTCGGCCGCGTTCGATGCGCGCTGCCGCAGGTCGGGCGTGCACAGCCGGGCCAACTCCGCGAGGCGGGGGGCGATGCGGCGGGTCGCGACCGGGCCGTCGTACGTCCGTGTGTCGAGGATGTGGGGCAGCCATTTGGCCCACGCCCACGCGGCCTCGTCGGCCGAGGCGAGGGCGAGGGCGACATCGTCCGGTGCGTGGGCGACCGCTGCCTGGACCAGGAGCGCACGGGCGACCCGGAGGACTCCTTCCCGGTCGCCGACGATGCTGACGTTCCCGGCCCGGTCCAGGGGCACGGTGAGCGGGAACTCGGTGGTCGTGCCGAAGCGGTGTTGCAGGGCGCGGGCCTCGTTGAGCATGAACGGGTCCGGCGGGGTGAGCACCCCGCCGGTGTTCTGGTCGACGGCCAGTCCTTGTGCCGGTACGTCGCCGGTGCCCGCCCGCACCCGCAGGAAGTCGGCGTCCGCCCGGCGCCGCTCCCACAGCCGCGCCGGGTCGCGCACGAGGTCGTACAGTGCCTCGGGCGGCGGGTCGAGCAGCCGGGACCGCTCCCGCCGCTCCCGCTCCGCCGCGCCCAACTCCTCGCGCAGCTCCTCCAGATACTCAAGGTAGCGTTCGCGCTGGGTACGCCGGGTGCGCTGCGCCTTGCCGCGCTGCGACAGGAACAGTGCCACCGCCCCGAACAGGGCGACGACCAGGACGATCGCGCCGACCGCGGCGAACCGGCTGTTGCGCACGACGGTCATCAGCACCACGGAGCTCAGGACACCGGCCACCGGCAGCAGTGCCGTTGCCGCGTTGCCGATCCTGCCCTCGGGCAGGTTCGGCGGCGCCTCGACGGTGCGGGGCTCGGGGGCGGCGAGCGGGCGGGTGGAGCGTGCGGGCCGGTGGATGATCTGCCGGGTCACCGGCCGCGCACCGCCCGCCGTATCGCCTCGGCCGCCAGGCGGACGGCCGCGTCGCGGGTGGCTCGGCCCAGCATGGCGGTGTGGATGGGGCCTCCTTGGGCGAGATGGCGGTCGTAGGGCAGCGGGATCACAGGGACGCCGGGCTCGCGCAGGTGTGCGACCCCCGCCTTCACATCCAGCGTGGTGTCGGGTGAGGCGGCGCTGAGGGCGACGACGGTGGTGTCCAGGGCGGAGTGCGGCAACCGGCCGAGCCAGTCCAGGACCTGCCGGGTGCCGTGCACGCCCTCGGCGGTCATCGGCGCGACCACCACCCGGGTGTGGGCGGTGTCCATCGCCGCACGCGCCACCTCACCGGGCAGGGTCTCGCAGTCCACCACCGTCACCGCGAAATAGCGGCGCAGGGCCGTCGTCACCGTCAGGTAGGTGCGCACGTCCAGCGGGGCGCCGACCCGACCCTGGCCCGCGGGCAGCAGCCAGCCGCCGTCGGCCACCGGCACCAGGTAGCCGGTGACATCGGTCAGCCGCAGGGCAGGGGTCAGGATCCGGGCCAGGTCGGCGCAGCACCAGCGCACCGTGTCCGCGCCCAGCCGCACCGGGAGCGTCCCGAGGGCCGCGTCGGCCTCCAGGGCGAGCACCGGGTCGTGCCGGTAGTGGTTGAAGGTACGGGCCAGCAGCGCGGACACCGTCGACTTGCCGACGCCACCGCGGATCGAGGTCACCGCGATCACCCGGCCGGTCGTCACCGGCTGCTGCAACTCCTGGGCAGCCCGGGTCTGTTCGGCGACCTCCTGCCCGGCGGAGGCGGTGAGCTGCCGCAGCGTGCGTCCGGTGCGACGAGCGACCGAGTCACCGTGCTGGGGGCGCCCCAGGGCAATGGCGAGACGGGGGTCGACGGTGGGGAGCGACTCGGGGGTCCGGGCAGACGCCTGAGGGTCGTGCACCTGGCGGGGGGCGGGAGGGGCGGCGGGGGGCGGGTCGGGAACCGCTGCGGGGCCCGTCTCCGGCTGTGCGGGGGAGGCGGGGACGCCGTCGGGTCCGGCGGGAGGAGAGGAGGTCGGGGCGCCGCCGGAGCCGTCGCCGGCCAGTTTCCGCAGCAGGTCGTGCTGCCAGTCTCCTCCCGCGGTCATGCCCATCTCCGTGTCCTCACGCGAAGGTGCCGAGCAGCCGCCCGTACACCCCGAACACGCCGATGGCCAGCGGCAGCATGGCAATCACGGCGGCCGACTCCAGGGCGTCGCCGATGCGCCGCAGCCGCACGCGCACGTGTTCGGCGGGCTCCACGCCCAGCACCACGAGGGGGACGGCCGTGATCAGGGCCAGTACGACGACCGGACCGACCGCGCCGGTGTGCTCCAGCCACAGCACGGCGAGCCGCACCGCGACGACGCTCGCGGCCACCAGCAGCACCACGACCTCGGCGACGAGCGGAAACGCACGCGCCCGCAGTCCGAGCGCCACCACGACCACGACAGCGAGCAGCACCGTCCACACCGACACCGAGCGCAGCACCATGATCCCGGCGGCTGCCGCGCAGGAGGCCAGCACGACGGTCGCGATCGCCAGCCCGCGATGGGTGGCCGTGAGCGCGGTGGCCACCTGGTACCGGCTCACCGACGCTCCCCCCGTACGGCGGTCGTCCAGTCCGCTCAGCCCCGACGCCATCAGCGCCAGGCGCGGCAGTACGCCCAGGGCGACGACGCAGCCGACAGCGAGCAGGGCGCCGGCCCGGACCTGCCCGGCCGTGCTCCCGGCGCCGCCCTGGAGAGCGATGGCCGCTTCCCACAGCACCAGGCACCCGACGACCGCCCCGGCCCCGATCAGCGCCCCGCGCCCCAGCGGGGTGAACCACCCGGCGAGCGACAACGCGACCGCCAGCGGCACGGCGAGACCCGCGAGCCGCAGCGCGCCGGACCAGTCGTAGGCGTCGGCGCAGGTCCAGGCACCGAGCACAGCCAGAGCACCGGAGGTGACGATCAACGTGGTGGCGAGCCCTTGCCGCCGGGTGCGCCCGCACAGCACCCCGGCGAGCGCACCCGCGCCCGCCACAGCAAGGAGCCCGGTACCGACCGCCGACAGTTCGAACTCCCGGCGTGCCACGATGCCGGTGACGATCGCCCAGCACAGGGTGGCGAGCCCGGCGACAACCCTGCGCACCACAGGACGCCACCGCCACGCCCGTACGTCCAGATCGTCGGCGACCTCGTCGCTCACGTCGTGCACGACAGGAGCGGACGGCGCGTCCTGCGCGCGCACGAGCCGCAACACGGCTCCGTCGGGCACGGCCGCCGACTCCAGCGAAGCGTCGGGCGCCAGCGCGGAGCCGTCCGCGGTGACCAGGTGCCGCAACTCGGGGCGCGCGCCCACACGGTCGTCCAGCAACCGCATGATCTCCGGCAGAAGAACCCCGACCGGCTCCAGCGAGGGCAGTACGAGGTCGACCCGGCGCCGCTCGCCGACCAGGGTGACCCGGCTGAGCGCCGTACGCCGACCGGTCGCTGAACGGCTCGAAGTCCCCGTGGGTATCACGCGTTCGAACCTATCACCGGGCGGAAGAGGTCAAAGGGGGCGAGGGCGAAGGCGACAGCGGTCCGGACGGTGGGGGCGACGGCACCGAAGTCCCGTACGGGTTCTGCCCGATGACCCGCTGCGACACGAACGACCACCCCACGCACGCCGCGCACACCACCGCCGCGATCACCACGCCGGCGATCAGCTTCCCCAGCCTCTCGTCGGAGGAACGCCGCCGGCGCTGGGCACCGAACAGCACGGCGTCGCGGAGACGGCGGCGGCGGACGGAGACCGACTCGAGGAGTTGACTGTCGTAGTCCTGAGCTGTCACGGTCTTCGGCCGCCTGTCTCGCGGAGAACGTGGATCACGTCTCGAACTCGCCGACCCAGGCGCGCTGCAGAAGCGCCTTGGGCAGGTACTCGGACTCGACCTCGATCGGCATACCCGCGTCATAAGCCATGCAGGCGAGGGCGAGTGGACCGAGGGCGACCAGACCTTCGCCACTCAGGGAACGTGCGTCGTCGGCGGTCCAATACTCTTTGTGCCGGGTGATGGCGTCGACCAGTGCCGCATTGAACTGTTCGGCTTCTTGCCGCTGGTAGCGGTGGAAGAGTTCAAGGGGCGGATACAGGATCTTCAGCATCAGCTCCTTGCCGGCGACCTGC
>NZ_AGBF01000224.1 GCF_000225525.1 Streptomyces zinciresistens K42 | reverse complement strand
GTCCGGACGGCAGCCGCAGCACACCGGGGCCGGTCCCGCTCCAGGGCCCGCCGGGGGGCGCCCGACCTCACGCGGACCGCCGGGCGCCGGGCGGGGCCGCGCCGTTGACCGCGGCGGCCAGGCCGAACGGCGCCTCGCGGTTCCTCAGCGGCCGGGTCACCTGCTTCGCCACGCACGACGGCAGGCCCGCCGCCGCGTCCGTCACCTGCCGCCGGTAGGCGCTCGGCGACATGCCGACCAGTTCGGCGAAGCGGGTGCTGAAGGTGCCCAGCGACGAGCAGCCGACGGCGAAGCACACCTCGGTGACGCCGAGGTCGCCCCGGCGCAGCAGGGCCATCGCGCGCTCGATGCGCCGGGTCATCAGATAGCCGTAGGGCGACTCGCCGTAGGCGGCGCGGAACGCGCGGCTGAGGTGGCCGGCCGACATGTGCACGCCGCGCGCGAGCGCCTCGACGTCCAGCGGCTGCGCGTACTCGCGGTCCATCCGGTCGCGGACGCGGCGCAGCGCGACCAGGGTCCGCAGCCGCTGGTCCTCGGGGGTGGCGGGGTGGGTGCGCACCCCCTCATCCTCCCCGGCCGCCGCCGGGCCCGTCCACCGCCGCGGCGGGCGGGAGCGCGACCGGAGCAGGGCCGACTCCGGCGATGTGGTCAGGCACATCGGCGTCAGCCTCCGACGTAGGCCGCGAGGTGCTCACCGGTGAGGGTGGAGCGCCGGGCGACGAGGTCGGCGGGGGTGCCCTCGAAGACGATCCGGCCGCCGTCGTGCCCGGCGCCGGGGCCGAGGTCGATGATCCAGTCGGCGTGCGCCATCACGGCCTGGTGGTGCTCGATGACGATGACCGACTTCCCGGAGTCCACGAGCCGGTCCAGCAGGCCGAGCAACTGCTCGACGTCGGCCAGGTGCAGACCCGTCGTCGGCTCGTCCAGGACGTACACCCCGCCCTTGTCCGCCATGTGCACGGCCAGCTTCAGCCGCTGCCGCTCACCGCCGGAGAGCGTGGTCAGCGGCTGGCCGAGGGTGAGGTAGCCGAGGCCGACGTCCGCCATCCGCCCGACGATCCGGTGCGCGGCCGGGACCCGGCCGCCGCCCTCGCGCAGGAACTCCTCGGCCTCGGTGACCGACATCGCGAGCACCTCGCTGATGTCGCGCCCGCCGAGGCGGTACTCCAGCACGGACGCGTCGAAGCGCCTGCCCTCGCAGTCCTCGCAGGTGGTGGCGACGCTCTGCATGATGGCCAGATCGGTGTAGACGACGCCGGCGCCGTTGCAGGTCGGGCAGGCGCCCTCGGAGTTGGCGCTGAACAGGGCGGGCTTGACGCCGTTGGCCTTGGCGAACGCCTTGCGGACGGGCTCCAGCAGTCCGGTGTACGTGGCCGGATTGCTGCGCCGCGAGCCGCGGATCGGGGTCTGGTCCACCGAGACGACGCCCTCGGGGGCGGGCACGGAGCCGTGCACGAGGGAGCTCTTGCCGGAGCCCGCGACGCCCGTGACGACGCACAGCACACCGAGCGGGATGTCCACGTCGACGTCCTGGAGGTTGTTCGCGCGCGCGCCCCGGATCTCCAGGCTGCCGGTGGGTTCGCGCACGGTGTCCTTGAGCACCGCCCGGTCGTCGAGATGGCGGCCGGTGACGGTGCCGCTGGCCCGCAGGCCGTCGAGGGTGCCCTCGAAGCAGACGGTGCCGCCCGCGGTGCCGGCGCCGGGGCCGAGGTCGACGACGTGGTCGGCGATGGCGATGGTCTCCGGCTTGTGCTCCACGACGAGCACGGTGTTGCCCTTGTCCCGCAGGCGCAGCAGCAGGTTGTTCATCCGCTGGATGTCGTGCGGGTGCAGCCCGATGGTGGGCTCGTCGAAGACGTAGGTGACGTCGGTGAGCGAGGAGCCGAGGTGGCGGATCATCTTGGTGCGCTGCGCCTCGCCGCCGGACAGGGTGCCCGAGGCCCGGTCGAGGGAGAGGTAGCCGAGGCCGATCTCCACGAACGAGTCCAGGGAGTGCCGGAGCTTCGCCAGCAGCGGCGCCACCGACGGCTCCCTGAGCGCGCGGACCCACTCGGCGAGGTCGCGGATCTCCATGGCGCAGGCGTCGGCGATGCTGACGCCGCCGATCGTGGAGGAGCGGGCGGCCTCGCTGAGCCGGGTGCCGTCGCAGTCGGGGCAGCGGGCGAAGGTGACCGCCCGGTCGACGAAGGCCCGGATGTGCGGCTGCATCGACTCGCGGTCCTTGGCCAGGAAGGTCTTCTGGAGCTTGGGGATCAGGCCCTCGTAGGTGAGGTTGACCCCGTTGACCTTCACCTTGGTCGGCTCGCGGTGGAGGAAGTCGTACCGCTCCCTCTCGGTGTACTTCGCGATCGGCTTCTCCCTGTCGAAGAAGCCCGACTCGGCGATGACCCGCACGACCCAGCCGTCACCGGTGTAGGTGGGGATGGTGAAGGGGTCCTCGGAGAGCGACTTGGAGTCGTCGTAGAGCTGGGTGAGGTCGATGTCGGAGACCGAGCCGCGGCCCTCGCAGCGGGTGCACATGCCGCCGGTGCGGCTGAAGCTGACCTTCTCGGTCCTCGTCCTGTCGGCTCCGCGGTCGACGGTGAAGCCGCCCTGCGCGGAGACCGAGGCGACGTTGAAGGAGTACGCGGCGGGCGGGCCGATGTGCGGTGTGCCGAGCCGGCTGAAGAGGATGCGCAGCATGGCGTTGGCGTCGGTGGCGGTGCCGACGGTGGAGCGCGGGTCGGAGCCCATGCGCTGCTGGTCGACGGTGATGGCGGTGGTCAGCCCGTCGAGGACGTCGACCTCGGGGCGCGCCAGGTTCGGCATGAAGCCCTGGAGGAAGGCGCTGTAGGTCTCGTTGATCAGCCGCTGCGACTCGGCGGCGATCGTGTCGAACACCAGGGAGCTCTTGCCCGACCCGGAGACCCCGGTGAACACCGTCAGCCGGCGCTTGGGGATCTCGATGCTGACGTCCTTGAGGTTGTTCTCCCGGGCGCCGTGCACACGGATCAGGTCGTGGCGGTCGGCGACGTGCGGCTCGGACGGCCGGGGGTCGGTGCTCTTGGCCCTGCTCATCGTGGGTGGTCTCCATCGGATGGTCGGTGGGGTTGCGTCGCCGGTGCGGCGGGACGCGCGCCGGGTCGGCGGGTGCGCGCCGCCGGGGGCGGTCGGGGCGGCGGCCCGCCGCGGTCAGCCGCGCTCCTGGATGCGGACCAGGTTGCCCGCGGGGTCGCGGAAGGCGCAGTCGCGGATGCCGTACGGCTGGTCGGACGGCTCCTGGACCACCTCGCCCCCGGCGGCCTGCACCTTCTCGAAGGTGCCGTCGACGTCGGCGGTGGCGAGCAGGATCCAGCCGTAGGTGCCCTTGGCCATCATCTCCGCGATGACGCGGCGCTCGTCGTCGGTGACACCGGGGTCGGCGGCGGGCGGCGCGAGGAGGAGGGAGGTGCCGGGCTGGTCCGGCGGGCCGACCGTGATCCAGCGCATCGCGCCCCGGCCGACGTCGGTGCGGACCTCGAAGCCGAGGGCGTCGCGGTAGAAGGCGAGGGACGCCTCCGGGTCGTCGTGGGGAAGGAAACTGGCGTGAATGCTGATGTCCATGCCGTCACGCTAGCCGGGGCGCGGGGGCGGCGCTTCTCGATTCGTGACCTGCTCCGCGGCCACCGCGACCGGCCCTCGTGCGACGGGCCGGCGGGATGTGCGCGGACGGTTCCGGTTCCGGCGCGGGTGCGCGCGGGCGACCGCGGGTGCCGGGTGCGGGAGGTCGCGCGCGGGAGGGCGCACCTGGTCGCTGCGGGCCGTGTCGGAGGACGCTGCGGGCCGTATGAGAGGACGCGGCGGCATCCGCCGGGGAGACCGTCCCGGCGCGGCGGTGCGGCCGCTCAGGACGGGGTGCGGGCCGCCGCCGCGAGCAGGCGGGTCACGTCGTCGGCGCGGATCGTGAGGGCGGCGCCGACGGTGGCGAGGACGTCGCGCTCGGCGGGTGTGTAGGGGCCGTCGGCCAGGGCGATACGGGCGCCCTGGAGGAGGATCGCCTCGCGGCCCGCGGGCGCGAGGTGCGGGGCGAGGGGGTCCAGGGCCTCGTGGAGTTCTATCGCCAGCCCGGCGCCGCACGGCTCGGAGAAGACCCGGCCGGTGTCCGCGGCCAGCGCCTCGACCAGGGCGTTGAGCTGCTCCCGCGTGCAGTCGTCGAAGCCGGCCGCACGCACCGTGGCGGCGGCCGTCTCCAGCGCCGGGCGGGCGCAGGTGCCGCCCGCGGCCAGCACCGCGAGGGCGACCGTGTGGACGGCGTCGCGGAGCATCGCGGAGAAGCGGGTGGTGGTCGGATGGTCGAGGGCGTCGGTGCCGAAGTGGCGCCGGCAGGCGGCGCACTCCACCACGGGTCCGGTCTCGCCGCGCGGCAGCACGGGCACGCCGAGCAGGGTGAAACGGCGCCGGCCGGTCAGCCGCTGGTAGTTGCGGTCGCCTCCGCAGCCGGGGCAGAAGAACTCGCCGTCCCCGGCGGCCGACCACACGGTGCGGGTGCCCAGGATCCGTTCGAACCTGGCGGCACGGCCGTCTCGTCCCCGTCCTGGCAGCACGTGGCACCTCCGTAACCACGCGGCAACATCGCCGCGCTTGCGTGATGTTAGCCACACCACGGACGCGGAGTCAGCACCCAGGACGAGACCTTTCCGTGACCTGCACAGGTCGGTGGCCGAAAACCGGCAGTTCCCCGCACCCGGGAGGGGGCGGGGAACTGCGGGAACGGCTGTCGCGGCGGCGCGCTCACGCACGGGCCGGCGGACCCGCGGCGGGCACGGGGTCAGCGCGCCGCCCGGTTGACGGCGGAGACGACCGCCTTCAGCGACGCGCGCGTGGTGTTGGCGTCGATGCCGATGCCCCACAGCACCTGGCCGTCGATGGCGCACTCGATGTACGAGGCGGCCTGCGCGGACGCGCCCTCGCTCATGGTGTGCTCCTGGTAGTCCAGCAGGCGGGCGTCGATGCCGACCTTCGCCAGGGCGTCGAAGAAGGCCGAGATCGGACCGTTGCCGGTGCCCTCCAGGACGGTGTCGGCGCCGTCGACGGTGGCTTCCACCTTGAGGGTGTCCACGCCGTCCGTGTCCGTGGTGGACTGGCCGTTCCTGACCTGGATGCGGCCCCAGGGGTTCCGCGGGTTCGGCAGGTACTCGTCCTGGAACACCGACCAGATGTCGGCGCCGGTGATCTCGCCGCCCTCGGCGTCCGTCTTGGCCTGGATGAGCTTGGAGAACTCGATCTGCATCCGGCGCGGCAGGTCCAGCTTGTGGTCGTTCTTCAGGACGTAGGCGATACCGCCCTTGCCGGACTGCGAGTTGACGCGGATGACGGCCTCGTAGGAGCGGCCGACGTCCTTGGGGTCGATCGGCAGGTACGGGACGGCCCACTCGATGTCGTCGACGGTGACGCCCCTGGCGGCCGCGTCGGCCTCCATCGCGTCGAAGCCCTTCTTGATGGCGTCCTGGTGGGAGCCGGAGAAGGACGTGTAGACCAGGTCGCCCACGTACGGGTGGCGCGGGTGGACCTGCATCTGGTTGCAGTACTCCCACGTACGGCGGATCTCGTCGATGTCGGAGAAGTCGATCTGCGGGTCGACGCCCTGGGAGAAGAGGTTCATGCCCAGGGTGACCAGGTCGACGTTGCCGGTGCGCTCGCCCTGCCCGAACAGGCAGCCCTCGATGCGGTCGGCGCCGGCCATGAGCGCCAGTTCGGCGGCGGCGACGGCCGTGCCGCGGTCGTTGTGCGGGTGGACCGACAGTACGACGTGCTCGCGGCGGGAGAGGTTGCGGTGCATCCACTCGAAGCGGTCCGCGTGGGTGGAGGGCGTCGAACGCTCCACGGTGGCGGGCAGGTTGAGGATGATCTCGCGGCCGGGGCCGGGCTGGTAGACGTCCATCACCGCCTCGCAGACCTCCAGCGCGAAGTCCAGCTCGGTGTCGGTGAAGATCTCCGGGCTGTACTGGTAGCCGAACTCGGTTTCGGGGTCCAGCAGCTTCTCGGCGTACTCCATGACCAGGCGCGTGCCGTCGACGGCGATCTGCTTGATGTCGTCCCTGGAGCCGCGGAAGACGACCCGGCGGAAGACCGGGGCGGTGGCGTTGTAGAGGTGGACGGTGGCCCGCCTGGCGCCCTTCAGGGACTCCACGGTCCGCTCGATCAGGTCCTCGCGGGCCTGGGTCAGCACGGAGATGGTGACGTCGTCGGGGATCGCCCCGGGCTCCTCGACGATGGAGCGCACGAAGTCGAAGTCGGTCTGGCCGGAGGCGGGGAAGCCGACCTCGATCTCCTTGTAGCCCATCGCGACCAGCTGGTCGAACATCCGGCGCTTGCGCTCGGGCGACATCGGGTCGATCAGGGCCTGGTTGCCGTCGCGCAGGTCGGTGGAGAGCCAGCGGGGAGCGGTGGTGACACGCTGCCGGGGCCAGGTCCGGTCGGGGAGGTCGACCTGCTCGTAGCGGCCGTACTTGTGGATCGGCATGGTGCTGGGCTGCTGGCGGTTCGCCATGTCTGCGGGGCTCCTCAGGATGTCCGGAAGGACGGCCGACGACGCAACGCGAAGCTCCGCGGGGAGGGAGTCGACCTGGACTACAGGCCCTCGCCGCGGCAGCTAAGAAGAAGCAGCCCGAAACGCATGATGCTCCGCATGCTAGCCGAGCCCCTCCGGACGCGGGGCGCCGTATCAGTATGCGGGACCCGAGGGGCGAACCGGACAAAAGGTGCGCCATATCACGTCGTCACGGAGAGTGGCACCCTCTGTCCGGATATTTCCCCCATCATGGTTGCTTCCAGTGACAGCGCCCTCACGCGGTGCGATGGCGCCCGGTATGACGACTCACGGGGGCTCCGAGCCCGTCTTCTGCACCGTCGTACCGCCGCACATGCTCGACCGGCTGGCCCGCCACGACGACCCCGCGCTCTCCGGCCCCGCCCGCCGGACCCTGCTGCGCGACAGCGAGCTGCGCGGCAGGCGGCGCGTCACCACCGAGTTCGCGCTCGCGGCCGCCCCCGCCGCCAAGGCGCCGCCGCAGCAGCCGCTGCGCACCGTCCACGACGCCCGCAACGGCACCGCGCTGCCCGGCACGAAGGTCCGCGGCGAGGGCGAGGAGCCCGGCCCGGACGCCTCCGTCAACCGCGCCTACTCCGGCCTCGGCGCGACCTTCGAGCTGTTCCTCACCGCGTACCGGCGCCACTCGATCGACGGCGACGGACTGCCGCTGGTGGCCACCGTCCACTACGACCGGGACTACAACAACGCCTTCTGGAACGGCGAGCAGATGGTGTTCGGCGACGGCGACGGCGAGGTCTTCCTCGACTTCACCCTCCCGATCGACGTGATCGGCCACGAGCTGAGCCACGGGGTCACCCAGTACACCGCCAACCTGACCTACTACGGCCAGCCGGGCGCGCTCAACGAGTCGGTGTCGGACGTCTTCGGCGCCCTGATCAAGCAGTACACGCTGGGCCAGAGCGCGGCCGAGGCCGACTGGCTGATCGGGGCGGGACTGCTGGCCCCCGGCGTCTCCGGCAAGGCGCTGCGCTCCATGAAGGAGCCCGGCAGCGCGTACGACGACGACGTCCTGGGCAAGGACCCGCAGCCCGCGACGATGGACGGCTACGTGCGCACCGGCCGGGACAACGGCGGCGTCCACATCAACTCCGGCATCCCCAACCACGCGTTCTACCTGGCCGCCACCGCCCTCGGCGGCAACGCCTGGGAGCGGGCGGGGCAGATCTGGTACGACGTGCTGACCGGCGGCGAGCTGTCGGACCGGGCGAAGTTCGCCGACTTCGCGAAGCTCACCGCCAAGGCCGCGCGCGAGCGCTTCGGCGACGGCGGCGCCGAGTTCCAGGCCGTCTCCAAGGCGTGGGAGCAGGTCGGGGTGCGCATCCCCTAGCGCCGTACTAGACAGGGAGCCATGCGTATTCAGGTACGGCGCACGGGCGGGTTCGCGGGGATCGAGCGGCAGGCCGAGGTGGACACCTCGGGACGGCCCGACGCCCCGGAGTGGCACGCCCTGGCCGAGCGGGCCGTCGCGGCCGGCCGGGGCACTCCCCCGGCCGGGGTGCCCGACGGCTTCCGCTACACGATCACCGTCGACGGCCGCACGGTGCACTGCGCGGACCCCCGGCTCACCGAGGAACAGCGCAGGCTGATCTCCCGGGTGCTGAAGGAGGGCGCGTAACGGGCTTGTCGCGCCGGGCCGTTGACTTCGCTCACCCGCCGTACGGATGATCCGGCGCATGGCGACTGACCCGATCCCCCCGTTCCCGCCCGGCTTCCTGTGGGGCGTCTCGACGTCGGCCCACCAGATCGAGGGCGCGGCGGCCGAGCGCGAACGGTCCGTGTGGGACGCCTTCACTGCCGAGCCGGGCCGGGTGAAGGACGGCTCGACGGCGGAGGTGGCCTGCGACCACTACCACCGCTACCGCGAGGACGTCGCCCTGCTGGCGGGCCTGGGCGTGGGCGCGTACCGCTTCTCCGTCTCCTGGCCGCGGGTCAACTCCCCGAAGGGGCTGGACTTCTACGACCGGCTGGTCGACGAGCTGTGCGCGGCGGGCGTGCGCCCCGTCCCCACGCTGTTCCACTGGGACCTGCCGGTGGAGCTGGACTGGCTGGAGCGGGACACGACCGCCCGCTTCGCCGAGTACGCCGGCGTCGTCGCGGAACGCCTCGGTGACCGCGTCACCCGGTGGATCACCCTCAACGAACCCGCCGAACACACCCTGCTGGGCCATGCGCTGGGCACCCACGCCCCCGGCCGGCAGCTGCTGTTCGACGCGCTCCCGGCCGCCCACCACCAGCTGCTGGCGCACGGTCTCGCGGTGCGGGCGCTGCGCGCGAGCGGCGCGCGGGACGTCGGGATCGCCAACTCGCACGGACCCACCTGGCCCGCGTCCCGCGACCAACGGGACGTGGACGCCGCGGACTTCTACGACCTCCTGCTCAACCGGCTCTTCGCCGACCCGCTGCTGCTCGGCCGCTACCCCGACGGCCTGGGCGAGCTGATGCCGGGGGACGTGGCCGCGGACCTGGCGGTGATCGCCGAGCCGATCGACTTCTACGGCGTCAACTACTACGCCCCGACCCGCGTCGGCGCCCCGCAGGACACCGGGACCGAGTTCGGCGGCGTCCGCATGCCCGCCGAACTCCCCTTCTCCGTGCGGGAGATCGAGGGCGTGCCGACCACCGACTTCGGCTGGCCCGTCGTCCCCGAGGCGCTGACGGAACTGCTCACCGGGTTCCGGGAGCGCTACGGCGACCGGCTGCCGCCCGTCGTCATCACCGAGAACGGCTGCTCCTACGAGGGCCTGGACGACCAGGACCGCATCGCCTACCTGGACGGCCACATCCGCGCCCTGCACCGGGCGGTGGAGGCCGGGGTCGACGTGCGCGGCTACTTCGTCTGGTCGCTGCTGGACAACTTCGAGTGGGCCGAGGGGTACGCGCGCCGCTTCGGGCTGGTGCACGTCGACCACGCGACCCAGCGGCGCACCCCGAAGGCGTCGTACGGCTGGCTGCGGGACATGCTCCTGGCCCAGGGCTGAGGCTCAGGGCCCCGGCCGGAGGGCGCCGGGAGGCCGCCGGGGGGGGCGCCGGAGGGGGCGCCCGCCCCGCGCCGCGGTGCAC
The DNA here is from genome assembly GCF_000225525.1 of Streptomyces zinciresistens K42. Taxonomy (GTDB): domain Bacteria; phylum Actinomycetota; class Actinomycetes; order Streptomycetales; family Streptomycetaceae; genus Streptomyces; species Streptomyces zinciresistens. Next base: position 29 of record NZ_AGBF01000224.1, on the reverse strand, counting down.
CTCGGTGCGCCACCCCTCGGTGCGCCACC
>NZ_AGBF01000225.1 GCF_000225525.1 Streptomyces zinciresistens K42 | reverse complement strand
GGTGCGTCCTCGGCCGGCGCGTCGGGCACCGCGGCGGCCCCCGCCGCGTCCTTCCCCTCGTCGTCCGTCGCCCGTGTTGTTCCCTCTGCAGCCTCCTGCGACACCCGGAGGTCCTCCCGTGCGGTCTTGCGATGGCATGGCGAGCAGCGCCCGCCGGACGGGCCTGCCACCACCAGTACGTCCGCACGTCACCTCAGGTTCAGTCCTGCGGGCCCGGAATCCGCGCCCCCGCGGACGCCGCGACCTCCCGTGCCCAGCGGTAGTCCGCCTTGCCGCTGGGGGAGCGGCGGACCACGTCGGTGATCACGAGCCGCCGCGGGATCTTGTACCCCGCGAGAAGGGCCCGGCAGTGCGCCTGGACGTCCGCGAGCGAGGGCGCCGCCGCACCGGGGCGCAACGCGACCACGGCCGCCACGTGATGCCCCCACCTCGCGTCCGGCACGCCCGCCACGAGCGCGTCGTAGACGTCCGGATGGGACTTCAGCGCCTGCTCGACCTCCTCCGGATACACCTTCTCGCCGCCGGTGTTGATGCACTGCGAGCCGCGCCCCAGCACCGTGACGACGCCCTCCTCGTCGACGGTGGCCATGTCGCCGAGCAGCACCCAGCGCCGGCCGTCCTTCTCGAAGAAGGTCTCCGCGGTCTTGCCCGGGTCGTTGTAGTAGCCGAGCGGCACATGGCCGCACTGGGCGACCCGCCCGACCTCCCCGACGGCCACCGGCTCGCGACTGTCCGGATCGACCACCCTGGTACGGGAGTTGACGCGGATGCGGAACCCGCGCTCGGGACCGGAGTCCTCGGTCGCCGTGCCGTTGAAGCCGGACTCGGAGGAGCCGAAGTTGTTCAGCAGCAGCGCCCCCGGGACCAGGTCCCGGAACTGCCGGCGCACCGTGTCCGACATGATCGCCCCGGACGAGGACACGCTGAACAGCGACGAGCAGTCCGTGCCCTTCATGGCCCCGCTCAGCGCGTCGACCAGCGGCCGGAGCATCGCGTCGCCGACGAGGGACACGCTGGTGACCCGCTCCTCCTCGATGGTGCGCAGGACCGCCTCGGCGGCGAACTTGCGGTGGATGACGACCCGTTGGCCGAAGCCGAAGCCGATGAAGGCCGTCAGCGTGGACGTCCCGTGCATCAGCGGGGCCGTCGGGAAGAACGTGATCCCGGCGCCGCCCGCGGCCACCCGCTCGGCGAGCTCCTGCGGCCGGCTCACCGGCTCCCCGGTGGGCGCCCCGCCGCCGAGTCCCGAGAAGAACAGGTCCTCCTGACGCCACATCACCCCCTTGGGCATCCCCGTGGTGCCGCCGGTGTAGATGATGAACTGGTCGTCGCCGGAGCGTGCGGGGAACCCCCGCTCCGGCGATCCCGCCGCCTCCGCGTCCGCGAACGCCACGGCGGGCACGGCCGCCCCCGGACGCGCCCCCGGCTCCGCCGCGCCCACCCGGACCAGGTGCCGCAGCCCCGCCACCCGCGGCAGCGCGGCCGCCACCCGGTCGGCGAAGCCGGCGTCGAAGACCAGGGCCACCAGATCGGCGTCCCGGTAGAGGTACACCAACTCCTCTTCTACATAGCGGTAGTTGACGTTGACAGGCACGACCCGGGCCTTCAGGCAGCCCAGGACCGTCTGGAGGTACTCCACGCCGTTGTAGAGGTGCAGCCCCAGGTGCTCCCCGGGGCGGATGCCGCTGTCGATCAGGTGGTGGCCGAACCGGTTGGCCGCCGCGTCCAGTTCCGCGTACGTCAGACGGCGCTCCGCGCCGGTCCCGGGGTGGTCGGCGTACACGAGCGCCTCGCGGTCGGGCACCACGTCGACGACCGACTCGAACAGGTCGGCAAGGTTGTACTCCACCGCTCCTCCTGACCTCGGCAGGGCCTGGCGCTGTGACGGTTCGCCGGTCATCAGAGCAAAGGGCCGCACAACTGGGAAGCCTTCCCGCAAAAGAATCTGACTGTCTGTCAGAAAACTCTTGAAGTGCTTCCCCGCCTCCTGCAACCTGTTCTCGTTCCGTCGCTGGGCGGACCGCTCGGAGGGGAGACGGCTCATGGGTGGGACCGAACACCTCACGGTGCGACGCGAGGGCGCCACGCTGATCCTCACGCTCAACAGACCCGAGGCGAGGAACGCGCTGTCGCTGCCGATGCTGGTGGGCCTGTACGACGGCTGGATCGAGGCCGACGCCGACGACTCCGTGCGCTCCGTCGTGTTCACGGGCGCGGGCGGCTGCTTCTGCGCGGGCATGGACCTCAAGGCCCTCGCGGGCGGCAGCATGTCCGGGGAGGAATACCGCGAACGGCTCACCGCCGATCCCGACCTGCACTGGAAGGCGATGCTGCGCCACCACCGGCCCCGCAAACCGGTCGTCGCGGCCGTCGAGGGCCCCTGCGTCGCGGGCGGCACCGAGATGCTCCAGGGCACCGACATCAGGGTCGCCGGCGAGTCGGCCGTCTTCGGCCTCTACGAGGTCAGACGGGGCCTGTTCCCCATCGGCGGCTCCACCGTCCGCCTCCCGCGCCAGATCCCGCGCACCCACGCGCTGGAGATGCTGCTCACCGGACGCCCCTACAGCGCCCGGGAGGCGGCGGACATCGGCCTCATCGGCCGTGTCGTCCCCGACGGGAGCGCGCTCGACACGGCGCTGGAGATCGCCGACCGGATCAACGCCTGCGGGCCGCTCGCCGTGGAGGCCGTCAAGGCGTCCGTGTACGAGACGGCCGCGATGACCGAGACCGACGGGCTCGCCGCCGAACTCGCGCGCGGCCGGCCGGTCTTCGACACCGCCGACGCCAGGGAAGGCACCCGCGCCTTCGCGGAGAAGCGGCCACCCGTCTACAAACGCGCCTGACGAGGGAGATCCCCGTGCCCGACGTTCTCAAAGCCCCCCTGGTCGTCGAGTTCCCCTTCACCCGGTCCCTCGGCCCGGTCCAGAGCGCCTTCCTCACCGGCCTGCGCGAACGCGTCGTCCTCGGGGTGCGCACCGGCGACGGCCGCACACTCGTCCCGCCCGTCGAGTACGACCCCGTCACCGCGCAGGAGATCCGCGACCTGGTCGAGGTCGCCCCCACCGGCACGGTCACCACCTGGGCCTGGAACCCCGCCCCCCGCCGCGACCAGCCCCTCGCCACCGCCTTCGCCTGGGTCCTGGTCCGCCTCGACGGCGCCGACACCGCCCTGCTGCACGCCCTCGACGCGCCCGGCCCGGACGCCGTGCGCACCGGCATGCGGGTCCGGGTGCGCTGGGCCGCCGAACGCGTCGGCGCCATCACCGACATCGCCTGCTTCGAGCCGTACCACGACGCCCCCGCCGCCACGGCCGCCGCCGGAGCGCCCCGCCACGACGGCGTCTTCGACGACCCGGTCACCGGCATCACCGCCGCCGCCCGCCTCGACTACACCTACTCACCCGGCCGCGCCCAGACCGGCTACCTCAACGCCCTCACCGAGCACCGCAACGTCGGCGAACGCTGCCCGTCCTGCCGCAAGGTGTACGTACCGCCCAGGGGTGCCTGCCCCACATGTGGGGTCGCCACATCGGAACAGGTCGACGTGGGTCCCCACGGCACCGTCACCACCTTCTGCATCGTCAACATCAAGGCGAAGAACCTCGACATCGACGTGCCCTACGTCTACGCCCACATCGCCCTCGACGGCGCCGACCTCGCCCTGCACGGCCGCATCGGCGGCATCCCCTACGACCAGGTGCGCATGGGCCTGCGCGTCGAACCGGTGTGGACGCCGGGCGCGCGCCACCCCGACCACTACCGGCCCACCGGAGAGCCCGACGCGCACTACGACACGTACAGGGAGCTGCTGTGAACCGCGAGATCGCCGTCGTCGCCTTCGCGCAGACCGACCACCGGCGCACCAGCGAGGAGCTCTCCGAGGTGGAGATGCTCATGCCCGTCCTGCACCAGGTGCTCGCGCAGACCGGCCTGAAGACCTCCGACATCGGCTTCACCTGCTCCGGATCGAGCGACTACCTCGCCGGCCGCGCCTTCTCCTTCACCCTCGCCCTCGACGGCGTCGGGGCCTGGCCGCCGATCTCCGAGTCGCACGTCGAGATGGACGGCGCCTGGGCGCTGTACGAGGCGTGGACCAAACTCCTCACCGGCGACGCCGACACCGCGCTCGTCTACTCCTACGGCAAGTCCTCGCCCGGCCCGCTGCGCGACGTCCTCACCCGCCAGCTCGACCCGTACTACCTCGCCCCCCTGTGGCCCGACGCCGTCGCGCTGGCCGCCCTCCAGGCCCGTGCCCTCATGGACGCCGGGCACACCGACGAACCCGCGCTCGCCGCCGTCGCCGCACGCAGCCGCGGCGACGCCGAGGCCAACCCCCACGCCCAGCTCCGCGGCCCGGTCCCGCACGGGGAGTACGTCGTGCACCCGCTGCGCACCGGCGACTGCCCGCCCCTCGGCGACGGAGCCGCCGCCGTGCTCCTCGCCGCCGGGGAACGCGCCCGCGAACTGTGCGAACGGCCCGCCTGGATCCGCGGCGTCGACCACCGCATCGAGGCCCACTCCCTCGGGGTCCGCGACCTCACGGACTCGCCCTCCGCCCGCCTCGCCGCCGAGCGGGCCGGCGCGTTCGAACGGCCCGTCGACACCGCCGAGTTGCACGCCCCGTTCACCTCCCAGGAGGTCGTCCTGCGCAGGGCGCTGCGACTCGGCGACGACGTACGCGTCAACCCCTCGGGCGGCGCCCTGGCCGCCAACCCCGTCATGGCCGCCGGCCTGATCCGCGTCGGCGAGGCGGCGGCCCGCATCCACCGGGGCGACTGCGACCGGGCGCTCGCGCACGCCACGTCCGGCCCCTGCCTCCAGCAGAACCTGGTCGCCGTACTCGAAGGGGATCCGCGATGAGCAAGGAACCCGTGGCCGTCACAGGCGTCGGCCAGACCAGGCACGTCGCGGCCCGCCGGGACGTGTCGATCGCCGGACTCGTCCGGGAGGCGGCCCGGGGCGCCCTGGAGGACGCCGGGCTGACCTGGGCCGACATCGACGCCGTCGTCATCGGCAAGGCGCCCGACTTCTTCGAGGGCGTGATGATGCCCGAGCTCTACCTCGCCGACGCCCTCGGCGCGGTCGGCAAACCCATGCTCCGGGTGCACACGGCCGGCTCCGTCGGCGGCTCCACGGCCCTCGTCGCCGCCGGGCTGGTCGCCGCCCGCGTCCACGGCACCGTCCTGACCGTCGCCTTCGAGAAGCAGTCCGAGTCGAACGCCATGTGGGGCCTGTCCCTGCCCGTCCCCTTCCAGCAGCCGCTGCTCGCCGGGGCGGGCGGCTTCTTCGCCCCGCACGTGCGCGCGTACATGCGGCGCAGCGGCGCGCCCGACGGCGTCGGCTCCCTGGTCGCCTACAAGGACCGGCGCAACGCCCTGAAGAACCCCTACGCGCATCTGCACGAGCACGACATCACGCTGGAGAAGGTCCGGTCCTCGCCCATGCTGTGGGACCCGATCCGCTACTCGGAGACCTGCCCGTCCTCCGACGGCGCCTGCGCGATGGTCCTCACCGACCGGGCCGGCGCCGCCCGCGCGCCCCGCCCGCCCGCCTGGATGCTCGGTGGCGCCATGCGCAGCGAGCCCACCATGTTCGCGGGCAAGGACTTCGTCTCGCCCCAGGCCGGCAAGGACTGCGCGGCCGACGTCTACCGCCAGGCCGGCATCACCGACCCGCGCCGGGACATCGACGCGGTGGAGATGTACGTGCCGTTCTCGTGGTACGAGCCCATGTGGCTGGAGAACCTCGGCTTCGCCGCCGAGGGCGAGGGCTGGAAGCTCACCGAGTCCGGTGCGACCGAGCTGGACGGCGATCTGCCCGTCAACATGTCGGGCGGTGTGCTCTCCACCAATCCGATCGGCGCCTCCGGCATGATCCGCTTCGCCGAGGCGGCCCTCCAGGTGCGAGGTATGGCCGGGGAGCACCAGGTGGAGGGCGCCCGCAGGGCGCTCGGACACGCCTACGGCGGCGGCTCGCAGTTCTTCGCGATGTGGCTCGTCGGCTCCACGCCCCCGGACGCCTGAGCAACCTCCCGCGGACCCGGGGGGAGGGATCCGGACAAAGGTCCCCTCCCCCTGGCCTGTTGGCACCCCGCACCGATCGCTAGGCTGGCCGCGGACGACGAACCGGGAGGAGCACGGACGTGGCCGAGAGCACCATCCAGCAGCAGCCGCTCACGGGCTGGGACAAGCCGGAGCTGGACCTCAGCAACGCCGACTGGCATTCGAGCAGCCGCGGCCTGGGCGATGTGCAGATCGCCTTTGTCGAGGGGTTCATCGCGATGCGCAACAGCGGCCGGCCGGAGAGCCCCTCCCTGGTCTTCACCCCCGCCGAGTGGGGCGCGTTCGTGTCGGGCGCGCGCGAGGGCGAGTTCGACCTGACCTGACCGGCCCCTGCGGAGCCGGCCCGCGGGCCCTTCCGCCCGGCCGTTCCGGGGGAGTTCCGCCGTCCGTCCGGGACACGCGACCGCCGCTGCGCCCCCGGGGCCGCCGCCTGGGCCAGGCTGGCCCCGGGAGCGGGAAGGCCGTACTCCCGGAGGTGAGGAACCCATGAGCACCCTGCCGGTGATCGCCGCGGTCGACGGTTCGGACGACAGCCTGGTGGCCCTTGACTGGGCCTTCGAGACGGCCCTGCTGCGCGGCGCCGCGCTGCGGGTGGCGCACGTGCGGCAGTTCGCCGCGTGGGCCGGCCCGGCCGTCCTGCCGGCCGGGCAGCCGCGGGCCGAGGACGATCCGGTGCTGGAGTCGGCCCGCCGGTATCTGGCGGGACGGACCGGGCGGCCCGCCACGCAGTACGTCGCCCTGGAGGGCGCCCCCGGCGGGGTGCTCCCCGAACTGGGCGCCGCCGCCGCGCTGCTGGTGGTCGGCAGCCGGGGCAGGGGCGGTTTCGCGAGCCTGCTGCTCGGCTCCAGCGGCCTGGCCGCCGCCCGGGACGCCGACTGCCCCGTGGTCGTCGTCCCCAAGCCGGGCCGACAGGTCCATGACACGCCGCCGGTCGAGCCGGGCCGCCGGGTCGTCGTCGGCCTGCGGACCGACGGCCCCGACGAGGCGGCGCTGTCCTTCGCCTTCGCCGAGGCCGCCGCCCGCGGCGCCCGCGTCCAGGCCGTCACCGCCTACGACTGGCCGCTGCACCTGTGGACGGCCGTCACCGCCCAGGTGGTGGCCCCGGCGGAGGACCGGGAGGCCGTCGAGCGGGAGACCCGCGCCCTCGCCGAGCAGATCCTCGCCCCCCACCGCGCGCACCGTCCCGAGGTCCGGGCCGAGACCGCGGTGGTGCCCGGCGACGCGGCGGGCCACCTCGTGGCCGCCTCCCGCGACGCGGCCCTTCTCGTCGTGGGCCGCCACCGGCGCCGCCTGTCGGCCCCCGCCCGCATGATCGGTTCGGTCACCCAGGCCGTGCTGCTGCACGCCGCGAGCCCGGTGGCCGTCGTCCCGCCCGCACCGGGGCAGGAGTGAACCCGCCGCCGGGCGGACCCGCGCCCGGGAACGCCGGGGTCCGTCCCGGCCGCCGAAGCCCCGCCCGCACGCCGGGGAACGGGCCCGGCCACGTACCATGGCGGCATGTCGTTCCTCCGCCGCCGTAGCGCCACGCCCGCCGGGCCCGACTTCGACGTCCTGGCCATGGACCCGGGCGACTGGCCCGGCAACCTGGGCGCCGGCCTGCTGCCCGCCCCCGACGGCAGCTGCCAGGGCGTCTTCCTGCGCTACGACCTCTTCGGCGGCCGCGGCCCCGCGATGATCATCGGCAATCTCCCGGAGGGCTCCCCGGCCCGCGAGGTCGACGAGGACGAGATCCCGTTCGAGGTCGCGCAGCTCCTGCTGGCCCTGGAGAACGAGGAGGAGGTCACCGTCGTCGGCAGCGAGGACGTGCCCGTCATGCAGGGCGACAACCTCCTGATCGTGCGGCGGCTGAAGCTCTCCGAGAGCCGGATCTCCTGTGTGCAGTTCGACCGCAGCGACAGCGTCCTGGTGACCATCGCCGCCTGGGACCGCCCCATCACCGACGATCTGTACGCCCTGCTGAAGCCGCTGCCCGCGGAGCTCTTCCAGCAGGGCTGAACCGCCTTCCCCTCAGGAGCCCGACGGGACCAGCCGCACGTCGGCCGCCCGCACGAACGCCACCCGGTGGCCGAACTGGATCTCGTAGTACTGATCCTTGCCGGTCACCACGCGGTGCGACTTCCCGTCGAAGGCCGCCGCGTAGTAGTACGCGCTCCTCACCTTGCCCCCGACCACGTAGCGCTGGCCAGCCGGCAGGGTGTACGGCAGCGGTGACACCGCCTGCGCGGGCACGTCCGCCGGATACGCCGACGCCTCCGGGTAGGCCCGCCCGTACACGGGCACGCTCTTCGCGCCGTCCTTCGGCGTCACCACCTGCCCTGCCGCGTCCACGGCCGCCGGGCTGTCCGCGGGGTTCCTGAACCACGCCTTCTGCCCCAGGAACCAGATCGCCGTCCAGTCCCCCTTCCGGCCGGCCACCGCGTACTGCTGCCCGGTCGAGACCCGCGAGGACAGGTCGTTCACGCCCCGGGTGGGAGCCGAGCCGATACCGACGTCCCTGACCAGCGGGTACGACTCCCCGGGCCCGGAGTACAGCCGCACCGCGCTCGAACCCCGGTCGGGGCAGGGCTGCCCCGCCGCGGCGCAGCCCGTGTACGCGGGCCGGTTGGCGGCGTAGTCGGGACGGATCGTCACCAGGCCGCCGTCCGGGCCGGCGGTGGCCTCGACGGGCTTGCCGAGCAGCTCGAAGTAGTGCCGCCAGTCCCAGTAGGGGCCCGGGTCGGTGTGCATCCCCCCGACCGCCGACGACGTCGGACCGGGCACCGTGTCGTGCCCGAGGATGTGCTGCCGGTCCAGCGGGATGCCGTACTTCTCGGCGAGGTAGGTCACCAGCCGCGCCGAGGAGCGGTACATCGCCTCCGTGTACCAGGCGTCCGGCCGGGTCAGGAACCCCTCGTGCTCCAGGCCGATCGACGTGGAGTTGATGTACCAGTTGCCCGAGTGCCAGGCCACGTCCTTGGCCTTCACATGCTGGGCGACATAGCCGTCGGTGGAGCGCAGGGAGTATTGCCAGGACACATAGGTGGGGTCCTGCACCATGTCGAGGACGCCCTCCCAGGCGCCCTCGGTGTCATGGACGACGATGTAGTCGATCTTCTGGGAGGCGGGGCGGTTCCCCAGGTCGTGGTTGCCGTAGTCGCCGTCCCCGAATTGCCGGTAGGGCGCCGGGAGCCACTCGCAGGAGAGCGTCGCCGGGCACTCCGTCCCGGCGGCCCGCGGCTCGCGCAGCCCGGCCCGGCTCAGCTGGCCGGTGTCGGGGACCAGCCCCGGCCGGGCGGCCAGGGCCACGAGCTGCCCCGAGTCCGTCCGGCGCTCCTGCCCGCCGCGCAGCACGTCGTAGACCTCGTTCGCGTACGCCGCGGCCGTCCTGGTGTCGTCGGCGCCGGAGAACCGGGCCACGGCCGCGTACCAGTCCGCGGGGTCCGGGCTGAGCGGACGGCCCAGCTCCCTCTGCGCCGCGGCGAGCAGCGCGGCGCCCCCCGCCACGTTCGCCGCCGGGTCCGTCCGCAGCCGCCGGGCGCTCAGGCCGGTCAGTTCCGCGGCCCTCGGCAGCGTCCTCAGCCGGGCCGGAAGCCGGGCCGGAAGCCGGGCGGGC
>NZ_AGBF01000226.1 GCF_000225525.1 Streptomyces zinciresistens K42 | reverse complement strand
AGTTCAGGTCCGCGCCGTCGCCCGTCCGACCGACTCCACCAGCGGCAGCATCCGCTGCGGGACCCGCTCGCGCAGCGCCACCTCCGTGCGGGTGCGGACCACCCCGGGCAGGCTGATCAGCTTCTGGATCACGTCCTCCAGGTGGGCGTTGTCGCGGGCCACGACCCGCGTCAGCAGATCCCCGCCTCCCGTGATCGAGAACGCCTCGACGATCTCGGGCACGGCCGCCAGCTCCTGCCCCACGTCGTCCAGATGCCCCTGGGTGACCTCGATGTGCACGAACGCCAGCACGGGATGGCCGAGGGCCGCGGGCGACAGCGTCGGAGCGGTCCCGGTGATCACACCGTCCCGCTCCAGCCGGTCGAGCCGGGCCTGAAGGGTGCCCCGCGCGATCCCCAGGACGCGCGCGTACTCCCGGACGCTGGTGCGCGGCTGCTCCAGCAGCAGCCGCAGGATGCGGGTGTCCAGCTCGTCCACGGGCATGATGGCGCGGCCCTCTCGTGAGGTGGTCCGTTGGTCCGTCCATGGACGGACCGGGAGCGATATGTCTGTACCGATGGTCCAGCGTAGAACAGACGACTTGAGCCAGCTGGCCCGGTGGTGCTGCAATGGGCCGGTCGATGGCGCTGCGGACCTCCGCGGCGCCTTTTTCATGCGCGTGGGGGAGAGAGGCGGTCGCCGTGCTGAAGAGGGTGTTCGTGGCGCCGGACCCGGGGCGGGCGCGGCTGCGCTTCGCCGTGCGGGCCGTCCTCGGCATCGGGCTCGCGGTCGGCGTGAGCGCGCTCGCCGGACACAGCCTCGCCGGTGCCGTCACCGGCGGGCTCACCGCGCTGCTCGCGCTGTTCACCGTCACCGACACCACCGTCCGCGGGCAGGCCGTGACCACCGCGCTGCTGCCGCTGGTCGGCCTCCCGGTCCTCGCCGCAGCCGCCGGACTGCACGACCGGCCCATCGCCCGCGACCTCACCTTCCTCGCCCTGGTCGGCGCGGGCGTGTACGCCAGGCGCTGGGGCCCGCGCGGGCACAGCCTCGGCGTGTTCGCGTTCATGACCTTCTTCGTGGCGCAGTTCCTGCGGGCCACCCCGGACCGGCTGCCGGAGCTCTACGCCGCCGTCCTGCTGTCCCTGCTCGCCGCGGCCGCCGTGCGCTTCGGCCTGTGGTGCTACGAGCGCCGCCTGCCGGTGCCGTCCCTCCCCGCGCCACCGGGCGGCACCGGGCTGGCCCGCATCACCACCCGCCAGGCGGTCCAGGCCACCGCGGGCGCCGGGTTCGCGCTGGTCGTGGGGCAACTGGTGTCGGGACAGCGCTGGTACTGGGCCGTCGGCGCCACCTGGTGGATCTTCGTCAACACGACTTCGCGCGGCGAGACCCTGGTCCGCGGCTTCCGCCGGGTCCTCGGCACGGTGATCGGCATCGGCCTCGGCCTGCTGGTCGCCGTCCCGCTGGAGGGCGCCGGGGTGCCCACGGCCGTCCTCCTCGCCCTCTGCGTCTTCGGCATCTTCTACACCGCCGCCGTCTCCTACACCTGGATGATGCTCTGCGTCACCGTGCTCGCCGGGCTCCTCTACGGTCTGCTGGGCGTCCTCGATCCCGCCCTGCTGGCGCTGCGGCTCGCCGAGACCGGCGTCGGCGCGCTCGGTGCCGTGCTGGCGGTGCTGCTGGTGCTGCCCGTGACCACCCACGCCGTCACCGACGCCTGGATCCAGCGGGCCCTGCGCTGTGTGCGCACGGCCACCGCGGAGGCCGCCGCCCGCCTCGCCGGCGACGAGGGCACCGACCCCGCCTCCCGGGTGGCTGAACTCGAACAACTGCTCGCCCGGGTGCGGCTCTCGGTGGCCCCGCTGGTGCATCCGCTCAACCCGGTGCGGGCCCGCCGCGAGCGCGCCCGGCACGTGCTGGCCCTGCTCGACGACTGCGCCCGGGAGATCCGCGGCCTCGCCGCCGTCGCCGCGGATCCGGAGGCGTCGCACGACGCCCGCCTGGCCGCCGCCTGCCGGCGCGTCGAGGCGGCGGTGGAGGCGCTGACCGCGGGTACGGACGTCACCGCGCCCGAGGCCCGGCCCGTCCCGGCGCACCCCGCCCTCGCCCATCTGCACGGCCTGGAGCACACGCTGTCCGAACTGGCCAGGCCGCTGCGCACGCCCTCGGGTTCCCGGCTCGTCGCGGCGGACTGAGCGCCGTGCGGCTCCCCGGGAGCCGGCACCGTGCGGGTCACCCGCTCAGCGGCCGGTCCCGGGACGGGCCGCTCCTCCTGCGCGGGGCGACGCGCGGTCCCGGGGGCGACGCGGTGCGGCACCCCCGGACGGGCCGGCTCCGCTCGCGGGGACGCCCGCGCGGCCTCCGGCGCGACAGGCAGGGGGCACCGGCCTCCGCTCGCCGGGACGCACCGCTTCGCCGAAGGTGGAGAGGACCGGCCGCCCTCAGCCGGTCCGGGCGCCGTACGCCGCGCCCCTGCCGCGGCCCCGGGCCGCGGTCCGAACCCCTCCACGGAAAGGGACGCCATGAAGTTCGCGGTCTTCGGCGGCACCGGGCTGATCGGCTCACAGGTCGTCGCCCGGCTGAACGCCGCGGGACACGAGGCGGTGCCCCACGCGCAGTCCACCGGCGTGGACGTCGTCACCGGCCAGGGGGTGGACGCGGCGCTGGCGGGGGCCGACGTGCTCGTCAACCTGACGAACTCCCCGACGTTCGACGAGGCGTCCCCCGCCTTCTTCCGGACCTCGATGGACCACCTGCTGGCCGCGTCCCACAAGGCCCGCGTGGGCCACTTCGTGATCCTCTCGATCGTCGGCGTGGACAAGGTGCCGGAACTGGACTACTACCGGGCCAAGACGCTTCAGGAGACCATGCTCGCCGCAGGCCCGGTGCCCTGGTCGATCCTCCGGGCCACCCAGTTCATGGAGTTCATCGACGCCGTCATGGCCTGGACGACCATCGGGGACGCGGTCCGGCTGCCCGCCACGCCGATCCAGCCGATCGCCGCCCGGGACGTGGCGGCCGCGGTGACGGAGATCGCCGAGGGCGCCCCGCTCAACGGCGTCCGCACCATCGGCGGCCCCGAGATCTTCGCCCTCGACGAACTGGGCCGTCTCACCCTGGCCGCCAAGGGCGACACCCGCGCGGTCGTCACCGACCCGGCCGCCGGGATGTTCGGCCTGGTCAAGGGCGACGTCCTCACCGACAGGGACGCCCGGATCGCGCCCACCCGCTACGCCGACTGGCTCTCCTGAGGCCGCCCCGCCCGCCGCGTCGCGCGGGCCCGGCCGTACGCGGCGGACACCCGCCGGCCGACTTGGTCTAGACCGATAATGATCCACTGCTACCGTCACCCCGGACGGCACTCGACCGGAAGGGGACATCGGTGGCAGACGTCGGCAAGCGGGGGAGAAGGGCCTACATCGGGTCGTTCACGGCGGCCGGAGGGCACGGCATCACCACGGCCTCCGTGGCCGAGGGCAGTGGCGCGCTGAGCGTCATGAACGAGGTGCACGACCTGCCCGATCCCGCCTACCTGGCCCTCTCGCCGGGCGGTGACCTGCTCTACGCGGTCAGCGAGACGCCCGACGGCGCGCTGGCCGCCTACCGCCTGACGGGGACACGGCCCGAACGCGTCGGGGCCCCGGTCCCGGTGGGCGGCAGCGGCCCCACCCACCTCAGCCTGTTCGCCGGGCACGTCCTGACCGCCAACTACGGCTCCGGGAGCGTCTCCGCCGTGCCCCTGCGCCCCGACGGCTCCCCGGCCGGCACGCCCCCGTCCGTCCTGCGGCACAGCGGTTGCGGCCCCCACACCCCCCGCCAGCAGGGCCCGCACGCCCACTACGTGCAGCCCGACCCCGGGGGCCGCTGGGCCGTCAGCGTCGACCTCGGCACCGACTCGGTGCGCGTGTGCACCCTGGCCGACGGCGTCCTCGACGTGCACCGCGAGACCGCCCTGCGCCCCGGCTCGGGCCCCCGCCACCTGGCCTTCCACCCCAAGCGCCCGTACGCCTACATCGTCAACGAGCTGACGCCCACCGTCACCGTCTGCCACTGGGACGCCGACGACGGCACGCTCAAGCCGCTCACCGAGACACCCGTGCTGCCCGGCGTCCCGGCCGGCGACGCCTATCCGTCGGGAATCGCCGTCTCGCCCGACGGACGGTTCCTGTGGTGCGCGACCCGGGGCGAGGACGTGCTGTCCGCCTTCGCCCTGGACGGCGAGGAGGCGCATCTGACCGGCACCGTCTCCTGCGGCGGGAACTGGCCCCGGGCGCTGACCGAGGCGGGTGGCGTCCTGTACGTCGCCAACGAGCGCTCCGGAGACGTCTCCTGGTTCACCCCCGACCCCGACACCGGGCTCCCCCGCCACGAGGGCTCCGTCGAGGTGCCCGCGGCGTCCTGCGTGGTCGTCGGGGACCTCCCCGGCACCGTCTGACCCGCTTGCCCGCAACGCGAAGGACCCGCTCCCCGGCGAGGAGAGCGGGCCTTCGCGCGTCACGGCAACGGCGTGCGGGTCAGTGGACCTGCGCGCCCTGCGGCTGCGGCGGGGCGATGCCCAGGGCCGCGGTGTACTTCGACAGGGCCAGCTTGCCGATCGCCGGGTAGGCGCCGAGCGCCTCGGCGGCGGCGCAGCCCGTCTCCTGCGCGGCCTCCGCGACCAGCGTCGGGTCGATCTCCGGTCCGATCAGATACGGCGCCAGGGCCAGCTGCTGCGAACCGGAGGACCGCAGCTGGTCGGCGACGGCCGTGATCGCGCCGTCCTCGTCCAGGGCCGCCGCCATCACCGGCACGGCGAGGCGCGCGGCCAGCAGCATGCCGGTGATGCCCGCCGCCTGCACGGCCTCCTCGCCGCCCACGGACGCCAGGATGATGCCGTCCGCGGCCGTCGCCACGGTGAACAGCCGCGCCCGGTCGGCGCGGGCGAGACCCGCCTCCGACAGCCGCACGTGCAGCGCCTCGGCGAGCAGCGGGTGCGGGCCGAGCACGTCGGTCAGCTCGGCCGCCACCCGGCTGTCCATCACGGCCTGGCGGATGACGCGCAGCAGCGCGCCGTCCGGGCCCGCGAGCAGCGGTACGACGACGGCGACCGGGCCCTCGGGCTCCTTGGCCTCCACCCCCGCGGCGACCGCCTGCTCGTAGCGGGCGGTGCGCTCCTCGGCGGCACGCGCGAGCACCGACTGCAGCGTGGGAAACTCCGCGTCGTCACCGTCGACGTACCCGATGCGGGCGTCGAGGCCGGGGAGCTCGGAGCGGGCGATGCTCACGACCTCCTCGGCGAGAGCGCGGGTGGCCGCGCTCGGAGAGCCGGGCACGGCCAGAACCAGCGCGGGCGCGCCCTCGGGAGCCGCGAGGGGCTCGGGTCGGCGGTGCCGCCCCGGCTGACGGGGGCGCGGCATTCGTACTGGCAGGCCGGACGCGGGTCCAGTGGGGGAGCTCATGGCGCCGCATGTTACTGGCTTCCCGGGCTGCCCTGTTCGGGGAGGGTGCAGGTGAGCGGTATCCGTCCGGTTTTGTCGGATTGAGTGACCTGTCGTGCGGAACCTGCCGTACCGCCGGGATCAGTCCGTGATGTCGGTCACCACGCGGAGCATCGACCCGTCGCTCGGCAGGGCGAGGTCACCCGCCGCCAGAGCCGTCGCGAGGTGGACGGAGCCCTCCAGGGGGTCCCCGGCCGCCGGGACGGTCCGCGCGTGCGGCAGTCGCTTCGCCACCTCCTCCTCCAGCGGGCCGAGCAGCGGCGCGCCGAGGCGGAACAGGCCGCCGGTGAAGGCGACCAGGGGCTCACCGGCCGCGGGGCACACGGCCGCGGCCGAGTCGGCCATGTGCCGTGCGGCGGCGCGCAGGATGCCGGCCGCCACCGGATCGGTGCCGGCGCGGTCGGCCACGTCCGGCGCGAACGAGGCGAGCACCGCGGGACGGTCCGTACGCGGGTACAGCCGGCCCGGCAGCCCGCTCACGGGGCCGAACCGCTCCCGCGCGCGGGCCAGCAGCGCGGCCGAGCCGCCGGGCCGCCCGTCGTGCGCGCGCAGCGCCGCCTCCAGCCCCGCCCGGCCGATCCAGGCACCGCCGCCGCAGTCCCCCAGCAAGTGCCCCCAGCCGTCGGCACGGTGCCAGCGCGTCAGATCCGTACCGACCGCGATGAGGCCGGTGCCTGCCGCCACGACGGCCCCCGGCCGGGCGCCCAGGGCACCGGCGTAGGCGGTGACGGCGTCGGCCGCCAGGGCGAGGCGCCGGATGCCGAACTCCCGGTGCAGCGCGGCCGGAAGATCGGCCCGCAGGGCGTCACCCAGCGTGGCCATGCCCGCGGCCCCGATCGCCGCCGCGGCCAGCCCGGTCACCCCGGCCTCCGCCGCCGACTCCCGCACCATCGGCGCCAGTTGCTCCCGCAGATGCCGGGGGTCGATGCCGCGCTCGCCGGTGCGCACCGGCTCGTGCGACTCCCGCCGGGCCGCCGCCCCGCCCACCGAGCCGACGACGACCCGCAGACCCGAGCCCCCGGAGTCGACGGCGAGGAACCCCTCGCCCGCGCCGGTCACGGCAGTCGCCAGTCCACGGGCTGGCCGCCCTGCTGGATCAGCAGGTCGTTGGCGCGGCTGAAGGGCCGGGAACCGAAGAAGCCGCGGTCGGCGGACATGGGGGAGGGATGCGCCGACTCCACGGACGGAAGGCTGCCGAGGAGGGGGCGGAGATTGCGGGCGTCACGCCCCCACAGAACGGACACCAGCGGCTTCCCGCGCGCGGCGAGCGCCCTGATGGCCTGCTCGGTGACCTCCTCCCAGCCGTTGCCCCGGTGGGCGCCCGGCTTGCGCGGCGCCGTGGTGAGCGCCCTGTTGAGCAGCAGCACCCCCTGCCGGGTCCACGGGGTGAGGTCGCCGTTGGACGGCTGCGGCACGCCCAGGTCGGTGTGGAGCTCCCGGTAGATGTTGACGAGGCTGCCCGGCAGCGGACGGACGTCGGGGGCGACCGAGAACGACAGTCCCACGGCGTGGCCCGGTGTCGGGTACGGGTCCTGGCCGACGATCAGCACCCGTACCTCGTCGAAGGGCTGCTGGAACGCCCGCAGGACGTTCGCGCCGGCCGGGAGGTAGGTGCGTCCCGCGGCGATCTCCGCGCGCAGGAAGTCGCCCATGGAGGCGATCCGCTGGGCGACGGGCTCCAGGGCCTTCGCCCAGCCCGGTTCGACGATTTCGTGCAAGGGTCGTGGTGCCACGGGCGTCACCCTACTGCCGTGACGGCGGTGGCGATCAACTCGTGGCCGCGGCAGGCCGGTTCGCGGTGACGGCTCATCCGGTCACCGCGGCCCTGACGCACAGCACGTCCGGCAGGTGCGAGGCCAGCTGCCGCCAGCTGTCGCCGTCGTCGGCGGAGGCGAACACCTCGCCGTTGCGGTTGCCGAAGTACACCCCGGCGGGGTCGGCGTCGTCGGTGCACATCGCGTCCCGCAGCACCGTGCCGTAGTGGTCGCCCCGCGGCAGGCCCCTCGACAGCGGCTCCCAGCTCCCGCCCGCGTCGGCCGTGCGGAAGACACGGCAGCGCCGGCCGGCGGGCACCCGGTCCGAGTCGGCGTTGATCGGGAACACGTACGCCGTGCCGCCGCGGTGCGGGTGCGCCGCCACCGCGAAGCCGAATGTGGACGGCAGGCCCCCGCCGATGTCGCTCCAGTGCCCGCCCGCGTCGTCGCTGCGGTACACGCCCCAGTGGTTCTGGAGGTACAGCCGGTCCGGGGTCGACGCGTCCTGGGCGATCTTGTGGACGCACTGGCCGAACTCCGGGTCGGGGTCGGGCAGGAACACCGCGGAGACCCCGGAGTTGGACGGCGCCCAGCTCTCCCCGCCGTCGGCGGTCCTGAACACCCCGGCGGTCGAGACGGCGACCGTCACCGCCCGCGCGTCGCGCCGGTCGGTGAGTACGGTGTGCAGCCCCTCGCCACCGCCGCCCGGCACCCACTTCGCCCGTGTGGGGTGCTCCCACAGGGGCCTGACCAGCTCGAAGGACTCGCCGCGGTCCTCCGAGCGGTACAGCGCGGCCGGTTCGGTGCCCGCGTACACCACGTCCGGCTCCGCGGCCGCGGGGTGCAGCTGCCACACCCGCTCCAGGGAGGATTGCGTGTCCTTGGGGAACTTGACGGCTGGCCGGGAGGGTTCGGTCCAGGTGCGGCCCAGGTCGTCGGAGTGGAACACGGACGGGCCCCAGTGCGCGCTGTCGCCGCCGGCCAGCAGCCGGGTGCGCCCGCCCCGGGTGTCGATGGCGACCGAGTACACGGCCTGGGCGTTGAAACAGGGGTTGTCGTCGAACTCCCAGCCGCCCCCTCGCCTCCGGCCGATGAACAGCCCTTTGCGGGTTCCCACGGCGAGCAGTACCTCGGTCATGCCGATCACCTCCGCGACGCCTTCGTCTCCGACACCGGCCAGTCTGCACCTCGCCACTGACAGTCACCTCCGCGCGGGATGAAGGCCCTGGTCAGGGCGGTGGCGACGGCTTCGCGGCGGAGCGGCGCGAGGGGGTGGCGGGACCGGCCGCGGGCACGGCGTGACGCGGGCCACGCCCGCTCCCGGCGGGTGCCGTGAGCATCCGGGCGCCCCGCCCCGCCGCTTAAGGGAAGGAGGCCGGTCCGGCAGGTTCGTGCGCGCAGGAGGCCGGGGAGGCCGGGGAACCCGGGGTGAGCCACCGGGCCGCCGTCCCGGCCGCGGGAGGGCCCGCCGGCCCCGGGGCGGGGTGCACGGCCGGGCCGGCCGTGCGTTCGGTCGGCCGTTCGGTCGTCCTGAACCTGCTGCCGGGCCCGCGCCCGCCCGAGTTTGCCGGTGAAGGAGCTGGTGAGTGCGGTGGAGCCGTTCGGCATCGCCGGGTCCGCGCTGCGGGCGGCACTCGGCAGGATGGCCGCGGCCGGTGGTCTGCGCCGCGCGGACACGGCGTACGGGCTCAGCGACCGGCTGCTGGAACGCCGGCGCAGGCAGGACGACGCCGTACACCCCGCGACACTTCCCTGGGACGGCGACTGGGAGATGGTCGTGGTCACGGCCACGGGACGCGCCGCCGCCGAACGCGCCGAACTGAGAACGGAGTTGGCCCGGCTGCGGCTCGCCGGGCTGCGGGAGGGCGTATGGCTGCGGCCGGCGAACCTGCGCCGGGCCCTGCCGGACGACCTCGACGGCGTCGCGCAGGGGTACCGGTCCCGCCCGCGGCACCCCGCTCCCGAACTGGCCTCCCGGCTCCGGCCGTTGGCGGAACGGGCCGACACGGGGGCGCGGCCTGCTCGCCCAAGTCGGCCGCGCCCGGGGGCCGTCCGACCGCTTCGCGGCCTTCGCGGCCGTCGTACGGCATCTGCCCGCCTACCCGGTCCTGCCCGCCGAACTGCGCCCCGCCCACTGGCCCGGCGCCGAACCGCGCGCCGCCTGCGCCGGGTACCGGCGCGAGCTGCCGGAGGAGATGCGCGCGCGGGAGGCCCCGCGCACCGACGGGGGCTGAGGGGACCCCGGTCGGGAACGCCGCCCGCGGCCGGTGCGGGACCCGGGCCGACCACGCGGGACGCGGTCCCGTGCCGCCGGGCGCCGCGTGCCGGACGCCCCGCAACGCCGCACGCGCCAGACGCGGACGCCGCAAGGCCGCACGCGACAGACGCGGCCCAT
>NZ_AGBF01000227.1 GCF_000225525.1 Streptomyces zinciresistens K42 | reverse complement strand
GGGTGGCACTCGCCGTGCCGGGGGCGGCGGTGGCACTCGCCGTGCCGGGGACCGGGGGCACCGCGGGGGTGCCGAGGAGCGCTTCGGGGGCGAGCGGGGCGCGCGCGGCGGCCGGGTCGGCGGGCGCGGGGCTCGGGGAGCCCTTGACGGTGCCGTCCGGGGCGAGGAATGCGGGGTCGCCGCCGGGGACCATGCCGAGTTCGCGGGCGCGGCGCTGGAGGGCGTCGGGCGCGGAGTAGGCGTCGATGTCCCGCTGGAGCGACTGCTCCTCGTCGGTGAGGGCCTTGGTCTCCTTCTGGAGGTCGTCCAGTTTGAACGCGCCTTCGCTGAGGGCGGAGTTCAGCACGAGCAGACCGATGAGACCGCCGCCCAGGAGCAGGACGACGAGGAGGACGAAGGGGGCGCGGGCCGCTCTGGCGGCCCCCGCCGGGAAGAGCCGGGCCAGCCGGGCGGCCCGGCCCCTCAGTTCGGGTTTCCTACGCACTGGCCCTCCACCGGGTCCGGTTCTCCCGTTCGCGGTGCGCCCCGGCCCCGGACGCCCGCCCCTGCCTCACGGCCCTCATTCGATGGACTCCCTGATCCGCTCGGCGCCGCGCAGGCGCGCCGGTGCCGCGCGCCGGTTCTCGGCGACCTCTTCCTCGGTGGGAAGTTCGGCACCACGCGTCAGCAGCTTGAGCCGGGGCTGGTACCGCTCGGGCACGACGGGCAGTCCGGGCGGCGCGGTGTTCGCCGCGCCGGCCGCGAGGACCTGCTTGACCAGCCGGTCCTCCAGGGACTGGTACGACAGGACGGCGATCCGTCCGCCCACGGCGAGGGCCCCCACGGCGGCCGGGACCGCCCGTTCCAGGACGGACAGTTCGCCGTTGACCTCGATGCGCAGCGCCTGGAAGGTGCGCTTGGCGGGGTTGCCGCCGGTGCGCTTGGCGGCCTGCGGCAGCGCGTCCCGGATCAGCTCCACGAGCCGGGCGCTGTGCGAGAACGGCTCCCTGTCGCGCTCGCGCACCACGGCGGCGACGATCCGCCTGGCCTGCTTCTCCTCGCCGTACGCGCGCAGGATGCGGACGAGTTCACCGGCCGGATAGGTGTTGAGGACCTCGGCGGCGCTGATGCCCGTCGTCTGGTCCATCCGCATGTCGAGGGGGGCGTCCTGGGCGTAGGCGAAGCCGCGGTCGGCCTCGTCGAGCTGCATCGAGGAGACCCCGAGGTCGAACAGCACGCCCTGCACGCGCCGCGTGCCGAGCCGGTCCAGGACCTCCGGGAGCTCGTCGTAGACGGCGTGCACGAGCAGCGCCCGCTCGCCGAAGCGGGCCAGGCGCTCGCCGGACAGGCGCAGCGCCTCCTTGTCGCGGTCGAGGGCGACGAGCCGGGCCTCGGGGAAGCGCTCCAGGAGGGCCTCGCTGTGGCCGCCGAGCCCGAGCGTGCAGTCGACGACGACCGCGTCCGGGCGCTCCAGTGCGGGGGCCAACAGGTCCAGGCACCGCTGGAGCATCACCGGGACATGTCGACTCTGGCTCAAGGGGGCCTCTCAGATCCGGCGGCGCACGCACCGCCGGGTCCCCGCCCGCCCCCGGCGAGCCGGGGGGAACCCCGCTGAAGGGGAGGTCCGCCGGCGCCGGGAGCGTCAGCCGACCGGGAGCCGGAGGAGGCCGAGCCGTACGTACGCGCCGCGCACGCGGGGAAATCTCCGGAAAGTCGCCGGGATCTCCGGGGGATTCAGTCCAGCAGGGGGTCTCGCCTCCCGCTTCGCGCCACTTTAGTCCACGCTGTCGCGCGGTCAATCAACCGGCCTGCGCGTCGCCGCCGCGGGTTCACGCGATGCCCGGCCCGCGGGAAACCGCCCGAATGGCCGTACGCACGCCGCCCCTGTGGGTCAGCTCACAACAAGGCGCGATGGCCTTCTTTGTCCCCCCTCACAGCAGGACCGTCGCGCGGGTGACCAGTAACGTCGTGGGTATGACGACTTCTGCATCGGTTCCCACTGGTCCGGACGGCGCGATAGCGCACGGCGGTACGGTCACCGACCGCCTGGTCGACGCCAACGGGCAGTACGCCGCCGCGTTCAGCGACCCCGGCATGGACGCCCGTCCCGTGCTCCACGTCGCCGTGGTGGCCTGTATGGACGCCCGCCTCGACCTGCACGCCGCGCTCGGCCTCGAACTCGGCGACTGCCACACCATCCGCAACGCGGGCGGCGTCGTCACCGACGACGTGATCCGCTCGCTCACCATCAGCCAGCGCAAGCTCGGCACCCGCAGCATCGTGCTCATCCACCACACCGGCTGCGGTCTGGAGGCCCTCACCGAGGACTTCCGCACCGAGCTGGAGCTGGAGGTCGGCCAGCGCCCGGCGTGGGCGGTGGAGTCCTTCCGGGACGTCGACCAGGACGTGCGCCAGTCGATGCAGCGCGTGCGGACCTCGCCGTTCCTGCTGCACACCGACGACGTGCGGGGCTTCGTCTTCGACGTGCGGACGGGTCTGCTGCGCGAGGTCGACGCGGGCTGACCGCCGGCGCGGCCCGCCCGGACGGCCCCGCGCGGGTCCCGTGACCGTGCGGCGGGCCTGTCGTTTCGCTGTCAATCTGCGCGCGGGCGGGCCCAAAAGGCCGTAAGACCCGACATATCGCTGGCAGTTGTCCACAGGCGAGTGACACGAAACGGTAACGGCAGGAAGAATGCGAGTGTGGCGGCACGCGGAACGTTTCCCGCGTGGTGCCCGTGTTCCAGGGGAGGGCCGGTCCGCACCGTGTCGGCCCGGCAAGAACGGGCCGAGGAGGGCCGGGTGACGACCTATGACGATCGAGCGAGCCTCACTGATCTGACCGCCACTGTGGAGCGTGTCCGCAGTTCGGTGGAGGGTGTGATCGAGGGCAAGCCCGAGGTCGTACGGCTTTCGCTGACCGTGCTGCTCGCCGAAGGGCATCTTCTGATCGAGGATGTCCCCGGCGTCGGCAAGACCATGCTGGCCAAGGCGCTTGCGCGGTCCATCGACTGCTCGGTGCGGCGCATCCAGTTCACGCCCGACCTGCTGCCGTCCGACATCACCGGTGTGTCCATCTGGGACCAGCAGCGCAGGGACTTCGAGTTCAAGCCCGGCGCGATCTTCGCGCAGATCGTGATCGGCGACGAGATCAACCGGGCCTCGCCGAAGACGCAGTCCGCGCTGCTGGAGTCCATGGAGGAGCGCCAGGTCACCATCGACGGCCAGACCTACGAGCTGCCCAGCCCCTTCATGGTGGTGGCCACCCAGAACCCGGTCGAGATGGAGGGCACCTATCCGCTGCCCGAGGCCCAGCGCGACCGCTTCATGGCCCGGGTCTCCGTCGGCTACCCCAGCGTGGAGGCCGAGCTGCAGATGCTCGACGTCCACGGCGGTGCCTCGCCGCTGGAGGACCTGCAGCCGGTGGCGCACGCGCACGACATCGTGAAGCTGATCGACGCCGTCCGCGGCGTCCATGTCGCCGAGCCCGTCCGCCGGTACGCGGTGGAGCTGGTCTCCGCCACCCGCAGCCATCCCGACCTCAGACTCGGCGCCTCGCCGCGCGCGACGCTGCACCTGCTGCGCGCGGCGAAGGCGGCGGCCGCCCTCAGCGGCCGGGAGTACGCGCTGCCGGACGACGTCCAGGCCCTGGCCGTGGCCGTGCTGGCGCACCGCCTGCTGCCGACCGCGCAGGCGCAGCTCAACCGCCGCTCCTCCGAGCAGGTAGTCCAGGAGATCCTCCAGCGGACGCCCGTCCCCTCCGCTCCCCAGCAGAGCGGCTTCGGCGGCCTCGGGCGCGCCGGATACGGCCAGCCGCCGCGGAGGCTTGGATGACCTCCGGCGGGACGGGCCAGGCCGAGGCGGACCGCGGTGACAGCAGCGGGTTCCGCACGGCCCTGGCCGGTCTGACCACGCGCGGGCGCTCCTTCCTGGCCGCCGGTGTCGCGGCCGCCGTCTGCGCGTACGTCCTCGGCCAGAGCGACCTGCTGCGCGTCGGGCTGCTGCTCTGCGCGCTGCCGCTGGTCTGCGCGAGCGTGCTGTACCGCACCCGCTACCGGGTCGCGGGCGGCCGACGGCTCTCCCCCGCGCGCGTGCCGGCGGGCAGCGAGGCCCGCGTGCACCTGCGGGTCGACAACGTGTCGCGGCTGCCCACGGGCGTGCTGATGCTCCAGGACCGGGTGCCGTACGTGCTCGGGCCGCGGCCCCGCTTCGTCCTGGACCGGGTGGAGGCAGGCGGCCACCGCGAGGTGTCCTACCGGGTCCGCTCCGACCTGCGCGGCCGCTATCCGCTGGGCCCGCTCCAGCTGCGCCTGAGCGACCCCTTCGGGATGTGCGAGCTGACGCGCTCCTTCTCGACGTACGACACCCTCACCGTCATCCCTCGCGTGGAGCCGCTGCCGCCGGTCCGCTTCAGCGGCGAGGCGAGGGGCTACGGCGACGGGCGGCAGCGCTCGCTGGCCCTGGCCGGTGAGGACGACGTGATCCCGCGCGGCTACCGCCACGGCGACGACCTGCGCCGCGTGCACTGGCGCTCCACCGCCCGCTACGGCGAGCTGATGGTGCGCCGCGAGGAGCAGCCGCAGCGCGCGCGCTGCACGGTGCTGCTGGACAGCAGGGAGCTCGCCTACCGGGGGGCGGGCCCCGACTCGGCCTTCGAGTGGGCGGTCTCGGGCGCGGCGTCCGTGCTGGTCCACATGCTGGAGCGGGGGTTCTCGGTGCGGCTGCTGACGGACACCGGCAGCTCCGTGCCCGGTGAGGGAGCCGACGGGTTCGCGGGCGCGAGCCAGGAGTCGGCGGACGCGGCCGGTCTGATGATGGACACCCTGTCGGTGATCGACCACTCCGACGGCACGGGTCTGTCGCACGCGTACGACCTGCTGCGCGGCGGCAACGAGGGACTGCTGATCGCCTTCTTCGGCGATCTCGACGAGGAGCAGGCGGCGGTGGCCGCCAAGATGCGCCAGCGCAGCGGGGGCGCGATCGCCTTCGTGCTGGACAGCGGTGCGTGGGTGCGGGAGCCGGCCGCGACGGACCGGGGTGAGGAGCGGTTGCGGATGCTGCGCGAGGCGGGCTGGACGGCCCTGAGCGTGCCGCGCGGTGTGTCGCTGGACCGCCTGTGGCGGCAGGCGGACCGCGAGCGCGGCGGACTGGCCACGGCAGGCGGCGGGGAGGTGCCGGCATGAGCGGACGCACCCGGATGGCGCTGTGCGCCGCCGCGGCCACCCTGCTGACGGCGTGCGCGCTGCTGCCGCTGGTCTCTCCGGCCGGCTGGCTGGTGCAGGCCGCCTTCCTGCTGGCGATCCAGACGGGCGTCGGCATGGCGGCCCGGCGGGTGCCGCTCGCACGGCCCCTGACGGTGGCGGTGCAGGCCCTGGCGGCGCTGCTGCTGCTGACCGTGGTCTTCGCGGGCCGGCAGGCGATCGCCGGGGTGGTCCCCGGCCCGGATGCCTTCCGGTACTTCGGCGACCTGCTGCGGGCCGGCGGCGACGACGTCAGCCGGTACTCGATCCCGGCGCCGCTGTCGGACGGCATCCGTCTGATGCTCGTCGGCGGTGTGCTGGTCATCGGGCTGGCGGTCGACACCGTCGCGGTGACGTTCCGCAGCGCCGCCCCGGCCGGACTGCCGCTGCTGGCGCTGTACTCGGTGGCGGCGGGGCTCTCCGAGGGCGGCGCGGACGGGCTGTTCTTCGTGCTCGCCGCCGTCGGTTATCTGATGCTGCTGCTGGCCGAGGGCCGCGACCGGCTCTCGCAGTGGGGCCGGGTCTTCAGCGGCGGCCCGCGCGCGCCGGGCGCGGAGCCGAGCGGCGCGGTGGCTCCGGTGCGCACCGGGCGCCGGATCGGCGCGGTCGCGCTGGGCATCGCCCTGGTGGTGCCGCTCGCCCTGCCCGCGATGGACGGCGGTCTGCTGGACACCGCGGGCCGGGGAGGGGGCGGCGGCAGTGGCGACGGCGGCACCGTCTCCGCGGTGAACCCGCTGGTGTCGCTGCGCGACAGCCTCAATGTGGACGAGGACCGCGAGGTCCTGTCCCTGAAGACCAATTCGACCGACATCTCCAGCATGTACCTGCGGATCGTGTCCCTCGACAGGTTCGACGGCACGACGTGGCAGCCCTCCAAGCGCTCGATCGAGGCCGTGCCGGACAGGTTCCCCACCCCGTCGGGGCTGAGCCCCGGCATCAAGCGCACCGAGGTCGAGACGACGATCAGGGCCGCCAACTGGTACGCCCAGAACTGGCTGCCGATGCCGTACCCGCCGAGCCGGGTGGACATCTCGGGCAACTGGCGGTACGAGCCGCTGGGGATGACGGTCGTGGGCGACCGCCGCCAGACCACGCGCGGGATGACGTACACGGTGCGCAGTCTGGACGTGCAGCCGACGGCGAAGCAGCTGGCCGAGGCTCCCGAGGCGCCGGAGGCCCTGCAGCGCGAGTACACCGAGCTGCCCGACACGCTGCCCGCGGTGGTCGCGTCGACCGCGCGTGAGATCACCAAGGGGGCGGCCAACCACTACGAGCAGGCGGTCAAGCTCCAGGACTACTTCACCATCACCGGCGGCTTCCGGTACGACACCGAGGTGAAGGTCGGCACCGGCCGGGACGCCATCGCCAACTTCCTGCGGGACAAGGAGGGCTTCTGCGTCCACTTCTCGTTCGCCATGGCGGCCATGGCCCGCTCCCTGGACATCCCGACCCGGGTCGCGGTGGGCTTCGCGCCCGGCACCCCGCAGGGCGGCGGGAAGGTGACGGTGGGGCTGAAGGACGCGCACGCCTGGCCCGAGGTGTACTTCGAGGGGGTGGGCTGGACCCGCTTCGAGCCGACCCCGAGCCGGGGC
Organism: Streptomyces zinciresistens K42; assembly: GCF_000225525.1. GTDB lineage: Bacteria > Actinomycetota > Actinomycetes > Streptomycetales > Streptomycetaceae > Streptomyces > Streptomyces zinciresistens. The sequence continues at coordinate 2,761 of NZ_AGBF01000227.1, read as the reverse complement.
TCGGCCCCCGCCTACACCGAGCCGGAGTCGTCCGACTCGACGCTGCCCGACCCGGCGCGGCCGACGCAGTCGGCGAGCACCGGTCCCTCCGCCTCGGCCTCGGCGGGCGAGAGCTGCGAGCAGGGCGGTCCCGCCCCGTGCGCGAGCGAGTCCCCGGCGGCGGCGCCCGCGGGCGGCGGTGACGGCCCGCGCTGGTATCCGGCGCTGGCCTGGGCGCTGGGCGGGCTGGCGGTCCTGCTGATCCCGTCGGTGCCCCTGCTGTGGCGGCTGCGCACGAGAGCGGTACGGCTCGCGGGGCAGGGCCGCACACCGTCGGACGTGGCGCTGCACACGCTCGCGGTCTGGCGTGAACTGACCGACACGGCATGGGACTTCGGCATCGCGCCGGACGACTCCCAGACCCCCCGCCGGACCGCGGCCCGTATCGTCCGGCTGGGCCGGCTCGATCCTCCGGCGGCGGACGCGGTCCACCGGGTCGCCGACGCGGTGGAGCAGGTCCTGTACGCCCCGCAGCCGCGTCCGCCGGCCGGTCTGGCGGAGGAGGTCCGCCGGGTACGGTCGGATCTGGCGTCCCGGGCGGGCCGCGCGGCCAGGCTGCGCGCGCTGCTCGCCCCGCGTTCCGCCGTGCGGGTGGTGTGGGGTCTGGCCGAGCGGTGGGCGCTGGTCAGGCGACGGATCGCCGCGGCACGGCCCACCTGGACCCGGCCGTCCGCGCCGGGTCAGCGGGGGTGACACCCGGCCCGCCGGATTCCCGGGCGGGCGCGGGTGCCTCACGGGGCTGAGGCGGGGCGGGGCCCGGACGGTACGGCGTGAGGCGGAGCCGCTGCGGCTCGGCCTCACGCGTGGGCCGGGGGCCGGCGGGGAGCCGGCGCATGACCCCGGAGGAGACGGCTCCGCCTCACGCGCGGCCCGGGGCGGACCCGCGCGGCCTGGACCCCCTCCGCGCGGGCACACGTCAGGGGGCGCCCACCCACCGGTGGACACCCCCTGCGGCGTACGGGAGCCGCGCGACCGGGGCTAGTGACCGCCCTGCTCGTCGCGGCGGCGCTGCCAGCGCTGTTCGATGCGGTCCATCATGGAGCGCTTCTCGCGTGGCTGGCTGCGGGTCTGCGGGCCTGCGGCGGCCTGCTCACCCGGCTTGGGGGCCTTGCGCCAGCCGGTCACGGCGAGCACGGCGCAGCCCAGCATGACGAGGAAGCCCACCACGCTGAGCCAGACCTGCTGGGCGACCATTCCAGCCATGAGGAGCGCGATACCTACGAGGAAGCCCGCGACCGCCTGGTAGACCCGTCGCCGGGTGTACGTGCGCAGCCCGCTTCCCTCAAGCGCTGTCGCGAACTTGGGATCTTCGGCGTACAGCGCTCGCTCCATTTGCTCGAGCATGCGCTGCTCGTGCTCCGAGAGCGGCACGGAGTCCTCCTCATCGTGCAGTCGCCGGGGCGACCCGGGGGGTCCCTTCAGGATAGGCAGGGAATCGCCCCCGTGAAACCCGCCCCTCTACGCCAATTGGCCAACCGGGCTCCGGCATGGGCGTCCCGGCTCACTGAGATCTGCATTCCCCAGCGGCCGACCCGTCATGCCGGAACGGTCTCCCCCGATCATACGGCGCTGAACGCCCGATCGGGGGGCCTGTGGCGTACTCCATGTGCAGCCAAGTCCCTGATCAAGGCGTACGCCGGGAGTGTGCTCACAGGGACCTCTCAGGCCCCGGCGGCCTCCCTGGCCTCCCCGAGCACATGCAATTGCGTGGCGACGGCATGGAAGGCGGGCAGCTCGGCCGCCGCCTCCTCCAGCTGCAGCAGGGCCTCCCGGGCCCCGGGCTCGGTGTCCACCAGGACCCCGGGCACCAGGTCCGCGAAGACCCGCACCCCGTGCACGGCGCCGACCGCGAGGCCGGCGCCCTCGACCAGTGCGGTGAGCTGCGCGGCGGTGAAGCGGCGCGGCACCGGGTCACCCTGGCCCCATCGGCCGTCCGGGTCCCCCAGGGCCTGCTTGGCCTCCTTGAAGTGCCCGGCGAGGGCGCGGGCGAGGACCGCGCCGCCCAGACCGGCGGCGAGCAGGCTCAGCACGCCCCCGGGGCGCAGGGCGGCGACCGCGTTGCGCACGCCCTCGGCGGGGTCGTCCACGTACTCCAGGACGCCGTGGCACAGCACGACGTCGCAGCCCGCGCGCTCGACGACGTCGAACAGCCCGTGGGCGTCGCCCTGGACACCGCGCACGCGGTCGGCGACCTCGGCCTCGGCGGCCCGGCGCTCCAGGGCGAAGAGGGCGTTCGGGCTGGGGTCGACGACGGTGACGCGATGCCCGAGGCGGGCCAGGGGCACGGCGAAGTTGCCGCTGCCGCCGCCGGTGTCCAGGACGTCGAGGGCCTGCCGGCCCGTGGCCTTGACCCGGCGGTCCAGGGCGTCCTGGAGGACCTCCCAGACCACGGCGGTCCGCACCGACGCGCGGGGCCGGGCGGGGTCGGGGCGCAGCGATGCCGGCTGAGGACGGTCGGCGGAGACGGGCGGGCGCATCGGGTCCGACACGGCGATTGACTCCTCGGCGCGGCACCGCCGTGACGACGGCGGAGGGAACGGGGGCTGCCTCCCGGGCCCGGATCAGGGCAGGAAGGCTTCAGGCGCCTTCCACCCTATTGCCTCCGGCGGGCCGGGCGGCCATCGCGGTGCCGTGCGACGCGGGCCGTCCCGCCGGGCGGACGGCCGCGTCACCGCCCGTGGCGCGGCCGGTGCGCTCCGGTCGGCCCGCGCCCGCGACGCGC
>NZ_AGBF01000228.1 GCF_000225525.1 Streptomyces zinciresistens K42 | reverse complement strand
GGCGCGGGGGCGGGGGACCCGCGGGCCGCCGGTGCGCGGCGCCGGCGCCGCGGCCGGGAAGGTCTGCCGGGCGTCGTGAGCCGGTGCGCCTTCCCGGTCACGGCGCTAACGGCGCTAACGGCGGTGCCGGTGCGCCAGGGCCTCGTAGGAGGCGGCGAGCGCGGGGGCCGCGGTCTCGTAGGTGCGCTGGGCCACGCCCACGAACAGGCAGTCCACGACGAGCAGTTGGCTGGTGCGGGACGACATCGCCGCCGGGCGCAGCTCGCTCTCGCGGGCCGTGGAGGTGGTGAGGACGTGGTCGGCGTACTGGGTGACGGCCCCGTCCGGGCGCCCGGTGACGGCGACGGTGGTGGCGCCGTGCTCGAAGGCGGCCCGCAACGGCTCGACGACGTCCCCCGTCGACCCGGAGTGGGTGATGGCGATCGCCACGTCGCCTGCGCGCAACTGCACCGCGTTCGTCACGGCGAGGTGCGGATCGCTGTGCGCGTGGGCTATCAGCCCGATCCGCAGCAGCTTCTGGGCGAGGTCCTGGGCGACCAGCCCGCTCGCCCCCACGCCGTAGACGTCGATCCGGCGCGCGGCGGCCGCGGCGGTGACGGCCGCGCCGAGCTGGACGGTGTCCAGACCGGCCGCCGTGTCGGCGAGGGTCTGCCGCTCGTCCTGGGCGAGCTTGGCGACGACGTCCGCGATCGGGTCGTCCACCGCGATGTCCGTGGTGATCGCCGGGGCGCGGCCGGACTGCTGCTGGGCGGCGAGGCCGGCGAGGGCGAGGCGCAGGTCGCGGTAGCCGGGATAGCCGAGCAGGCGCGCGGTGCGTACGACGGTGGCCTCGCTGGTGCCGGTGAGTTCGGCGAGGCCGGTGACCGTGAGGGCGGCGCAGCCCGCCGGGTCGTTCGCCACCGCTTCGGCCACGCGCTGCATGGAGCGGGTCATCGAGGGGGCGAGCATGCGCACCTTGGCCGCGAGGGCGGCGGGCGCCGGGCCGCGGCCGAAAGTTTCCTTCACCTCATGGGTCACACCTGAAAGGTATTTTCAGTACCGGGCCGTGGTCAAGACTGCGCACAATAGGACCATGGAACCCGTCAGTCCGCTGGAGCGGGCCCTGCACACGGCCCGCGCCCTCGTCCTCGCCGACCTGGTCGCCGACGGCGTCGCCGAGGCGGACGTCGTCTCGCTGGTCGAGGAGTCCGTCGTCGCCCGCCGCTGGTGGGTGGAACAGTGGCCGGACGGCGTGGAGTTCGTGGCCGGGCTGATCGCCCAGGACGTCCAGGACGCCCTGCTGGAGCGGTACGGCCGCTGGCCGCTGTGCCCGGTCTGCGGCGGCGGCGAACCGCACGCCCTCGACGTCGAGCCGGAGCTCGGGGCCGACCCGCACTGGGTCTGCCACAAGGCGGGCGTGCGGGTGGCGGCGGTGGGCTCGCTCGGGCCGGCCGCCGGCGGCGGGGCGCGGGGCGCGTGAGGGGCCCCGCGGCGTCGTGACGATCTACATAGACCCGCCCACCTGGCCCGGCCACGGCCGGATGTGGTCCCACCTGGTCAGCGACGCCTCCTACGACGAACTCCACGGGTTCGCCGAGCGGCTCGGCGTGCCCCGGCGCGCCTTCGAACGCGACCACTACGACCTCCCCTCGCACCGGTACGCCGACGCGGTACGGGCCGGCGCGGTCGAGGTCAGCAGCCGTGACGTGGTGCGCCTGCTGCACGGGGCGGGCCTGCGCAGACCGAAGGGACGCGACACGCCCTGAGGCCGGTGTCCGGGCCCGAGTCCGGGCCCGAGTCCGGTGTCCGGGCCGGGCGGTGCCGTGCGCGGCAGCGCCGCCGCGCCGGTGACGCCCTCCGTCCCCTGCTCCCCGGCCCTGCTCCCCGCCTCTGCTCCCCGCCCCCGTGTCGCGTGCCCTGCGGGCGGCGGTCCGCCCCCGCTCACGGCGACAGCATCGCCAGCTCGCCGGTGAGGTTGTGGCGGGCGGTGGCCTCCCACGTCCGCCGCCCGTACGGCGTGCGGAACAGGCCGGGCAGCGCCAGCAGTTGCCGCAGGATCGCCGCGCGGCCCTCGCGGAAGGCGTCGTTCGGCACGAAGTGGTACTCCGCGCGCACGGCGGCCGTGTACGCCGCGTACGCGGACGGGGGCGCGGCGAGGATCGCGAGGTCCGCGTCGCACAGCACCTCGCCGTCGCGGTCGTCCGGCGCCGGGTCGTGGGTGACGGTGAGCCGCACCAGCCGGGCCACCTCGGCGGTCCGCCCGGCGGGGACGCCGGCCTCCGCGAGGGCGCGTTCGGCGAGACGGGCCGAGCGCTCCTCGTTCTCCGAGCGCTCCGGCAGGTACACCGCGTCGTGGAACCAGGCGGCGAGGCGCACGACGTCCGGGTCGGCGGCGTGCGCGGCCAGCTCGTCCACCCGGTCCAGGACCGCGGTCAGGTGGGTGAGCGTGTGGTAGCGCCGCTGCGGCTCCCGCCAGCGCGCGAGCAGGTTGTCGGCGTAGGGGGCGGGGTCCGGGGCGGTGGCGGGGGAGCGGGCGCCGTTCAGGGCCCGCCCGAAGCGGGCGCGCAGGGCGTCGGGGGAGGGGGCTCCGGGGGCGCCGGGGACGGCGGGGACGGCGGGGACGGCGGGTGCGGCGGGGGTGTCCGGATCGGCCATGGCGTCATTGTGGCGCGGCGGGCGGTCCGCGGGTACGGCCGCGCCCGGTCCCGCGGGTACGGCCCGCGCGGCACGCGCGTACGGCCCGCCGCGCGTGGCCGGGGGCGTCATCGCGTGCCCCGCCCGGCAGGCGTAGGCTTTGATTGGACTAGACCTGTAGTCGCGGGTAGCTGCCGTCGCCGTCGAATGCCGAGGAATGGGGTCCCATGAGCAAGCGTGCAGTCCTGGAGGTGATCGCCCTCGGGACGGAGGACGCGGTCGCCGCCCAGGCCGGGGGTGCGGACAGGCTCGAACTGGTCACCGACATGGCGGCGGACGGACTGACTCCGCCGGTCGGGACCTTCGCCGCGATCCGCGCCGCCGTCGACATCGATCTGCGCGTGATGCTGCGGCCGGCGGACGGCTTCGCGGCGGGCGACGTCGAGCGGGTGGCCCGTACGGCACGGGAGCTGAGGGAGGCCGGGGCCGAGGAGTTCGTGCTCGGGTTCCTCGACGCGGAGGGCGCGGTGGACCTGCGGGCCGTGGAGCGGGTCGTCGCGGAACTGGACGGATGCCGCTGGACGTTCCACCGCGCCATCGACCGGGCGGCGGACCGCGACGCGCTGCGCAAGCAACTGGACGGGATGCCGGGCCTGGACACCTACCTCACGGCCGGGGCGGCGACCGGCGTGGACGACGGGCTGCCGACGCTGCTCGCGGAGGCCGCGCGGGGCGGGGAACCGGGGTACGAACCGCGCATCCTGGTCGGCGGCGGTCTGCGGCTCGACCATGTGCCGGCGCTGCTGGCCGCGGGGATCGACGCGTTCCACATCGGCGGCGCCGCACGACCGGACGGCTGGTCCGGCCCGGTCTCCGCCCCGGCGGTGGCCCACTGGAGAACCACCCTCGACACGACCCCCTGACGGCTCGCCGCGGCCCGAGACTGAAAGGGGGGCCAGCCCCCGCCGGGGGCGCGGGGAACCGCGCACAGGGCCGGGGCCACCCGGGACAGGCAAGGGGGCGGCCCCCCAACCCCGTGAAGGGGCGGGGGGAGCCGCGCGCAGCCCCCGGTCACCCCAGCTGCACCGGCAACGGCCCCCCGTGCGTCACCGTCAACCCCGACACCGCCCGGGTCAGCGCCACGTACAACCGCCGCAACCCCGTGCGCTCATCCGGCTCCCCGTCCACCACCGCCCCCGGCTCGTCCAGTACCACGTAGTCGTACTCGAGCCCCTTCGCCAACGACGCCGGCACCAACGTCAGCCGGCTCTCCGCGGTCGTCTCCTCACCCGGCGACACGTACGGCACCCCCGCCGCCGCCAGCAGAGCCCCGAGCTCCGCGACCCGCCCGTCCGCCGCGATCAGCCCCACCGACCCCTCCCGCCGCAAAGACTCCTCGCACGCGGCCACCACGTCCTCCATGCCCGACACCGCCCGCACCTCGAAGAGCCCGGGGTTCTCCCGGATCGACGCCACCGGCGTCAGCCCCGGCGCGATGTGCGCCAGCAGCCGCGAGGCGTACGCGATGACGTCCGTCGGCACCCGGAACCCCGCCGTCAGCTCCTCGATCACCCCCTCCGGCTTGCCGAGATGGGCCAGCGCCTCCGCCCAGCTCCGCGTCGCCCACGGGGTCGTGCCCTGCGCCAGATCACCGAGGATCGTGGCCGACCCCGTCGTACAGCGGCGGCCCACCGCCCGGTACTGCATCGGCGACAGATCCTGCGCCTCGTCGAGGACCACATGGCCGAGCGACGGCGTCCGCGACACCAGGTCCGCCGCCTCGTCGACCAGCACCGCGTCCGCCGCCGACCACACCGCCGACCTCACCGACCGCGCCGGCCGCTCCCACAGGATCGTGCGCTGCTCGTCCGCGTCGAGAATCCCCTCCGCGTGCGCGGCGAGGAACTCCGCGTCACCCAGCAGCCGCAGCACGAGCTTCGCCGGGTCGACCGGCGGCCACACCGCCTTGACCGCCGCCTTCACCGCGCGGTCGCGGGCCACCGCGTCCTGCACCCGGTCGTCCGGCGCCTCGCCCGACCGCTCCATCTGCACCAGCACGGCGTGCGCGATGCGCTGCGGAAGCGCCTCACGCGCGGCACCGTGCCGCAGCCCGCGGGCCAGCAGCTCCCGCACGATCTCCTCGACCTCGTACGCCGGCACCCGCCACCGCCGCGACCCGCGCACCACGACCACCGCCTCCGCCGGCATGGTCACCTGCGCCCGCACCGCCCGCCGCAGCACCTCGGCCATCCGCGCGTCGCCCTTGACGACCGCGGCCGCCGCCCCGTCCGTGCCGCGCACCTCGACATGCGCCACCAGATCGTCGACCGTCGCCTGCCGCACCGCCAACTCGCCCAGAGCGGGCAGCACTTGCTCGATGTAGTGCAGGAACGACCGGTTCGGCCCGATCACGAGCGTCCCGGTACGGGCCAGCCGCTCCCGATGGGCGTACAGCAGATACGCCACCCGGTGCAGCCCGACCGCCGTCTTGCCGGTGCCCGGCCCGCCCTGCACGCACACGGTCCCGCCCAGCGCGGACCGTACGATCTCGTCCTGCTCGGGCTGGATCGTCGCCACGATGTCCCGCATCGGCCCCACGCGCGGGCGCTCGATCTCCCGCTGGAGCAGCTTGCTGGTCCGCTCGGCCTCCGCCGGGTCCGAGAGCCGCTCGTCCTCGTACGCGGTCAGGTCCCCGCCGGTGTAGCCGAAGCGGCGGCGCAGCCCGACGTCCATCGGGTCCTTCCTGGAAGCCCGGTAGAACGGCTGGGAGACCGGCGCCCGCCAGTCGATGACCATCGGGTCGCCCATGGAGTCGTGCACATGCCGCCGCCCGATGTAGAACCGCTCGCCGTCCGCCTCCTGAGCCCCCTCCGTACCCGGCGTGCCTTGCGCGCCCTGGTCGCCGGGAGCGGGCAGGTAGTCGAGCCGGCCGAAGAACAGCGGGGTGCCGCCGAGGTCGGCCAGGGCCTTCACACGCTCGTCGATCTGGTGGGCGAGGGCTGCGGCGTTGACCCAGTTCGCGGTCACGTCGCGGATGTCGAGGGACTCGACGTCCTCCCGCATCGCCCGCAGCGCGGCACGGGAGGAGGCGAGGTGGGAGCGCTCACGCAGGAGCGGGTCGAGGGCGTCGTCGACGGGCGTGGACAAGGGGGTGCCTCCGGTCGGACCTACGGACAGGTGATCGCGAGAGCCGTCCGGTTTCCGTCCGGGCGGCGGCACTCCGCGAGGGAGGCGGGCAAGAGCGGAGATCCTAGAGGAGCCCCCGCCCCCGGCGCCAATGATTTTTTACGTCCCGCACGCCCGTCCGCATCCGCCCGCAACCCCCTAGGGGACGGGGTCCTCCTCGCGGGGGGAAGCGGTCCGTCCACGGACGTACGCGGGCGGTAGGCGGCCTCGGCCCGCGGGCCGATGCGGTCTTCACCGGGGCGAACCCATCATGGAGACATGAGCGCAGCAACCATTCACCCGGCCAGGCCGAGCCCCCGCGGAGCCACCGCGCTCCAAGGCAGCCACCGCCACCGTCTCGGCGAAGCGCTGCGCGCCGTGAAGGTGTTCGCGGGCGCCGCCTTCGACGTCGTCGTCCTCGGCGAGTACGGCGAGGAAGCGGGTGTCCGCCGCAGATGACCCCCCGGGCCCCCGGGGCCACCGTGTGACCCTCCGGTCACCCCCGGCACCCCCCGATCCCCTCCGGTCACCTCCGGCACCCCCCCGATCCCCTCCGGCGCCTATCCCACGCCGGGCGGGTGCTGCGCTCATGCCACCCGCCCCGCCCCCGCCCCGGTCCGGCGGCCTCAGTCCTCCGCGAGCATCTCGTCGGCGTCCACGATCCGGTACGCGTACCCCTGCTCCGCCAGGAAGCGCTGCCGGTGCGCGGCGAAGTCCTGGTCGATCGTGTCGCGCGCGACCACCGAGTAGAAGTGCGCCTGGTGCCCGTCCGCCTTCGGACGCAGCACCCGGCCCAGCCGCTGGGCCTCCTCCTGGCGCGAACCGAAGGTCCCCGAGACCTGGATCGCCACCGTGGCCTCCGGCAGGTCGATCGAGAAGTTCGCCACCTTGGACACCACGAGCACGCTGATCTCGCCCTCCCGGAACGCGCCGAAGAGCTTCTCGCGCTGCGCGTTGGACGTCTCGCCCTTGATCACCGGGGCGTCCAGATGCTCCCCCAGCTCGTCCAGCTGGTCGATGTACTGCCCGATCACCAGGATCTGCTGCCCCGCGAACCGCCGCACCAGCGCCTCGGTGACCCGGCGCTTGGTGTCCGTCGTCGCGCAGAAGCGGTACTTCTCCTCCTGCTCCGCGGTGGCGTACGCCAGCCGCTCGGCGTCGGTGAGGTTGACCCGCACCTCCACGCAGTCCGCCGGCGCGATGTAGCCCTGCGCCTCGATCTCCTTCCACGGCGCGTCGAACCGCTTCGGCCCGATGAGCGAGAACACGTCGGACTCACGCCCGTCCTCGCGCACCAGGGTCGCCGTCAGCCCGAGCCGCCGCCGCGCCTGGAGGTCGGCCGTGAACTTGAAGACCGGCGCCGGCAGCAGATGCACCTCGTCGTAGACGATGAGCCCCCAGTCCCGGGAGTCGAACAGCTCCAGATGCGGATAGACCCCCTTCCGCCGGGTCGTCAGCACCTGGTACGTCGCGATGGTGACCGGCCGGATCTCCTTGCGCGTCCCGCTGTACTCGCCGATCTCCTCCTCGGTGAGCGAGGTCCGCTTCACCAGCTCGTGCTTCCACTGCCGGGCCGAGACGGTGTTCGTGACGAGGATCAGCGTCGTCGACTTCGCCTCCGCCATCGCCCCGGCGCCCACCAGCGTCTTGCCCGCACCGCACGGCAGCACCACGACACCGCTGCCGCCGTGCCAGAAGTTCTCCACCGCCTGCTTCTGGTACGGGCGCAGCGCCCAGCCGTCCTCGGCCAGCTCGATCGGATGCGCCTCGCCGTCGACGTACCCGGCGAGGTCCTCGGCCGGCCAGCCCAGCTTCAGCAGCGTCTGCTTGATCTGACCGCGCTCGGAGGGGTGCACGGCCACGGTGTCCGGGTCGATCCGGGCCCCCACCAGCGGCGCGATGCGCTTGGAGCGCAGCACCTCCTCCAGGACCGGGCGGTCGGTGGTGGTCAGGACCAGGCCGTGCGTGGGGTGCTTGGACAGCGTCAGCCGCCCGTAGCGGTCCATCGTGTCGGCGATGTCGACCAGCAGGGCGTGCGGGACGGGATAGCGGCTGTACGTGACCAGCGCGTCCACGACCTGCTCGGCGTCGTGCCCGGCCGCGCGCGCGTTCCACAGCCCGAGCGGGGTCACCCGGTAGGTGTGGATGTGCTCCGGCGCCCGCTCCAGCTCGGCGAACGCCGCGATCGCCCGACGACACGCGCCGGCCTGCTCGTGATCGACCTCCAGGAGCAGAGTCTTGTCCGACTGGACGATGAGACAGGACACACGTACCTCCGGAGATTGGGTCGTCTCATGACAGGCACAACGCCTGCCGCGGCACGGGCTATGCCCCGTGCCCGACGCCGGAAGGGCGTCCCGGCCGGCGCGCGGGGGATGCGCGCCGCTGTCTATGGTCGCCCATCGCGGGAAACCGACGGGACGACTTCGCAGGAACGCCCGCCGCGCGGCCTGTGACGCGCCGTGCCGGGCGCTTCGTTCTCCGCCGGGCGGACGTCGCGGAAGGCGGCGCCGGTACGCCAAGGGCGACCGCGGCACGGACCGGGTACCGCGACCCGGCGGCACCGGAGCCGAACAGCCTGTGGTCGCATGGTCCGCCGGGTCCGCCGGGTCCGCCGGGTCCGCATGGTCCGCCGGGTCCGCCGGGTCCGCCGGGTCCGCCGGGTCCGCCGGGTCCGCCGGGTCCGCCGACGGCGAAGGACGCGTACTCCTTCAGCGCCGCAGGGACGACGATCTCCGGACGCTGCCGGGTGGCGGCGCGGAACGGCGGCCGACGGGGCACCGTCCGCGGCCGTCGAGGACGCGGCCGCCCCCTCCGGCCGGCCGGCTCCCGCCGCGCTACCTCACGCCGGACAGGGTGAGGTTGTTGATCAGAGGTCCCTCCACGGTCACCCCCTCCGGTACCAGGGACTGCGCCCCGGCTGCCGGGAGCGGCAGGGGCAGGGGGGCCGGGGACGCCGCGGCCGCGGGAGCGAGGACGGCGGCCAGGGCGGCCGCCGGGAGGAGTGCCGTCACCGCGGCGACGGCGGCGCGGCGGGCGCGGGCGGGACGCTGGGAACGCATCGGGCGTCGGGGCCTTTCACGGTCGGGCACCGGCCGCGGGCGGCGGTGCCGGGTGGGCGGGCCGGCCCGGGTGGGCGGGCCGGCCCGGTGAGCGTGCCGCGCGAGCGTCAGATCTGCGGCGTCTCGATGACGAGCCCGGCGATGTCGACGCTGACCGCCGCGGCCTGCGTGGTCAGGGCGCCCATCATCAGGGCGGCGGCGGCCAGGACGGTGGCCAGGCGACGAGCTGTACGCATGCGACAACTACCTTTCCGTTGAGCTCACTTGAGCGTGATCAGGACACCGGTTGGCTGCCCCGCGCCACCCGCCCTGATGCAAAATGCACCGAAAGGTCCCTCAAGAGTTGGAAAAGCCCGGCGTGGCGGGCATGAACCCGCGCGTACCCCCGCAGGAGTGAGCCGCGTACCCCGCGGGAGTGAGCCGCCGACTCCCGCCGAGCAGGCCGCCGGCCCGCGCGACCGGCTCAGACCTGGTCGTCCGCCAGCTCCGCGACCCCGGTGATCCGGTGCAGCGGATACGTGCGCACCTCGTCCGCGGTGTGGTCGTACGCCGTCACGAACCCGCCCTCCACCCGCACCGGAGCGATCACCCGCTGACTCGCCGCGCCCTCGGCGTTGACGTACCCGATCCACAGCGAACCGCCCGTCAGCACGGCGGCCTGCACGGTCGCGAGGGTCTCGGCCGCCGCCGTACGCGGCAGCTCGCCCGCGCCCGCCGCCGCGCCCGCG
>NZ_AGBF01000229.1 GCF_000225525.1 Streptomyces zinciresistens K42 | reverse complement strand
GCCCGGTGCCGCGGCGTCGCCGCCCGCGCCCCCCGCCCGGTGCCGGGTCACCGTCCGCCTCGCGCTCTGCGGGGTCCGTACCGCCGCCTCCTCCCGCGCACCGGCCGGGTCGGCGGCCCGGACGGCCTCTCGCGGTGTGCCGCCGGACGGACCTGTCAGTCGAGGCGGGCGGTGGTCATCTCGTCCGCCTCCTCGGGCACCCGCTGCTGGGGGATGGCCGGCGCCCCCTGCTGGATGGCCACCGTGCGCGTGGGCGCCGGGATGCGGATGCCCTCCAGCCGGTAGCGCTTGTGCAGCCGCTTGATGAACTCGTGCTTGATGCGGTACTGGTCGCTGAACTCGCCGACGCCGAGGATGACGGTGAAGCCGATCCGGGAGTCCCCGAAGGTGTGGAACCGGACGATCGGCTCATGGTCCGGCAGGGCGCCCTCGACCTCGGCCATGACCTGCGCGATCACCTCGTTGGTCACCCGCTCGACGTGGTCGAGGTCGCTGTCGTACCCGACGCCGACCTGGAGCAGGATCGTCAACTCCTGGTCCGGGCGCATGAAGTTGGTCATGTTGGTCTTCGCCAGCTGCCCGTTGGGGATGACGACCAGGTTGTTGGACAGCGCGCGCACGGTCGTCTGGCGCCAGTTGATGTCCTCGACGTAGCCCTCCTCGCCGCTGCTCAGCCGGATGTAGTCACCGGGCTGGACCGTCTTGGACGCGAGGATGTGGATGCCCGCGAAGAGGTTGGCGAGCGTGTCCTGGAGGGCCAGCGCGACCGCGAGACCGCCGACGCCCAGCGCGGTGAGCATCGGCGCTATGGAGATGCCCAGCGTCTGGAGCACCACCAGGAAGCCGATGGCCAGGACCAGGACCCGGGTGATGTTGACGAAGATCGTGGCCGAGCCCGCGACGCCGGGCCGGGAGGAGGCGACCGTGCGCATCACCCCGGCGATGCCGCGCGCCGCGGCCAGCGTCACCACGAAGATCAGCAGCACGGTCAGGGTCTGGTTGACGCTGCGCTGGACCGTGCGGGTCAGCGGCAGGGCCGCCCCCGCCGAGGCGGCGCCGCCCAGGAAGGCGGCCCAGGGCACCACGGTCCGCAGCACGTCCACGATCAGGTCGTCGCCCGCCCAGCGGGTGCGCACCGCGTGCCTGCCCAGCCAGCGCATCAGCAGCCGCAGCAGGAAGGCCGCCAGCAGTCCCGCCGCCAGCGCGATCCCGGCGACGGCCAGGTCGTCCATCGTGAGTGCGCGCGTCACCGCCACCGCTCACCCCCGGGGAGGAAGGCTGCGGCGCACGCCTGCGCCGCGGGTCGGATGTGAAGTCTCGTCACGTTGTCCCCTGCTCGATTCCGCGATGTGCCCTCGCGCCTGCCGTCCCGCCCCGGGGCCGGCGCGCGGGGCTCATCCTGCCGTATCGGGCACAGGTGTTCGTGCCGGGACGGCGGGCCGTACCGGCGCACCGGCCGCTTTCGGGCATTCTCTCCGGAACCCCGGCCTCCCCGGAGGGCGGAACGGCCGCATCCGGGGGCTCGCCGGATGCACGGGGGCGCATCCGGAGGACGGTGGACCGGGTGCGTGGTGCCTGCCCATGTTGCCTCCCCTCCCACCGTGGTGCCTGCACATGTGTTGCGCCCACCCGTGGTGCCCGCACCCATGTTGCGCCCACCCACGGCGCCCGCACCTATGCCGCCAGCCCCTACGTCGCCCGCACTCTTGGCGGTCTGCACCTGTGGCGCCAGCACCCATGGGCGGTTGCACTTGTGGCGCCAGCACCCATGGCACCCGAACCCACGGCGCCCGCGCCCATGGGCGCCCGCCCCCGTGGCGCCCGCCCCTGTGGCGCCAGCACCCACGGCGCCCGCACCCATGGGCGGTCGCACTTGTGGCGCCCGCCCCCATGGCACCCGTACCTGTGGCACCAGCACCTGTGGCACCAGCACCCATAGCGCCCGCCCCCTCCCGCACGACGCGGACCGGGATGGCGACCGGGGCCCTCCCCGGTGGTGCCGTAACCGCACGCCACCCCCGACCGCTCAGATGATCTTCCGGCGCACCAGCGCCCCCAGCGTCAGCGCCCCCGGCAGCAGCGGCAGCCACACGGTGATGATCCGGTACGCGAGCACCACGGCCGTCGCCACCGCCGCCGGACCGCCCGCCGCCACCAGGGCCACGACCAGCGCCGCCTCCACCGAGCCCAGGCCGCCGGGCGTGGGCACGAGCGCCACCGCCACGGTCGCCGCCAGATACGCCACCGCCATGTGCACCGGCGGGACGTCCAGCCCGAGCGCGAGCCCGGTCAGCACCAGGCCGGACGCCTGGAGCAGCGGGAAGGCCAGCGAGCCGCCCCACAGCGCCAGCATTCGCGCGGGCCGCGCGTGCACCGACCGTGCCTCGCCCAGCGCCGTGCGCAGGAACGACAGCACCGCCTCCCGCAGCCGCCGTACGACGGTGAACGCGACCACGGCCAGGACGGCCGCCGCGCCCGCGCCGAGCAGCAGCGGGGTGAGACCGCCCGGCGGCAGCAGGGGGCCGAGCCGCAGCGCGTCGGGGAACGCGACGAGCAGAGCGGCCAGCAGCCCCACCCGGGCGATGCTCTCCGCGAGCAGATACAGCGCGAGCGCGGCCGAGGACCGGGCGAGCGGCAGCCCGCACACCGTCATGAAACGCAGGTTGACCGCGCTCGCGCCCAGTCCGGTGGGCAGCAGGTGGTTCGCCGCGCCGGCCGCGAACTGCGTGGCCAGCAGCCGCAGTACGGGCAGCCGGTCGACCACCGCGCCCTGCCGGGTCACCGCCGCCGCCACCCAGGTCAGACAGGTCACGCCGGCCGCGGCGAGCAGCCACGGCCACCTGGCGGTCGTCAGATGGCCGACGCCCGCGCCGAGCACGGCCCGGTTGTCCACCGCGACCACCACCACGAGCGCGAGCGGGAGCAGCACCAGAATCCTGCGCAGCGGGACGCGGCGCAGCAGGCGCCCGGCGGAGGAGGGCCGTACCGGGGCGGGCCGTTCACCGCGGGGGACACCGGCGCGGGGGGCTTCGGGGGAGCGGCCGTCCGGGGAGAGGGCCTCGGGGGAGCGGCCGTCGCCCGAGGGGACGGCTTCGGGGAAGAGGGCGTCTGGGGAGAGGCGTACCGCTGTCACATCGCCAGAGGGTCCCCCAGCCGTGACAACGGCGGGTTGCCGCGGCGCGGACACCGCCTTACGACCCGGCTGCCGCAGTCGGCGGGCGCCCACCGCGCGGCGGACACGGACGGCGGAACCCTCCTTGACCTCAAGGTTGCTCGAGGTTCTAGGTTTCCCGGCATGAGCATGGAGACCACCGCCTGGACCCAACTGCACAGCGTCGTCAACGCCGAACGGGAGCGACGCCCCTTCGCCCGCGCCACGCTGCGCCGCATCGCCGCCTTCGCCCGCCCGCACCGCCGCCGGATCGCGCTGTTCGCCGTGCTCGGGGTGCTGACCGCCCTGCTCGCCGTCGCCACCCCCGTCCTGGCCGGACGGGTCGTCGACACGATCGTCACGGGCGGCGACGACGGCGCCGTCGTACGCCTCGCCCTGCTGATCGCCCTCATCGCGGTCGTGGAGGCCGCGCTGGGCATCCTCGCCCGGCGCCTGTCGGCGACGCTCGGCGAGGGGCTCATCCTCGATCTGCGGACCGCGGTGTTCGATCATGTGCAGCGCATGCCGGTCGCGTTCTTCACACGCACTCGTACGGGAGCGCTCGTCTCCCGTCTCAACAACGACGTGATCGGCGCCCAGCGCGCCTTCAGCAACACGCTCTCCGGAGTGGTCAGCAACCTGGTCACGCTGGTGCTCACCCTCGCCGTCATGCTGACCCTCTCCTGGCAGATCACCCTCCTCGCGCTCGCCCTGCTGCCGGTGTTCGTGGTCCCGGCCCGGCGCATGGGGCACCGCATGGCGCGTATGCAGCGCGAGGCCGCCACGCTCAACGCCGCCATGGGCACCCGGATGACCGAGCGGTTCTCCGCGCCCGGCGCCACCCTCGTCAAGCTCTTCGGCCGCCCCGAGGAGGAGTCGCGGGAGTTCGCGAGCCGGGCCCGCCACGTCGCCGGCATCGGCGTGCGCACCGCCACCGCGCAGTCGGTGTTCATCACCGCGCTCACCCTGGTCTCCGCGCTGGCCCTCGCCCTGGTCTACGGCCTCGGCGGCTGGTTCGCCCTGCGCGGCACCCTGGACCCGGGCGCCGTCGTCGCCCTCGCGCTGCTGCTGACCCGGATGTACGCCCCGCTCACCGCCCTCGCCGGGGCCCGCGTCGAGGTCATGAGCGCCCTCGTCAGCTTCGAGCGGGTCTTCGAGGTGCTCGACCTCGTCCCCCTCGTCCAGGACCGGCCCGACGCCCGGCAGGTCCCCGACGGGCCGGTGTCCCTGGAGTTCGACGGCGTCCGCTTCGGCTACCCCGCCGCCGACAAGGTCTCCCTCGCCTCCCTGGAGGAGGTGGCCTCCCTCGACACCCGCGGCGGCGCCGAGGTGCTGCACGGACTCTCCTTCCGCGTCGAACCCGGGCAGACGGTCGCCCTGGTCGGCTCCTCCGGCGCGGGCAAGTCCACCGTGGCCCACCTGCTGCCCCGCCTCTACGACGTCGACGCGGGCGCGGTGCGCGTCGGCGGCGTGGACGTGCGCGACCTGAGCGCCCGGTCCCTGCGCGCCACCGTCGGCATGGTCACCCAGGACGGCCACCTCTTCCACGACTCCGTCCGCGCCAACCTGCTGCTGGCCCGTCCCGCCGCCACCGAGGACGACCTGTGGGACGCCCTGCTCCGCTCCCGCCTCGACGCCCTCGTGCGCTCGCTGCCCGACGGGCTGGACACCGTGGTCGGCGAACGCGGCTACCGCCTCTCCGGCGGCGAGCGCCAGCGCCTGACCATCGCCCGGCTGCTGCTGGCCCGTCAGCGCGCCGTCATCCTCGACGAGGCCACCGCCCACCTGGACAACACGTCCGAGGCGGCCGTCCAGGAGGCGCTCACGGAGGCGCTCGACGGCAGGACCGCCGTGGTGATCGCCCACCGGCTGTCCACCGTCCGCGCCGCCGACCTGATCCTGGTCGTCGAGGACGGCCGGATCGCCGAACGCGGCACGCACGAGGAGCTGCTGGCGGCGCAGGGGCGCTACGCCGAGCTGTACCGCACGCAGTTCGCGGGAGACACCGGCGAGTTGACGGACGTGGAGCCGGCCGCCTGACACCCCGGCGGCCGGCCCGGAGCCGGGGTCGGCACGCCCGGAGCGGAACACGGAGCGGAACACGGAGCGGAACACGGAGCCGAATCCGCGGCGGTACCCGGAGTCGGAAACCGGCCAACAATGGTGGCCCGGACCCCCAGGAACACACAGACCCCGACAGCATCATTGCTTCCCCGGGGTTCAGAACCTAGGGTGCGTTCGGTTTCCCCACAGCACCGCACACGATCTGACGCTCCCTCACAGCCGTGCAGCGCCGCACTGTCGTCCAGAGGAAGGCCACCGTCGATGCCCGTTCCGCCCGTGTCCCCCGCCGGTCCGTTCCGTACCCCCGCAGTCCCGGTCAGCCGCCGCCGGCTGCTGGAAGGAGGCGCAGCCCTCCTGGGCGCGCTCGCCGTCTCCGAGATCCCCGTCCCCGCGTACGCCGCCGACGGCTCCGGGGCGGCCGCGTCGCCGGAGTGGAACGGGAACATCGGCCTCTTCCAGGTCGGCACCGAGCCGCCGCACACCACGCTGATGCCGTACGCGGACGTCGACCAGGCCCTGGCAGCCGACCGCACCCGCTCCCCGTACCGGCTGAGCCTGGACGGCACCTGGAAGTTCGCGTACGCCGAGCGCCCCGAGGACCGCGACCCCGACTTCCACCGCACCGACCTGGACGACAGCCGCTGGGACACCCTCCCGGTGCCCTCGGCCTGGCAGATGCACGGCTACGACCGGCCGATCTACGTCAACATCAACTACCCCTGGTGGGGCCCCAACGGCCTGGGCGAGGAGGCCCGTCCGCCGGCCGCGCCCACCCGCCGCAACCCGGTGGGCCAGTACCGCCGTACGTTCACGGTCCCGCGCGGCTGGGCGGGACGGCGCACCTTCCTCCACTTCGAGGGGGTGAAGTCCGCGCACTACGTGTGGATCAACGGCCGCCTGGCCGGCTACCACGAGGACTCCTACGACCCGGCCGAGTACGACATCACCGCGCTGCTGAAGCCGGGCGCCAACCAGATCGCCGTCGAGGTCTACCGCCACTCCGACGGCGACTGGCTGGAGGACCAGGACATGATCCGGCTGAGCGGCATCTTCCGCTCGGTCTACTTGTATTCCACGCCTCCCGTCCATCTGCGCGACTTCCGTCTGCAGACCCCGCTGAGCGGGGACTTCACGGCGGCGGAGCTGTCGGTCACCGCGAGCGTGCGGGACTACGGCGGCCAGGGCGGCGGCCGTTACTCGGTGGAGACCCAGCTGTACGACGCGGACGGGCATCCGGTGTGGTCCCGGCCGCTGACCCGGGGCGTCGCCCTGGACTCCGGTGCCGAGACGACCGTGGAGGCGGCGCGGGCGGTGCCCCGGCCGCGGCTGTGGTCGGCCGAACAGCCCTACCTCTACACGGCCGTGCTCCGGCTGCGCGACCAGGCGGGCCGGGTGACCGAGACGCTCTCGCACCGCGTCGGCCTGCGCGAGTTCGCGCTGAAGGACGGCCTGATGCGCATCAACGGCAAGCCGGTCTCCTTCCGCGGCACCAACCGGCACGAGATGCACCCGGTCCGCGGCTCCGCCCTCAACCGGGCGGACATGGTCCGCGACATCGAGATCGTCAAGCGCCTCAACATCAACAGCGTCCGCACCTCGCACTACCCCAACAACCCGCAGTGGCTCGAACTCGCCGACGAGTACGGCCTGTACCTCGTGGACGAGACCAACCTGGAGACCCACGGCATCCGCGACGAGTACCCCGGCGACAACCAGGAGTGGACGGCGGCGTCCCTGGCCCGCGCCCGCGCCATGGTCCACCGCGACAAGAACCACGCCAGCGTGGTCATCTGGTCCCTCGGCAACGAGGCGGGCGGCGGCAGCACCTTCAGCGCCATGTACGACTGGATCCGCTCCTACGACACCACCCGTGTCATCCAGTACGAGGGCGACGACCGGCCGGGCATGAGCGACATCCGCTCCGAGATGTACGAAAGCCCCTCCCGCGTCGAGCAGCGTGCCAAGGACACCGCCGACACCCGGCCGTACGTGATGATCGAGTACTCGCACGGTATGGGGAACTCCAACGGCAACTTCAAGAAGTACTGGGACGTCGTACGCCGTTACGACGTGCTCCAGGGCGGCTGGATCTGGGACTTCGTCGACCAGGCCCTGAGCTGGCCCACCCCCGCGCGCAAGCGGTTCACCGAGACCGGACCGGCCGCCCTGCGCGGTGAACTCCTCGCCCCCTCCGGTACGTTCAGCCGCGCCGAGGGCGTGTCCGGCGGCACCGTCTTCGCCCGTGACGACAGCCTCGACCTGACCGGGTCCCTCACCCTGGAAGCCTGGATCACCCCGCGTGTCACCGGCTACCACCAGCCGATCCTCGCCAAGGGCGACACCCAGTACGCGCTCAAGCAGACCGACCGGACCCTGGAGTTCTTCATCCACGGCGGCGGCCAGTGGATCGCCGCGTCCTGGGCCCTGCCGGACGACTGGACCGGCCGCGAACACCATGTCGCGGGCGCCTTCGACGCGGACGCGGGCACCCTGACCCTGTACGTCGACGGCCAGGTGCGGGCCACCCGGACGACCACCCGCCGGCCCTCCGTCAACACCGCGTCGCTCGCGCTCGCCACCGACGTCGACAACCCCACGCGCGAGTTCAGCGGCACGATCCGGCGCGCCCGGGTGTACGCCCGCGCCCTCGGCGCGGCCGAACTCGCCTCCGACAGCCGGGGGAGCGGTGACGACGGGGTCCGCTTCTGGTTCGACGCGGCCACCGTCGGCCTCACCGAGACCCGCCCCCGCGAGCGGACGTTCTACGCCTACGGGGGCGACTGGGCCGACAACCCCAACGACGGGGCGTTCTCCGGGGACGGCATCATCACCGCCGACCGCGGCCTCACCGGCAAGTCCGCCGAGGTCAAGCAGATCTACCAGGCCGTCGACGCGGCCCCCGCCGACGGCGGCACGCTCGCCCCCGGCGGCGCGCTCACCCTCACCAACGAACACCTCTTCACCAACGTCCGCGAATTCGACGGAAGTTGGGAGCTGGTCGCCGACGGCAGGACCGTCCAGCGCGGCCGGCTGAGCCG
Source organism: Streptomyces zinciresistens K42 (assembly GCF_000225525.1). Taxonomy (GTDB): domain Bacteria; phylum Actinomycetota; class Actinomycetes; order Streptomycetales; family Streptomycetaceae; genus Streptomyces; species Streptomyces zinciresistens. Next base: position 1,304 of record NZ_AGBF01000229.1, on the reverse strand, counting down.
CTCCCAGCTCGACCTCGCCCCGCTGTCGAGCAAGCGGATCACCGTGCCCTTCGAGGTGCCCGCGAACCCGGCGCCCGGCGCCGAGTACTTCCTGCGGCTGTCCTTCACCACCCGCCGGGCCACGAAGTGGGCCGAGGCGGGTTTCGAGGTCGCCCGGCGCCAGCTCGCCGTCGACGCGGGCAGCCCCGCCGTACGCCCGGTCCCCCTCGCCGGCGTCCCGGCGCTCTCCCACGACGACGGGGACCGCGCCGTCACCGTCACCGGCAAGGGCTTCACCGTCACCGTCGACAAGGAGACCGGCGTCATCACGTCCTACCGGGCGGGCGGCGCCGAACTGATCGCCTCCGGTCCCGCCCCCAACTTCTGGCGCGCGCCCACCGACAACGACCGCGGCAACGGCCAGCACACCCGCAACCAGACCTGGCGCGACGCGGGCACCCGCCGCGAGGTGACCGGTGTCGCCGTGCGCGCCCTCGGGGACAAGGCCGTGGAGATCAAGGTCACCGGCACCCTGCCCACCACGACCGAGTCGGCGTACACCACCACCTACACGGTCTTCGGCAACGCCGAGATCAAGGTCGACAACACCCTGAGTCCGGGCGCCGCCTCCCTGCCGTACATCCCCGAGGTGGGCACGCTGCTGCGCCTGCCCGCCCGCCTGGAGCGGCTGCACTACTACGGCCGCGGCCCCGAGGAGAACCACTGGGACCGCGACAACGCCACCGACGTGGGCCTGTACTCCGGCACCGTCGCCGGGCAGTGGACCTCCTACCTGCGCCCGCAGGAGAACGGCAACAGGACCGACGTCCGCTGGATCGCGCTGACCGACGCCAAGGGCGCCGGCCTGCTCGTCAGCGGGGACGCCCCGCTGGAGGTCAACGCCTCGCACCACACGCCGGAGGACCTGTCGACCGGTGTGCGCCACGACTACCAGCTCACCCCGCGCGAGGAGGTCGTGCTGCGGGTCGCCCACCGGCAGATGGGCGTGGGCGGCGACAACAGCTGGGGAGCCCACACCCACGACGAGTACAAGCTGTTCGCCGACCGCGACTACGCGTACACCTACCGGCTGCGCCCGCTGTCGGGCGTGTCCGGCGCCATGGCCGCCTCCCGCAGGCCGACCGCGGTGGAGTGAGGCGGGCCCGGCCGCGCCCGAAGCGCCGGAAATGCACGAAGGCGCTCCTCGGATAATCTAATATCGTGACATTTGTGCCGTTTCGTACGGGTCGCGGTCCCGTGGCCCGACGGCCCGGTCGAGCCGCGCGGCGCGGAGGCGGAGAGCCTCCGCGCCGCGTCGCCGCGCA
>NZ_AGBF01000230.1 GCF_000225525.1 Streptomyces zinciresistens K42 | reverse complement strand
CAGGGCCGCGGTCGGCTCCAAGTGGTGTCCTCGAATGAGCAGTTGAACGGGGAGATGAGGGTGGGGGTCGCCGGCCGGTGTCCGCTCGTCCAGAGAGGTCAGGCGGAGGCTCACTCGGTTTCCTTCGGCTGGAAGCGCACGCACTTTCCGCCCTTGTTGTCCTCAACTACTTGATAGCCGGGGGCCAGGAGCTCCATCAGCTCAAGCCCTCGCCCCCCTTCCGAGTCCACCTCGTGCACGCGTGGCCTCGGCATTTTCGAGCTGCTGTCCCAGACCTCGATGTAGCCGTCCTCGAAGACGACCACCGTGTAGTCGGGACTGCCACTGTGTGTGACAGCGTTCGACGCTGCCTCACTGACGAGGAGCTTGATGGTGAATAACAGGTCGTCAGATACGCCACGGCCTGCGCAGATGTCTCCGACCCACGTCCGTGCGTCAGCGACAGACGCGGGATCTGTTGCGAACGTCTTTGTCTTGCATGTGCGGCCCTGCGGTTGCTCTGTCGTGGGCATGGCGGCCTCCGGCTCGCGGCTGCGGCAGCCGCATTGCTCGTTCCACACCGCGACGCGCATCGTCCGGTGCGTGACGACGAGTCTTGTGCGTACGCAACTGCGTACGCAACCGCATTGCCGGAATTACCCCCGGAAGTGCTCTGCTTCGGCCTGCCCGCGCTACGCTGCCCATGACATACGTGGGTGCGAGGGGGGAGTCGTGGGAGTGAACCTGGCGGCTGCGGCTGCACGCCACAAGTTCGGCAGGGCCCTGCGCGCCGCTCGCGAAGCCAGTGCCGGCACCGGCAGGAAGGTCCAGCAGATCGACTTGGCGCGGGCCCTGGGCCGCAAGTCGTACAACCGTGTCTCCCAGCTGGAACGTGGTCTGAGCTGGCCGACGGACGAAGAGTGGCCCGTCATCTGCAAGACGCTGCGTATGGACGCGGTGACGAAGGCGGCGCTCTCGGCCATGCGCGACGCCGGAATGGCGATCACCGAGGCGTGGTGGGATGCGTACGATGGCGTCGTTTCGCCGACGTTGATCAAGTTCGTGGCTCATGAGGACGCCGCGTCGAAGATGACGACCCTGGCCGGCAACGTGCTGCCGGGACTTCTCCAGACTCCCGACTACGCCCGCTCCCAGGTGTTGCCCTTCAGTGGCACCGTGATGACGAAGGACGACGCCGGCCGGTCGGCGGCCATGCGTTCTCAGCGGCGGATGATCTTCGAGAGGACTCCCCCGCCGCAGGTGGAGGCGATGTTCTCCGAAGGGGCCCTGCATCAGATGGTCGGCGGTGTCGAAGTGATGCTCGATCAGCTTGACGCGCTGATCGAGGACGGTCGAACAGGCCGTGTGCAGTTCCGCATCATCCCCTTTACTGCACCGACCACTTTGACCTACATGTTCACCCTGCTGGAGTTCGCGGGAGAGGGCGACAGCCCTGTCGTCGTGTTCGACCAGGTCACCGGGATGGACTTCAAGGACAAGCCTGGAGAGATCCGCGAGGTACGCGCCTCGGTCGACGCTCTCCGGAACGTGGCGCTGGACGAGGTGTCCTCGCTTGAGCTGATGAAGAGGAAGCGGAAAGAGTTGGCACGTGGCTGACGAGACCAAGATGAACACGCTGAAGGCTCTGCTGGCCGCCGACCTCTCCGAGGCCAGGTGGACCAAGTCGGATTTCTCGGGCGGCAGCCCGAACGACTGCCTCGAAGTCACCGCCGTCGAGGGGCTCGGATACGTCCTGCGGCACTCCGTGCTCACCGAGCACAGGATTCCTCTGACGACCTCCGAGTACGAGGCGTACGTCAAGGGTGTGCAAGCGGGACAGCCGGGCCTCATGCCGAATCTGTAGCGCACCCCGAGCGACGGCGAAGGCACGCGGCAGACACGGGACTGCGATGAGCGGATCGCACTGGTAGGCGTTTGCCGACGAAGCCCACCCCTGGGCCGAGGTCTCTGCTCCTGGGTCCTCGGGACGGGCAGGACTACTGGTACGCGGGTTCTTGTCTCGGGCGGTACGTGGTACCTGGGCAGGTTCATCGTGGACGAGGCGCTGCGCCGTTGCTGGGACGTGACGACGTTCAACCGCGGCCGATCCGGGCGGGACGTGCCCGGGGTGCGCGCGGTCCGTGGCGGCCGTACCGAAGAAGCAGACCTCAACCGGCTTGCAGCCCAGGGTTCTTGGGATGCCGTGATCGACACGTCGAGTTCCGGGCTGCCGCCGCGTGACGTGCGGCTGGCTGCACAGGCTCTCCGTGACGCGGCGTCCCGGTGGGTGCACGTCTCCACCGCGTCGGTCTGCTCGGGTTGGCCGCACCGGACTCCGGCCGAGTCGTCCGAGGTTCTGGACTGTCCGTCCGACGCGGACGAGTCCTTCGGCCACTCGGGAGTCCAGCGCGGCCACCGCTCCTGCGTGCGCACCAAGTTGGTGCTGGGCGGCGAGTCGGCTGAGGTGTTCCAGGCGCTCGGCGGCTCGCTGGCGACGCGGCGGTCGCTCACCGCGGCGCCTTGACCTCGACCGGTCCGGCCGCGGTGACCGGAGTCCGGGGCCGGTGGCGCCCGTTGCGGACAAGGAGACGTCACCCATGCTCATCGGCTTCGGCAGCCAACTCGGCTATGTGCTGGGTGACTTCCGCGTCCAGAGCGGTGAGGGCAGTCGGCGGGCGCCCTCTCCCACGATCTCGTCGATCGGGGAGCCGAACCGCCGGCCGGCCCCTCAGAGGTCCTCCGCGTGGACCCGGCCCGTGGCGGCCGCCCGGCCCAGCGCGGCGAAGTCCCGCTCGTTCTGGTCGGCGTACGCCTGCGCGAAGCGGATCAGCGCCCGGTCGAAGCTGTCGCCGCCGCCCAGGTAGGCCGCGATGGCGACGGGGTCGCCGGAGCGGGCGTGGGCGCGGGCCAGGCTGGCGCCGCACAGCTGCGCGAACAGCCGCAGCATCGCCGGGTCCATGGTCTCCGGCCGGGCGATGCCCTTCCAGTCCCGCAGCTGGCGTACGTAGAAGTCCCGGCTGCGTCCGTCCAGGCCGCTGACGATGTGGGTCCAGCCCAGGAAGATGTCACTGGTCGTCTGGATCAGCCGCTGGCCCGTGACGACCCGGCGGCCCTGGTTGTCGTAGCGCTCGCCGCGGGTGTGCGCGGCCAGCACCGACTCCTGCGCCTCCTTGGCCTGGAGCAGCAGGGGGTCCTCGTCGTCCCGGCCGAGCATCAGCACGATCCAGCAGCGGGTGCCGACACTGCCCACCCCCACCACCTTGCGGGCCATGTCCACCAGCCGGTAGTGGCGCAGCAGATGCCGCCGCTCCGACGACAGGGTCTTGGCGTACCCCTCGACGACCGCGAGGATCTCCTGCTCCTGCCGGTCGCCGCCCGCGCCGGAGCGCAGGTCCCGCAGCGGGGTGATCAACGGCGCGTCCGGTGTGATGCGGCGCCCCTCCGGCGTGAGCCGGGTCAGCTTCTCGAACGCCTGCATGTGGGTGCGGGTGCGGGCCTTGTCCGTCGCCGCCCGGGTGCGGCGCCTGGCCTCCTTGCTCATCGAGGACGCCATCAGCTCCCGCAGCCGGTCCACGTCGTCCTGGGCGTACCAGATGTCCAGGGTGCGCAGGCCGGCGAACTCCCGCATCCGCGTCCGGTACGCCCGCACGCACTCCCGTACGGTCTCGTTCTGCTCCTTCTCGGAGAAGCCGTTGGCGCGGCAGGCGATCACGAAGGAGGACGCGAGCCGTTCGACGTCCCACTCGAAGGGGCCGGGCAGCGTCTCGTCGAAGTCGTTGATGTCGAAGACGAGATGGCGTTCCGGGGAGGCCAGCAGCCGGAAGTTCAGCAGATGGGCGTCGCCGCACAGCTGCACCGTCAGACCGGTGTCGGGCCGCCGGCCGAGGTCCATCGCCATGATCGCGGCGGCGCCCCGGTAGAAGCGGAACGGGGACTCCAGCATCCGGCCGTACCGGATCGGCACCAACTCCTGCACGCGCGTGGCCGATTGACGCTCGATCACCTCCACCGGGTCCTCGCGGCCGCCCGCGTCGAAGAGGCCGTGGCCCGAACGCGGTGCGTGCTTGCGGGCCGCGCGGCCGCGGGCCGCCCTGTCCGCCGGGGACAGCGAGGCCGTGTACGCGCTCGTGATCGTCATGGCACACCCTTCGCTCGCGACGGCCGCGTCGTCGGCCGTGACCGGGGCGGGCGCTCGCCGCGCGGCGGCGAGGGCCCTCTCGCTCCACCTCACCGCCGTGGCGGTCGCCGCGGATCACCCGCCATGGGTGACCCGGCGCACCCGCCCGGCGCGCGACGCTGAGCCGGTGAGGGTGCCACGCACCGTCCCGCCGGGCGGCCGGTGAGATCCGGCCGCCGTACGCGAGGAGGAGCCATGACCGTGTCGCGTGACCCGGCGCCGGGCCCCGGGCCCGACCCGCTGACCGGCGGGACGGCCCCCGCCCCCGACCCCGACGCCGAACGGCTGCTCGCGGAGCTGGGCGCCTCGTGGACCTGGCTGCTGGGCTCGGCGCTCGCCGCGCTCGTGCCCGGCATCCTGGCGCTGGCCTGGCCGGACGCCACCCTGCACGTACTGGCCGTGATCATCGGGCTGTACCTGCTGGTGACGGGGGCGTTCCGGTTCGTCGCCTCGTTCGCCCGCGAGCACGGCGACCGGCATCTGGGGCTGCTCGTGGCGGCGCTGTACGTGCTGGCCGGGGTGCTGTGCCTGCGCAACCCGCTCCAGACCATCGCCGCGCTCTCGCTGATCGTCGGTGCCGTCTGGGTGGTCACCGGGATGCTGACCGCCTGGACCGCGCTCGCCTTCAAGGGCCTGCCCCACCGCGGCTTCGTGCTCGGCGCGGCCGCCCTCGCCGTCGTCGCGGGCATCGTCGTGCTCGCCCTGCCGAACCAGTCGGCCGTCGTCCTGACCCGGCTGCTCGGCCTGTGGCTGCTGCTGCTGGGGCTCGCCGAGCTGGCCATCGCCTTCGCCTGGCGGGCCGCCCTGCACCGGGCCCGCTCCGCAGTACCGCCCGGCGCGAGCGCCCCGCCGGCGTCCTGAGCGAGCGAGGAGGGCCCATGGCCCCGGACGAACCTCCCCTTCCCCCCGGCCCGGACCCCGGCCCGGAGCGGCCTGACGGCACACCGGACCCCGGCCCGGACCCCGGCCCGGAGCGGTCGGACGGCTCGCAGGGCCCCGGTCTGGAGCGGTCGGATGGCTCGCAGGACCCCGGCCCGGAGCGGCCTGACGGCTCGCAGGACCCCGGCTCGCAGGACCCCGGCCCGGAGCGGTCGGACGGCTCGCAGGACCCCGGCCCGGAGCGGCCTGACGGCTCGCAGGGCCCCGGCCCGGAGGGCCCCGCCGGCAAGGTGCTCAGCGCCGAGGAGCACGCCGACTACGAGCGCTACCGCCGGGCCGGCGCGGTGCGGCACCGGCGGGCCCGCTACGGCGTCGCCTCGGTGCTGCTGCTGGTCACGCTGCTGCTGTCGATACCCGCCGTGATCGCGGCCTGGACGGCCGACACGGTCTCCGACACCGACCGCTACGTGGCGACCGTCGCCCCGCTGGCCTCCGAACCCGCGGTGCAGGCGGTCGTCACCGACCGGCTCACCGAGCGCGTCGTCGCCAACGTCGACGTGGACGCCGTCACCAAGGCCCTCGGCAAGGCGCTCGCGGACGCCGGGGCGCCACCGGCCGTCGTCGACCGCACCGAGGCCCTGAACGGCCCCCTGAAGGCCGCCGTCACCAACGTCGTACGGGACATCGTGCACCGCGTGGTCACCAGCGACGTCTTCCGGGAGACCTGGGTGGACGCCAACCGGCGGGCCCACTCCGCGGTCGTCGGCATGCTCACCGGCGACCGGAGCGGGGCCGTACGCGCCGAGGGCGACAGCATCAAGCTGGACGTCGGCACCGTGATCGACACCGTCAAGCAGCGGCTCGTGGACCGCGGCTTCGACAAGGCCAGCGCCATCCCCGCCCCGGACCAGCAGATCACCCTCTTCCGGACCGACAAGCTCTCCGAGGCCCAGGACGCGCTGCGGCTGCTGGACGTGATGGGCGCCTGGCTGCCCGTGCTGACCCTCGCGTGCGCCGCGCTGGCCGTGTGGACCGCGCCCGCGCACCGCATGATGCTGCTCGTCACGGCCGCGGGCGTCGCGGTGGCGATGATCGTGCTGCTCGTCGGGCTCGCCGTGGTGCGCCGCGTCTACCTGGACTCGGTGCCCGCCTCGGTGCTGCCCACCGACGCCGCAGCCGTCATCTACGACACGTTCGTGCGCTTCCTGCGCGACAGCACCCGCACCCTGCTCGTGGTCGCCCTGATCACGGCGCTCGCCGCCTATCTCTACGGCCCCGGCCGGGTCGCCCGGTGGGTGCGCCGCCAGGCCGCCCGCGGCACCGGCGCCGCGGGCCGCGCCCTCGGCGACGCGGGGCTGCGCACCGGCACGGCCGGCCGCTGGCTGGACACCCACGGCTCCTGGACCACCGGCATCGTCATCGGCGGCGGCTCACTCGCCCTGCTGCTGTGGAACCGGCCCACCGTCGGCGTGGTCGTCCTCGTCGTCTGCCTGGTGCTGCTGGTCCTCGCCGTGCTGGCGGTGCTCGCGGCCGCGGTGCCGCCCCGGACGGCCCCGGACGGCGGGGCCGCGGCCGGGGGCGGGGACTTCACCCGCCCAGGGTGAGGCCGCCCGCCGTGAGCATGCGCACGCTGAGTGCAGCGGGAACGGCGCGACGGACGCCGCCCGGGACGGAGGACAGCGATGACCGCCACCACGTACCTCGCCTACGACTTTCCGCTGCTGAGCATGTTCTGGACGCTCCTGTGGTTCTTCCTGTGGATCATGTGGTTCGTCCTGCTCTTCCGGATCATCGGGGACATCTTCCGCGACGACTCGCTGAGCGGCTGGGGCAAGACCGGCTGGCTGATCTTCGTCATCGTGCTGCCCTTCCTGGGCGTCTTCGTCTACCTCATCGCCCGGGGCAAGGAGATGGGCACCCGCGAGATCACCCACGCCCAGGCACAGCAGCGCGCGTTCGACGACTACGTCCGTGACCGGGCCGGCGAGGGCAAGCCGGCGAGCAGCGCCGACGAACTCGCCAAGCTCTCCGAGATGCGGTCCCACGGCGACATCACCGACGAGGAGTTCCGCCGTGCCAAGGAACTGGTCCTGAGCGGGTCCGGCTCCTCCCCCCGCGCCTGACGGCGCGCCGAGCACAAGGAAACGAGGCACAACGATGGCCAGCACACACACGCGACACGATCAGACGGCGAAGTACGCGTGGGCCGCGGGCCTGATGGTCTTCGCCGCGGTCATGCTCACGATCGCCGGGCTCATCGGGATCTTCCGCGGCATCATGGGGATCGCCGAGGACGACGTGTTCGTGACCACCCGCAACTACGTCTTCCAGTTCGACCTCACCGGCTGGGGCTGGGTCCACCTCATCCTGGGCGTGGTCGCCGTGATCATCGGCATCGGCCTCTTCCAGGCGTCGACCTGGGCCCGCGTCGGCGGCGTCGCCATCGCCGGGCTCATCATCATCGCCAACTTCCTCTCGCTGCCCTACTACCCGGTGTGGTCGGTCGTCCTGATCGCGATGTCCGGCTTCATCATCTGGGCGCTGTGCGTCGCCCGTCAGGAAGACGTCAGCGAGGGCCTGTGAACGGCGTCGGTGAGGTCGCCGACGTCGTACCGCCCGAGGCGGAGTCCGTCGCCACCGGCCGGTCCGCGTCGTCAGGGTGGCTCAGCGGCAATGTCGCTGAGCCACCCCCGCGTTCTGGTGCTCGGTCGCTTGCCTCTCAGGTCGCCTCCGAGTTCTTCGTGGGCGAGGTCGATCACGCGCTGACGGCGGCGGGCGTTGACGGCGGCGGCTTCGCGGAGGATGCCGACGGCCTGGTCGGACTACTCGCACACTTCCCTCGCGAACTGGTGCCGGCGGGGCATGATCCCCAAATGGCCGGTGCCCAGGTTCCTCGCGCAGGCGATCGCCGAACGGCTCGGCCGTCCGGTGGCACTTGGCGAAATCGGTATGGGCGATGCGGAGACACCGGACGCGGATGCGGGGTTGGATTTCCCGCGGGACCGTGCTGACGCGGTCCGAGTGGCCACCTCGTTCTGGAGTTTCGTGAACCGCCGCGACTTCCTGACCGGATCCGGCTTCGCCGTGTCCGCGTTCACCATCCCCGTGACCCGCTGGCTGGTCTCCCCCACAGATGAGGCCGCCGACCTGGCCGGTGGCAAGCAGGTCGGCCGGGCCGACCTGGACGAGTTGAGGGAAGCAGCCGACGAGGCCCGCCGCTGGGACTCCAAATACGGCGGCGGGAACTGGAAGGCCAACTCCGTCACCGTCTGCCTTCAGGAACGGGCGGCCCGGCTGCTGCTGGGCTCTTTCAGCGACGATGTCGGCCGGGACCTCTTCTCTGTCACCTCGGAGCTTTCCCGCCTGGCCGGTTGGACCGCCTTCGACGTCGGCCAGCACGATGTCGCCCAGCGGCACTTCATCCAGGCCCTGCGTCTGGCCCGTGCGGGCGGCGACGTCCCGCTCGGCTGCTATGTCCTGACGACCATGGCCATGCAGTCGCTCCTGCGGGGCTTTCCCTCCGAGGCCGTCGACATGGCCCAGGGAGCCTTCGAACGCGCCAACGGCCGGGCAGCGCCGCGTGTCCTGGCGTTCACCAAGCTCATCGAGGCCCGCGCCCACGCCCGCGAGAACAACGCCAGGGCCGCCTCACGGGCCCTCGCGGCGTCCGAGGCCCTCATCAGCCGGGCCGGCCAGAACAGTGGCGACGAACCGGCCTGGATCGACTTCTATCAGCCCGCCAGGCTGTCCGCGGACGCCGCCGAAGTCTTCCGTGATCTGAAGAACCCCAAGGCATCGCTCGCCTGGAACCAGCGGGCCGCCGCCATGCCGTCGGGGGTGTTCACCCGCTCTGTCGGGATGCGGCTCGCGATCGTGGGGACCGCCCACCTCCAGGCCCGCGACCTCGACCAGGGTCTCGACCTCGGCAACCGGTCCGTCGACATCCTCGCCCGTGTCCAGTCGAGCCGGGCCAAGGACTACGTCCGCGAGTTCAACACCGCCCTCGCCCCCTGGCGGCGGGAGCCGGCCGTCCGCGACTTCATCCACCGCACACGCACCGAACTCGGCCTCACCGCCTGAGCACCGTCTGGTTTCTCCCCCTCCTCGATGAGAGGGGAGAACCCGGAAGAGACCCCGGTCGCGCACGACTTCCACGGTGTACCGCCGCGTACGGACGTCTTCGCTCAGACCGCAGGTGGCGACCGCCCACTTCCAGGGCCGCGACCTCGCTCGGCAACAGACCGGGCCGTCTCGAAATCCATCATGTCGTGGATTCCGTTCCGGGCCTTGGCTGCCCTGGCGGCCGTCGGCCTCCTCGGACGGGCCGCC
>NZ_AGBF01000231.1 GCF_000225525.1 Streptomyces zinciresistens K42 | reverse complement strand
GTCGGGCCGTGGGGCGGTCATGAGCCGTCGGCGGCGCGGCGGACCGTGGCCGTGAGCCGTTCGACCTCCGTGCGGCGCTCGGCCGGCAGATCCGTCCGGGACTGGAGCCCGCGCAGGATCTTCAGCGCTCCCGTGGCGTCCTTGCGGCCCTCGAACAGGATGTTCGCCTTGTACCAGAGGGCGTCCGCGGAGGAGGGGTCGAGGGCGAGCGCCTGGTCGAGGAACCTCAGCGCGTTGTCCGCCCGGCCCATCTTGAACAGCAGCCAGCCCGCCTGGGCGCGGACCCCGGCGTCGTCGGGGTTCTGCTTGAGGGCCACCCCGTAGTGCTCGACCGCCTTGTCGTACTGGCCCTTGCCCGCGTAGCGAGCGGCCAGGGCGAGGCGCATACCGAGGACGTTCGGGTTCGCGGCGACCACTTTCTCCATCTCGGCCTCGGTGACCTTCGACAGGTCCCGGGGCGACGCCGAGGGCGCCGGGTCCAGCGAGCTGCCGGGGGCGGGCGCGGCGGCCTCGTTGCCGGTGATGAAGCCGCCCTCGGGCCGCTCGGCGACGTACCGCGGAAGGAGCAGTCCGACCGTGACCACGGCGGCGCAGAACAAGGCCACGTACAGGGCGAGTCCGGCCTGCCGGCGCGCGGCCTGGTCCGGGCCCGGCCGGGCCGCGCGCTTCGCGGCTCCGGCGGGGCGGCCGGTGCCCGGCGCGGTGACGGCGTCCAGCGCCTCGATGGCCGAGGCGGCGGTGGCCTCGTAGCGGCCGCGCAGCCTGCGGGCGGCCTCCTCCGGGATCTCACCGTCCGCGACCTGGCGTTCGAGGTCGATGAGGTCGGCGAGGGCCTGGTCGCGCCGGAGTCCGAGCAGTTCGCGTTCCGTGCTCACGCCGACTCCTCCTCCACGCGGGCGCGCGCCGCCGCCAGGGCACGGTCCACGCGTTCGCGCTGGTCGGCCGTCAGCTCCTCCCGCGGTCCGTCCACGCGTCGCTGACGCATTCTCACCAGCAGGACGCAGCCCAGTACGAGGGCCCCGGCCGGCAGCCACCACAGCGTCAGTGTCGTACCGGAGGCGGGCGGGTCGAGCAGCACCCAGTCGCCGTAGCGGGACCGGAAGTAGTCGATGATCTCCTGGTCGGTGCGGCCTGCGGCGATCTGCCGGGCGACGACGGCCCGCATGTCCTGAGCGGTCTGGGCGGGCGACTCGGCGATCGACACGCTCTTGCAGACCGGGCAGCGCAGCTTCTGCTCCAGCCGGTAGGCGCGGTCCTCGCCGCCGGAGTCGCGGACCACGAGCCCGGTCACGGCGACCGCGAGCAGGCCGAGGACGGCCACCAGGGTGCCGATGCCGACCAGTCGGCTACGCATCGGCCGTCACCGCCTCCGGGGTCTGCCGCCTGGGGCTCTCCCCGGCCGGGGCCTGGTCGTCGGCGGGCCGGTCGGCGCCGCCGCGCCTGCGTCCGCTCAGCGCCCAGAGTCCGCCGGCCGCCATGAGCAGTCCGCCCACCCACAGCCAGGACATGAAGGGGTAGCGGTACAGGTTGAGGGAGACCTTGCTGGTGTCGTACTGGGCGAGCGCGACGTACAGGTCGCGGGTGACGCCCTCCTTCACAGCGGGCTGGCCGACCTGCTGGGTCTGGTTGGTGAAGCGGTTCAGCCGGGGGGTGGCGGTCCACACGACGCGTCCGCCCTCGCGGAAGACGATGTGCGCGTCGCGGCTCTCCCGGTCGGGCTGCCGGTGGCGTTCGGTGCGGTCGAAGGTGATCTGGTACCCGGCGAAGCGGGCGGAGTCACCGCGGTCGAGCGTGACCGTGGCGCGCGTGGCGAAGGCGCTGGAGACCGCGATGACGACGGCCACGAGGACCAGTCCGAGGTGGGCCAACTGGCCGCCCCAGTAGGCACGTTGTCCGAGCAGCACCCGGGGGATGCCGCGCCGCCTGGGCTTGGGCGCGGTGGCCAGCAGCTGGCGGACGCTCCCGGTCAGGATGCCCACCGCGATGGCCACCACCGCGACCACGCCCGGCGAGTCGACGCCGGCGAGGACCACGGCCGCCGCGGCGGCACCGGCCAGCAGCAGCGCGACGCGCAGGCGTTGCCACAGCACGGCGGGTGAGGCGTGCCGGTAGGGCGTGAACGGGCCGACGCCCATGGCCAGCAGCAGCGCGAACGACAGCGGCACCGCCATGCGGTCGAAGAAGGGCCGCCCGACCGAGAGCTGACGGCCCGTCATGGCTTCCGCGAAGATCGGGTAGAGCGTGCCGGTGAGGACGACGAACGCGAACAGCGTCAGCAGCAGGTTGTTCAGCAGCAGGACGCCTTCGCGGCTGACCAGGGACTCCGGCCGGTTGACGGAGGCCATGCGTTCGCCGCGCAGGGCGAACAGCGTGAAGCCGCCGGCCAGGACGACGAGCAGGAAGACCAGCAGGGCCGGTCCGACGCCCGACTGGGAGAAGGCGTGCACGGAGGACACGACGCCGGACCGGGTCAGGAACGTGCCGAGGATCGTCAGCGCGAAGGTGGCGATGACGAGGACGAAGTTCCACGCCTGGAGCATCCCGCGCTTGAGCTGGACGGCCGAGGAGTGGATGAAGGCGGTCGCCACCAGCCACGGGATCAGCGCGGCGTTCTCCACGGGGTCCCAGGCCCAGAACCCGCCCCAGCCCAGCACCTCGTACGACCACCAGGCGCCCAGCACCAGACCGCCGGTGAGGAAGGTCCAGGCCACCAGGTTCGCCCGGCGGGTGCGCCGCAGCCAGTCCACGCCGCCCCGGCGCAGCAGCAGCGCGGACATGGCGAAGGCGAACGGCACGGTGAACCCGACGAATCCCATGTACAGCATGGGGGGATGGAAGGCCACCATGATGTTGTCGGCCAGGATCGGGTTGGGGCCGGGGCCGTCGGCGGGCGGGTCGGACAGGATGCGGAAGGGGTTGGCGGACGACGCGAGCAGCCCGAAGAAGAAGGCGTTCACGAGGCCGAGCACGCCGAGGGCGCCGGTGCCGAGCCGGTCGTCGGTGTCGCGCACCTGGCGCAGCACCGTGGCCGTGAAGCCGGTGAGGACCAGCGACCACAGGACGAGGCTGCCGCCGAGCGCGGACCAGGCGGAGGTGATGGTGAACAGCAGGGGGGTCGCGCGGGCGTGGGTCTCGGCGACGTAGGACACGGAGAAGTTGTCCGTGAGCAGGGCGACTTGGAGCGCGGCCATGGCCGCGACGGCGCCGCCGAGCGCGCAGAGCACCGCGAAGCGCAGCCGGGCGCGGGAGACCGAGCCGGGGTTGCGCTGGGCGCGGAAGCCGAACAGGGCCAGCCCGAGCGACCCGGCCAGCCCCAGTACGAGGGCGGCCCAGCCGGCGGCGGGGGCGACGAGGTTCACGACCGGTCTCCCGCCTGGGCGGGCGGACGGTAGTTCTCGTCGTGCTTGACCTTCATGGTGTCGGACACGAACGCGTTGCCCTTCCAGGAGCCCTCCAGGACGACGCCGATGCCGGCCTGGAAGAGCTGGGCGGGGGCCCCGTCGAAGCGGACCGCGACGGTGCGGCCCCCGGGCTGGGCCGTCGTGGCGACGGCGAAGGTGAGCCCGTCGGAGGTCTTCTGGACGCTGCCCTTCTCGACGAGGCCGCCGAGTTGGAAGCGCCGTCCGTCGGGGTAGTCGGAGCGCTGGGCGAGCGCTTCGCGGGGCGTCATGTAGTAGACGAGGTTCTGGTTGAGGTTGCCGAACACGAGCAGGCCGACGAGTACGGCGGCCAGCCCCAGGCCGGAGACCGCGAGGAGCCGGTAGCGCTTCACCGCTGGCCCTCCGCCCGGTCGCGCAGCCGGTTCCAGCGGCGGCTCAGCCCGATCAGATACGCGGACACGGCGCCGGCGGTCACGCCGTACCCCAGTGCCACCCAGCCCCATTCAGACATCGGCTCGCAGCCCCTTCTTCTCCCACTGGGGAGCCAGTACGGCGTTGCCGGCCGGCTCCTGGTCGCGCTCGGCGAGCGCGGCCTCGACCTCCTCGGTCCGCACCGCCAGCCGCACCCGTGCCCGCAGCACCACCAGGTAGAACAGCGAGAAGGCCAGGACGCTGATCAGCAGTGCGGTGAGCATCCGCCCGTCGATGGTGGGGGCGCCCGGCTTCAGCACGGTCGGCGGCTGGTGCAGCGCGCGCCACCACACCACGGACATGTGCACGATCGGCACCTGGACGAACGCGACGACTCCGAAGACGGCGGAGCGGCGGGCCCGCGCCAGCGGGTCGGGGGTCGCCTGGCGCAGGGCGAGGTAGCCGACGTAGACGAAGAACATCACGGCGGTGGTGACGACGCGGGGGTCCCATGTCCACCACACGCCCCAGGTCGGCTTGCCCCACACGGAGCCGAGCGCGATGGCGAGGCCGGTGAAGAAGACCCCGGCCTCGGCGCTGGAGGCGGCGATGCGGTCGAACCGCGGGGTGCGGCGCCACAGCCAGGCGACGCTGGCCGCGAGGGTGACGGCGAAACTGAGGTAGGCCACCCATGCCGTGGGCACGTGGACGTACATCAGGCGCTGCAGTTCGCCCTGCAGCTGGTCGGGCGGGGCGAGTGTCGCTGCCGCGATGGCGATCGCCGTGACCAGCGCGGTCGCGATCGGCAGGCGGCGTCCGAACAGGGTCACGCGGACTCCTCCAGGTGTCGGGCGACCAGGCCGATGGCGACCGCCACGGCGAAGTCGAGGGTGAAGATCATGAGCAGCCAGAGCGCGGGCTGGCTCCCGTAGCGGGCGGCCTGCGGCACCTGGGTCGCGCCGAGCAGGAGCGGCAGGGTGAGGGGCACCACGAGCAGGGGGCCGAGCGCGGTCCGCTGGGCCATGCCCTGGGCGAGCGCGTTGGCCAGCGTGCCCAGCAGGGCGAGCCCGGCGGCGACCAGCGGGAAGACCGGCAGCAGCCAGGGCCAGCCGGTGAGTTCGGGGTCGTAGAGGATGATCACGACAGGTGCGAGCACCGCTTCGAAGGCCAGGAGCAGTACGGCGTTGGCCACGGCCCGGCCCGCCAGCCGTACGCCGGGATGCACCCCGCACAGGCGCAGCACGGCGAGCTGGGCGGGCCCTTCGACGGCGCTCTGCCGCAGGGTCACGAGGACGCCGAAGAGCAGGACGATCACCCAGTACATGCCGGGTCCGAGCTGGCGCAGCAGCGGCACGTCGCTGCCGACGCCCAGGGGAATCAGCAGCAGCGCGACCGCGCCGAAGGGGGCCGTCACCCGCAGCGCCTCTCCGGCGCGCAGTTCCAGCACCAGGTCCTTGCGGGCGAGTTCGACGCCTTGCCTGAGGGCGGAGGGCGCGGGGGCGGGGGCGGGGGCGGTCATACGCCCTCCCTCTCCACGACGCTCACGACGGCGTCCTCGACGGTGTTCTCCACGGCGCGCCCGCCGGTGATCTCCACCAGGCGGTCCACCGCGGCCGTCAGCCGCGGCCGGTCGTGGGAGACCACGACGCTCGCTCCGCCCCGGGCCGCGACCTGCGCCATGAGGGCTTCGACGAGGGGCGCGGAGGAGCTGTCCAGGCCGGTGTGCGCCTCGTCGAGGAGCAGGAGCAGGGGCTCGGTGAGGACGGCGCGGGCCAGGTCGGTGCGGCGCTGCATGCCCTGGGAGCAGCCGGCGGCGCGGCGGTCCGCGACACCGGCGAGCCCGACGAGGGCCAGCGCCTCGTCGGCGGCGGCGTCCGGCCGGCCGGTGAGCCGGGCGAGGAAGCGCAGGTTCTCCCGCAGCGTCAGCTGCGCGTAGAGGGCGGGCGTGTGCCCGACGAACGCGATCCTCGGGCGCAGTGCGTCGCACTCCCGGCTGCCGAACTCGGCGCCGAAGAGGCGGGCCTGCCCCCGTGCGGGGGTGAGGAGGGTGGCGAGCAGGCGCAGCAGCGTGGTCTTGCCCGAGCCGTTGGGCCCCACGAGTCCGACGGACTCCCCGCGGTGGACGGTGAGGTCGACCCCGCGCAGCACCGGCACGCGTTCGATGTCCACCGACACCCCGGCGAGCCGCACCACGGGGTCCGCCGGACCGGCGGCTGGTTCTTGCATGACGTCAGCTTTCAGAGCGTTCTTCCACCCTGCGCACGGGGACCGCGAAGGCGTGGGGGGTGGCGCGGGGGCAGGGAGGGGAGGGGACGGGCGCCCGTCCTCGGCGGGGCCGGGGGCGGGGTGCGCCGCGGGGGGGGGCAGGTCAGGCGGTGGTCACTTGGCCAGTTCCGCTTCGATGGCGTCGGTGAACTGGGCCTCGGAGGTGGGCTGGAGCTGCTTGCCGTTGAGGAAGAAGGTCGGCGTGCCCTGGACCCCCAGCGCGATGCCGTCCTTGCGGTCCTTGTCCACCCGCGCGACCGTCGCCTTGGACTTCCAGTCCTTCTCGAAGCGGGGCATGTCCAGACCCAGCTGCCGGGCGAAGCCGCGGAACGTCTTCTCGTGCGAGACCTGCTGGTCCCCCCACGACTTCTGGTTCTCGTACATCTTCTTGTACATCGCCTCCAGCTTGCCCTGCGCGGCGGCCGCCTCCACCGCCTGCGCGGCGAGCTGGGCGTTGCGGTGGCTGGGGATCGGGAAGTACCGGATCACGAACGTGACCCGGCCCTCGTACTTCGCGCGCAACTGCTCGACGAACGGGAACGCCGCCCCGCACGCCTCGCACTCCAGATCCAGGAACTCCACCAGCGTGACCTTGCCGTCCTTGGCGGTGGACAGCCGGTGGCTGTCCGGGCGCACCAGCACCGACGAGGAGGCGGGCTTGGCGTTCCCCGCGTCCCCGCCGGAGTCGGACGACCGGTTGAACGCAAGGAGCGCACCGATCACTGCCAGCACCGTCACACCCAGTACCAGCGACACCTTGAGGTTCTTCGTCATGACACCCATCACCATGGGAACGGCGGCCACAGCCGGGCCCACCGCTCAGGCAGAGCCCCGACACTCACATCAATAAACTAACGGACGTTGATATGGGGCATGAGGGCGGGGTGCCGATGGGCCTCCGGGGGGCCTGTTCCACCATGGGGCACGGGGGATCGGACTCTCGACGGCGGGACCCCGCCCACGCCGCGGCGCGGCGGCGGACGCCCGCCCACGCAGGATTGGAGGACAGTGCTCGTGGAGTTCTTCGCGCTGGCATCACTGGCGCTGGTGGCGGGCGTGGTCTCGTTCACCTCACCGTGCACGCTGCCGCTGCTGCCCGGATACGTCTCCTATGTCTCCGGCCTCCACGACGGGACGGCCGGTGACCGCCCCCTCGCGCCCGCCGCGCGCCGCCGGGTGCTGCTCGGCGCCGCGCTGTTCGTTCTCGGCTTCTCGGGGGTGTTCACCGTCCTCGGCGCCACCGCGTCGGCGCTCGGTCTGCTGCTGAAGAACAACCTCGCGACCATCAACCTGGTCGGCGGGGCCCTCGTCGTCCTGATGGGCCTCGCCGTGTCCGGCCTGTTCAGGATTCCGTTCATGGAGCGCGAACTGCGCCTGGATCTGAGCCGGTTCGGGCGTGGGCCGGGCGGGGCTGTTCCGCTGGGCGCGGCGTTCGCCTTCGGCTGGACGCCCTGTGTGGGGCCGGTGCTCGCCTCGATCCTGGCCACGGCGGCGGGCACGGCCACGGTGACCCGCGGCGCGCTGCTGCTGGTCGCCTACTCGCTCGGTCTGGGCCTGCCGTTCCTGCTCCTGGCCGTGGGACTGACGAGGGCGCGGGGCCGGATGCTGTGGCTGCGCCGGCAGTCCCGCCGTATGGAGATCTTCGGCGGTGTGGTCCTCGTCGCGATGGGCGTCAGCATGATGACGGGCGGCTGGACCACGCTGATGGGCACGCTGCTGGGAGCGTACGCCCGCCTGGGCTGGCCGCCGATCTGACCCGCCCCGCGCGCCCCCGCTCCCGGGTGGCCGCCGCCGGAGTGGTCGGGCACGTCCCGGCTACCTTGGGGGGGCATCCGGGTGGGCCTCCGGGGAAACCCGGGCGAAGGGCGCGGCCCCGGGCACGCGGCCGTCACCGCGGTGGAGTACGGCGGCTTCGGGCGCCCGTACCGCGGACAGGCCGAGCGGGTCGTACGCGAACTGCTGCGGGCCGGCCACGGCGTGACGGGACCGGGTGGACGGCCGAGCCGTCGGGATACGGGGGCCGGAGACGGTGCCGCCGGACCGGGCGTAGGCTTCGGTCGGCGAGGACACGACGGGGGGCTGAGCGTGTGAAGTCCGCTGAGGACGCGGGGCGATGGGATTCGTCGCTGGACGCCGTGGTGGTGTACGCGCGCGGCGCGCTGTGCACCCGGCTGGCCCGGGGCACCGTGCCCGCGGACGGCAGGGTGCGGGTCACCGGGTTCCCCCGGTCGATGGACCCGGGCTCGCTGCGCGCCAAGGTCGTCGGTGACGACGGTGTGCGGGTCACCGAGGTGCGCGTGGAGGTGGACGCGGAACCGCCCGCCGGTGAAAGGACCGACACCCCGCGGCAGGAGCTGGAGCAGGCGCGGGACGCGGCCGCCGCCGCCCGGGGACGCCGTGACCGCCAGCTCGGGCTGATCGCCGAAGTCGCCGCGCTGCGGCCGGTCCCCCCGGCCGCCGACCCCGGTGAGCCGCCTCGCCGTACGCCCGTCGACGCGTGGTTGCGGCTGGCCGGGTTCGCCGACGAGCGGCTCCGGGCCCTGCATCTGCGGCTCACCGAGCTGGAGGAGCGACTGCGCGTCGCCGAGCATGAGTTCGCCGTCGCGACGGACCGCTGGAACCGCGCCTCCACCGGCGCGCGCTCCGGCCGGGTCGAGGCCGCGGTCGCCGCCGTCCTGGCGCTCGACGGGGCGGAGTCCGGGGGTGGGGCCGTGGAGTTGGAGCTGGAGTACGGGGTGCCCGGCGCGGTCTGGGTCCCCGCCTACCGTCTGACGTACCGTCAGGAAGCCGCCGAGGGCACACTCGTGCTGCGCGCCTCGGTCGCCCAGCGCACCGGGGAGGACTGGTCGGGCGTGCGTCTCGCGCTGGCCACCGCGGACCTGCGGCGCCGCACCGACCTGCCGAGGCTGCGGTCGGTCCGCGTCGGGCGCCGCCAGTCCGCACCCGCGCCCACCGGCTGGCGGGAGCCCCCCGCGGGCCTCGCCGACCTGTTCACCGGCTACGACGCGGCAGGCCCCCGCCCCGCCCCCGCGCTGCCCGTCGCCCCGGCAGCGCCCGGTCCCGTACCGCCGCCTCCCGCCCCCTCCCCGGGCGGCGCCCACGGCCTCGACCGCGTACGGGATGCCGCCGCCCGCGCCCGGCTCCTCGCCGTCCCCCGCCGGTTCCACCGCCGCCGAGACCGCGGCGCCCTCCTTCGCGGGCGGTCCCCCGCCCTCCTTCGCCGCCGCGCCGCCGGCGGCCAAGCGGTCGGGACGGCCCGGTGGCGCGGG
>NZ_AGBF01000232.1 GCF_000225525.1 Streptomyces zinciresistens K42 | reverse complement strand
TGTCCGGTGCGGCGGCCGCCCCGCGCGCGTGGGCGCTCAGCCGGGGCACGCGCCCGCCGGGGCTGCCGGGCCGCAGTTCGTGGGAGGCCCGGCCGGTGATCAGCTTCCGCCGGGCGGTGTTGTAGGCGTCCGACAGCAGGTCGGTGAGCGGGACGTCGGCGGCGTCGCCGTACCAGCCCTCGCGGTCGGCCATGGCCAGTTTGCAGCCCTCGATCAGCAGATGGACGTACTCGGCGGAGCCGTACCGCGGCAGTTCGGGCGGGAGCAGCGCGAGTTGCTGGAGGAGGACCGGGCCCTGGCTCCAGGGGCCGGCCTTGCACAGGGTCCAGCCGTTCCAGTCGTACGTCGCGGGTGTCTCGTAGGCGGCGGACCAGCCGGCGAGGTCGGCGGCCGTGAGGGTGCCGGTGTGGCGCTCGCCGCTGGTGTCCAGGGTGGGCCGGCGCGCCTGCCGTACGAGGGCCTCGGCGATGAACCCGGTGCGCCACACCTCGCGCGCGGCCTCGATCTGCGCGACGCGGTCCCCGGCGCCGGCGACCTCGTCGAGCAACCGCCTCCAGGTGGCCGCGAGCGCGGGGTTGCGGAACAGCTCGCCGGGCCGGGGCGCGTGCCCGCCCGGCAGGTACACCTCGGCCGACGAGGTCCACTCCGTCTCGAACAGCTCCCGTACGGTCTCCACGGTCTCGCCGACGCGCTCCACGGGCGCGTGCCCGTCCTCGGCGTACCCGACGGCGTGGCGCAGCACCTCGGCGAGGGTCTGGGTGCCGTGGTCGCGCAGCAGGACCATCCAGGCGTCGAAGGCGCCGGGGACGGCGGCGGCGAGCGGTCCGGTGCCGGGCACGAGGCCGAGGCCGAGGCCCCGGTAGCGCGCGACGCCGGCGCCGGCCGGGGCCACGCCCTGCCCGCACAGCACGCGGACCTCGCCGCCCGCCGGGGCGAGCAGGATCGGCACCTCGCCGGCCGGTCCGTTCAGGTGCGGTTCGACCACGTGCAGGACGAACGCGCCCGCCACGGCGGCGTCGTAGGCGTTGCCGCCGCGCTCCAGGACGGCCATCGCGGACTGGGAGGCGAGCCAGTGGGTGGAGGACACCATGCCGAAGGTGCCCTGGAGGGTGGGGCGGGTGGTGAACATACGGGGTCTCACCTCGTTGTTTACGCGCGCCGGACGGTCGAATCGGCATTCAGGATCGGGCCTGGGGAGAATCTGGGGAGTTTGGACTGGAACTCTCCTCCGCCCGCTCCCCCAACAGGCTATCGATCGCCCTGCGCCCCTTCTTCCCCGCCTCCGGCATGAAGTGCGCGTAGTGATCGAGCGTGATGGTCGGCGATGAATGCCCCAACCACTTGGCGAGGGTGACGACCGACTCTCCTGCCTCCAGCACGAGGGACGCGTACGTGTGCCTCAGCACATGGAACCCGTCCTTCGGTGCCGCCTGCCACTGCCAAGGTTTCGCCCCCTTGACCCGCGGAGGGATGACACCTGCCCTGGCCAAGGCAGGCTTCCAGATCTCGGTGTTGCATGTGTTGGCGGCGATCGCGTTCCCGTACTTCGTTGTCAGTATCAGACACGGCAGCTGTAAGTCTTGATCGTTGAGGCGTCCGTGCCGGTCAGGGTGGGGGGTGGCTGCGGACATGGGAACGGCCACCGTGATCATTGACGTGTGTGAAGACGATCAAGAACCAGGTGGCCGTGGAGGCCACGATAGCCGAGCGGGTCTGGACGGCGGCGTTCGGGTCGCTGATGGCGGCGGTGGCCGTCTGTTTCCCGCGCCGGGATTCGCGGATGCTGGGCCGGGCGATGACGCAGGGCATGCTGATGGAGCTGGAACGGCGCAACTGCTGGACCCTCACCGAGGCGCTCGGGCACGACGGGCCGCACCGCCTCCAGCACTTCCTCTCGCGCGGCGCCTGGAACCATGACCTGGCCCGCGACCGTCTCGCCGCCTGGGTCGCGGCCGAACTCGCCGACAACGAAGCCGTGTTGATCGCCGACGAGACGGGTGACGAGAAGTCCTCCACCGACTGCGTGGGAGCCTCCCACCAGTACTCCGGCGCTCTTGGCGGGGTGGGTCTGTGCCAGGTCGCCGTCCATCTCACCTACACCTCGCCGCGCGGTCACACCCTGATCGACCGCGAGCTCTGCCTGCCCGCCGCCTGGGCCGAAGACGAGGAGCGCAGGCTGCTGCGGCACGTGCCCGACGAGGTCACCTTCGCCACCAAGCCCCAGCTGGCCGCCGCCATGCTGCACCGCGCCCGCGGGCTCGGCCTTCCCGCCCGCCGGTTCACCGGCGACGAGGTCTACGGCAGCCTGGAACTGCGCCGCACCGCCCGCACTCTGGGCTTCGACTACGCCCTGGCGGTCAGGGCCGACCATCGCGCGAGCACTGCCGTGGGCCGCCTCAGCGCCACCGAGCTGGCGGCGAAGGTGCCGGCCAGGGCCTGGATGCGACGACGCACGGGCAACGGCACCAAGGGCGACCGCCACTACGACTGGGCCCTGATCGACGTCCTGGCCGATGACGCCCCCGCAGGCCGGGGCGAGGCCGGGCACGCGTTCCTCGTCGTGCGCCGCCACCGTTACACCCGCGAACTGTCTTTCTACCGCTGCCACTCCACCACCCCCGTCAGCCTCGCGGTCCTCGTGAACATCATCTGCACCCGCTGGAAGACCGAGGAGGATTTCCAGGGCGCGAAGGGCCTGGCGGGACTCGACCAGGGCCAGGTGACCTGCTGGACCTCCTGGATGCGCTGGAGCCTGATCAGCCTGTTCGCCGCCGCCGTCCTCGCCGTCACCCACGCTGCCACCCGCACCGTCGACGGAACCGAACACGGCCTTCAACTCGCCCCGGCCAGCGGCCGCGAACTCCTGGCCGTCCTGCGGATCACCGCACTCCCCACGCCCCGCCGCGACCTCGAGCACGCCCTGCACCGGTCCGTCTGGCGCCGTCACCACCGGCACCAGGCCACCGAGGCCCACCGCCGATGGAACAACATCACCGCGGCGGCGACCACATGACCGGAGCCGGACGATCAAGACTTACAGCTGCCGTGTCAGACCGAGGATGGAAAGAGCTCAATGACCGATCGACCTTTACGACTGTGCATTGCATCGCATTCACTTGTAGTCACACTGGCAACGCTAGGCGGTTGCTGTCCACTGCAAGGCTGTATTCATGAGGGCCGAAGGGGCAGGGCGCGTGCGTTCTCACGCGGCGAGATGAGTAACTCGTGCGTGGACGTGCCCTGATGGCCTGCTTGTCCGTACTTGGATGCGACGAACGCGACCCCTGATGATCAAGGTTCTCGAAGCCTTTGATCACGAACAGGGGTCGCGTTCGCGTGCCATCCTCCCTGATCGACGTTCTCCAGCGCCACCGCGAGGACGCCGACCTGCTGCACCTGCCTGCCGAGCTGTCCGAACTCGCCGCGCTGTCGGAGGTGTTGGACCGGCTTCCCGATCCACGACGGGTGCGGGGGCGCCGCTACCGGCTGGGATCACTGCTCACCCTGTGCCTGCTCGCGGTGCTCGGCGGCGCCACCACGCTGGCCGGCATCGCCCGCTATGCCATCGACACCTCTCCAGAGGCGCGGGCGAGGATCGGGCTGCGCCGTCCGCCACGGGCCACCACGCCGGGTCGTCTACTGTCACGTCCGGACGGCGACGCCCTCGATGACGCCCTGGGCGCCTGGCCGGCCCGGCACGCGAGTGACCCGGCCGACGAATGCACCGTGGAGCTGGTGGGTATGGCCGTCGACGGCAAGGCCGTACGCGGCAGCCGCACCGGCGAGAAGACGGCCGTCCACCTCCTCGCCGCCGTCCTGCACGAGGGCCAGGCCGTGGTCTCCCAGCGGCAGATCGCCGCGAAGAGCAATGAGATCCCTGCCTTCGCCCCACTGCTGGAACGGCTCGACCTGCGCGGATGCGTTATCACCGCCGACGCGATGCACACCCGGACCGGGCATGCCGAGCACGTCATCGCCCGGGGCGGGCACTACATCCTGGTCGTCAAGGGCAACCAGCGGGACCTCGCGCCAGGGCAGATGTCGCAGCTGTCGGCGGAGCTTCTTCTGGCCAGAACCAGCGCTCCGCCGAAACCGTCACCGGCACCATCCTGATGGGCGTGCGCCTGTACAACCCGGCAACCGGACGCTTCCTGTCCATCGACCCGGTGTACGGCGGCAGCAGCAACGCCTACGAGTACTGCTCAGGTGACCCGGTCAACTGCACCGACCTCGATGGCCGCTTCAGCCGCTCGAAGACCCGCTACTACTCGTGGGGCCGCATCTCCGCCCAATACTGGGGACCCAACTGGGGCACCGGCGTCGGCGGCATCTCCTTGAAGATCGTGGCGAACAAGCGGTGGACCTACCGCATCGGCAGCTACGGCTGGGTCACCTACACGATCGCAGGAGCAGTCC
This sequence comes from Streptomyces zinciresistens K42, assembly GCF_000225525.1. Classification (GTDB taxonomy): domain Bacteria; phylum Actinomycetota; class Actinomycetes; order Streptomycetales; family Streptomycetaceae; genus Streptomyces; species Streptomyces zinciresistens. The sequence goes on along the minus strand of NZ_AGBF01000232.1, from coordinate 4,835 downwards.
TGGGGCTGCTGGCCCTGCTCTTCCCACCGGCCGCACCAGTCCTGGCCTACCTGGCTGCCCTCATCACCCTCATCGGAGGTTCCATCCAGTTCGTCGCCCAATGGGCGTCGGCAAGAGGACAGTGCCTGCACATCAACGTCGGAGCCAGCGTCTTCACCAAGTGGTGGATCCCCCGCTACTCCTACGGCAGGTACGCCTACCCCTGGCGCGGCGGCTGCTGAACCGCCCCCGCACCTGAGCTGAACCTGTAACACCGCAGCCGGGGAACGAGACCCTCGTTCCCCGGCCGTGCACCTCCCGTTCCCTCCCGTGTTGAGGAAATTTCATGCATATCCACCGCCGCGCCGCCACCGTCTTCGCGCTCCTCGCCGCCCTCCAGACGATCACTGGCATCGTGTTCAGTGCCGCCTTCGGCCGAGCCTTTGGCGCCCCGCTGTTCTGGACCGCCACCGGCAGCTTCGCTCTCGCCTGGTACTTCCAGCGCAAGGCAATCAGTGATCAGTAACCCTCGCGCCGGCAGCACTTACCCGGTACCTATACTCCGGCGCGTGAACAACACCTTCCGCTGCACCCACTGCGGCACCGTCGGCCTGGAGCCCGGGTTCGTCGAAGACGCCGGACAGCACTCCCGCGGCTACGCCCGCTGGATACAGGGAGCTCTCGAGAAAGGGCCCCTCGGCGGCGCCAAGCGCGTGGGCCGGTCGGCCTGGCAGGTTGATGCCTACCGCTGCCCGAACTGCGCCCATCTCGAACTCTTCGCCGGCCACCCGGCCTGAAGCCTCGCGACGGTCGCCCGGTCCGCAGCGCAACGCGGCCCCTGGAGCCGATCCTCCGAGAGGATCACTGCAACCACCGCACCGGTCAAGCAAGGCGGCCGGTGCGGATAGGTAATCCAACCCCCGGGGGGAGGGGGTCACAATCCGTGCAAGTTCGTACGTATGAGGTGGGGAAATGCCCAGGCATCGGATATCCAAAAAAGGCCGCTATATCGCCCTCACGACGACCGTCGTAGCCGTCGCCGCAGGAGCCGTCATCGCGGGGCAGACCTCGATGGCCGCCGCCGCATGGCCCGCACAAAAGACGTACACCGGCCGGGCGTTCGACGCCTGCACGGCCCCCTCGCTCACCGCGATGAAGGCATGGAAGAAGGACGCCTACTACAGTGAAGCTCCGCCAACTTGATTTCTGCTGATCGGGCGGGCTGGCGTGATCGTTGTTGGGGATGCTCATCGAGGTCGCGGGCGGCTTTCTGTGTTTTCGATCATCCGTCAGCGGTTGACCTCCAGGTTCTTGAGTACGAGCAGTGCCCGCAGGAGAGCGGTGGCGCGGGCGGGGTCGGTGCGGAGCTTGGTGAGGGTGCGCCACATTTTCAGGTGCGCGAAGCCGTGTTCGACGGGGGCGCGTCCTGCGGCCAGAACCTGGTTGACCTGCTTCTGTCCGGGGGTGAGCTTGTGCCAGCGGGTGGCCTTGTAGCCGGTGACGAGGACCTGGCCGTCGGGGTTCTCGGGCTTGTCCACGCCGATGAAGCCCAGGTCACCGAGGGCGCCGAGGCAAGCTGTCTTCAGATGCTCGACGATCTTGTCGTGGCGGGCGGCGGTGACGTCGTGGGTGCGGCCCGGACGGGCCGCGGAGATCCACAGCAGGCGGCCCTTCTCATCGGTCAGGGCAAGGAAGTGCAGGCCGTGGCGGTGGTGTTTTCCCGAGTAGTTGAGCCGGTTCGCCTTCCCGGTGCGCCGGACGGTGGGGATGAGGGTGCCGTCGATCAGAACGACCTCGCCACCCTTCTTTGCGATCTTCTTCAGGGTGCGGTCCAGGCGGGGTGCGTGGGCGGCGAGCAGGGTTGTCAGTTCGTCTCGCCAGCGCCGTCGGCCGTGTCACCGCCCTGGTTGCCGCCGGCCATGTCGGCGATGCGCTGGTCGTGGCGGAGCACGGCGAGCACGATGACGACGATCTGTCCGGGCGGCAGGGCACGCCACCGTGAGCCGATCGTCTTGAGGTGGCGGCGCAGCAGGTCGGCGCAGTATTCGGTGGTTTTCCGGGACACCGGCAGGCGGCACTGGTAGACAGGGAAGCCGGTGTCCCCGGCAGGCTCGTTGATCTTCTTCATGCACACGTCGAAGTCAACGGCCTTCGGGAGCACGTCGGTTACGGCCCGCGGCCGGTTCTACGGCGTGAGCTGGAAGCGTCCGCCGGGCAGCCTGCGCAGCCAGCCCCGACCGGACAGCTTGGTCAACTTCCCACGCAGCGGCTCCAGTCGCCCCTTGACCTCGGCTTCGAGGCCCAGGGCCTTGCCGACGTCCTTGACCCGTACCGGGCCGCCCGCCTCCCGGACGATCTTCATGGTCCGCTGGTAGTCCGGCGGCAGCGCGTCCTCGCCCGGACGCCTCGCGATGCGGGACCAGCAGTACGCCACGGCCGCCGACCTGCGCAGGCACCGCCTGCGTCGTCGCCTTCTCCGCTTCCAGCTGGGCGTGCATGCGTTCCCACACGCGGATCGCGGCAGCGAGGTCCGCGCGCTCGGCACGGACCTTCTCCAGCTGTTCGACCAGGAACTTCTCCTCCTCGTCGAGTTCCGCCCGGCGGGCGGCGACGCGTTCGGCGACTTCGCTGATCTCGGTCATCCGGCGAGCCTACGAAGTTGCTCGGCCCCGCGACCTGGAAACGGACAGACCGTCCATGACCACTGCCAGATGATCAAGGCGAGGGGCTGCCGCCCACGACCGGCCCGAGGGCACCTTCGCCACGACATGCCAGCCCGCCCGATCAGCAGAAATCAAGTTGGCGGAGCTTCAGCGTGCCCAGGGCAGCGGCGGTTCCGCCATCACCGCCGCCCCTGACGACGACCCTCCCTGGGGAGAATCTGGGGAGTGTCCGCGCTGTTGGGGAGCGCGTGGGGAGAATCAAGCGCATAACCCCGCCCGCCCGTGAAAGACGCTGAAAGACTCATCACTGCAGGTCAGGCACGTTGGTATCCGTAACACCGCAGGTCAGCACCCCTGGGTGGACGACTTCATCCCGAAGGTGCCCTGGAAGGTGGGGCGGGTGGTGAACATACGGGGTCTCACCTCGTGGTCGGCTCGTACGGGGGCCGTCCACATCTTCGGGGACGGACCGTTCGGTGTTCAACCGTCCTTCGCGGCGGGGGTCCCCCGGCCTGCGGCGGGGTCGAGCCCGATGCCGGTGACCATGTCCTCGGCGGCGCCCTGGGCGGACAGGCCGCGCGTTCCGGCCGGCGGCACATCTCGCCGGGCGCGGATCGGCGGACGGGGAACGGCAGGCGGGGGCGGGGAACGGCCCGGGGCCCGCGGCGCGGCCACCCCGCGGGCCGTGGCGGAAAGGCGTGCGCGAGCGGTTGTCGCGGTTGTTTCCGCGAGGTAACGTCACCGTGTAGAACGTCGCTCTAGAGGGGCGTTCCACCACTCGCGTGGAAGGGGTACCGATGACGGCACTCGACCAGGCTCCCTCCGTCCTGTGGAAGGCGTTCGACGTGCTCGACGCCTTCAGCCACGGCCGCCGGGTGCTCACGCTCAGCGAGATCGCGCGCCGCAGCGGGCTGCCGAAGTCCACGGTGCACCGCCTGCTGCCGATGCTGATGCGCGTGGGCGCCGTCGAACAGGCGCCGGGCGGCTACACGGTGGGGGTGCGGATGTTCTCCGTCGGCTCCATGTCCGCGGAGGTGGCGCTGCGCGAGGTGGCGCTGCCGCGCCTGGAGCGACTGCGGCGGGTGACGCGGCAGACGGTGCATCTGGCGGTGCTGCGCGACGGCGAGTCGGTCTATCTGGAGAAGCTGCCGAGCCTGGTCTCGCCGGACACCCCCGCGCTGGTGGGCGGGCGGCTGCCCGCGCACCGGACCGGCGTCGGAAAGGTCCTGCTCACGTTCGGCGACGGGCACGTCGCCGACCCGGCGCTCGCCGCCCGCCTGGCGCGGGTGCGGCGCGACGGCTTCGCCACCGACCGGGAGGAGGCGACCGCGGGCCTCGCCTGCCTCGCGGTGCCGATCATGGTGGGCGGCCGGGCGGCGGCGGCCGTCTCGGTGGCCTTCGCCGCCGGGCAGGGCGACGGCGTGGTCTTCCTCGGGCCGCTGCGCGAGACAGCGGTCGCGATCTCCCGGGCGGCGGCCGTCCTGCCGTCCTTCGCGCCGTGAGCGGCCCGCGGGCGGACGGCGCCCGGCACGACACGGCGGTCTCGCGCGAGGCGATCCTGGCGGCGGCGGAGCGCCTCATGATCACCGAGGGGTACGAGAAGGCGTCGATCGCGAGGACGTGCCGGGAGTCCGGCTATCCGGTCGGCTCGCTCTACTACCACTTCGGCAGCAAGGCGGCGCTGCTCGCCGCCGTCTACCAGCGCTTCGAGCAGCGCTTCTTCGCCGACCTCACCGGGGCCGTGGAGCGGGCGGGCACGGCCGAGGAGGGGCTGGCCGCCTTCTGGGACGGAGCCGTCCGGGCGGTCCTGGACGACTACCCCTACTTCGCGCTCAATCTCGAACTGCTGCGGATCAGCCACGAGGACCCGGACATCGCCGCCGTGATGGAGGCCGACACCCGGGCCTTCGAACGGCACATCGGGGCCGCCTTCGGGCGGTTCGCCTCGGCGGCCGGGGTGCCCGACGCCGAGGAGCGCGCGCAGCGGATGGCGCGGATCGCCGTGACCTACTCCCGTGCCGCCATCATGATCGCGGGCGAGGACCAGGACCGCTACCTGCGACAGATGGCGGACTTCTATCCCTTCCTGCGGCAGATCATCGCCGGAACAGGCTGAGCCGGAACAGGCTGAGCCGTCCGCCGCGGGCGCGGCGGGACGGTCCGCCGGGGGCTCGCGGCGTCCGGTGCGGTGGC
>NZ_AGBF01000233.1 GCF_000225525.1 Streptomyces zinciresistens K42 | reverse complement strand
CGGCTGCGCGGCGGGCCGCGGAGGGGCGGCCGGCGCCGGCGCGGGCTCCTCGACCGTCACACCGAAGTCGGTGGCGATGCCGGCCAGGCCGTCGGCGTAGCCCTGGCCGACCGCGCGGGCCTTCCAGGCGCCGTTGCGCAGGTAGATCTCGACGATCACGAGCGCGGTCTCGGTGCCGAGCTGCGGGGGCGTGAAGCTGGCCAGGACGCTGTTGTCGTCGGCGTTGCGCAGGGTGGCCGTCGGCTCGACGCCCTGGAAGGTCTGGCCCGCCGCGTCCGGGCTGGCCGTGACGACGATCTTCTCGATGCCCGGGGGCACGGCCGCCGTGTCGACCGTGATCGCGTCGGGGGCGGTGCCGCCGCCGGAGCGGTAGGTCACCCCCGGGCCGGACGGCTGGTTGTAGAAGATGAAGTCGGCGTCCGAGCGCACCTTGCCGTCGGCGGTGAGCAGCAGGCCCGAAACGTCGAGCCGCACCGGAGCGGCGACGTCCACCGTCACGCGGGCGGCCGGGAGAGGGATGTTCGAGCCGGGGGTCATAGCTGTCATGACCCGTGAACGAGCGGGGGCGCTTTACCGTTCCCTTACCTGGCGAACGGGTGACGCGCCCCCGCCCCGCGCGCTACGGCACGACCACGATCTTGCGGCCCACGCCCGCCGCGAACTGCTCCAGGGCCTGCGGGTAGCGCTCCAGCGGGATGCGGTCGCTGATGAACACGTCCGGGTCCAGGACGCCGTTCGCGAAGAGCTCGGCCGCCCGCTCGAAGCTGTGCAGGACGGCCATGGAGCCCGTGATGGTGATCTCCTGGTTGTAGATGCGGTACGGGTCGATCGACACCCGGGTCGCGTAGTCCGCCACCCCGAACTGCAGGAAGGTGCCCGCCTTCGCCACCCGGTCCAGGCCGTCCTGGATCGCCGCCGCGTTGCCGGTCGCGTCGATCACGAGGTCCCAGCCCTGCGGGCGGTCCAGCTCGTCGGGGTTCGCCGCCGACGCCGAGACACCGAGGCCGCGGGCGGTCTCCAGGCGCTGCGGGTTGAGGTCCACGACGTCCACGCTCGCCGCGCCGGTCCGCTTGGCCAGCTCCAGCATCATCAGGCCCATGGTGCCCGAGCCGTAGATCAGCACATGGGCGCCGAGGCGGGAGCGGAGCACGTCGTAGCCGCGCACCGCGCAGGACAGCGGTTCCACGAGGGCCGCGTCCTGGGTGCGCACGTGCTCGGGGAGCTTCACGCAGTTCGCCACCGGCGCCACCGCGAACTGGGCCGCGCCGCCGGCCGTGGTCACCCCGATCGCGGCCCAGCGCTCACAGAGGTTGTTGTGGCCGTTGCGGCAGTAGCGGCACTCGTAGCAGTACAGGGAGGGGTCGACGGCGACGCGGTCGCCCACCGCGACCTCGGTGACCTGGGTGCCGACCCCGACGACCTCGCCCGCGAACTCGTGGCCCGGCACGATCGGCAGCTTGGGGGCGAACTCGCCCTGGAGGATGTGCAGGTCGGTGCCGCACAGGCCGCAGGCGGCGACCTCGACGACGACCTCGCGCGGGCCCGGCGTCGGGTCGGGGACCTCGGCGACGACGGCCTTGCCCACGGACTCGATGACGGCGGCCTTCATTTCACGGCTCCCAACGACAGGCCCTGGACCAGCTTGTCCTGGGCGGCGAACCCCGCGGCGAGCACCGGCAGGGAGATGACGAGCGACGCGGCACTCACCTTCGCCAGGAACAGGCCCTGGCTGGTGATGAAGCCGGTCAGGAAGACGGGCGCGGTCTCGGCGACGACGCCCGTCAGGACCCGGGCGAACAGCAGTTCGTTCCAGCTGAAGATGAAGCAGATCAGGGCGGTGGCGGCGATGCCGGGCAGGGCGATCGGGGCGACCACGCGGGTGAGCACGGTCGGCAGCTTCGCGCCGTCCACCCGGGCCGCCTCGATGATCGCGACCGGGATCTCGGCGAGGAAGGAGTGCATCATCCACACCGCGATCGGCAGGTTCATCGACGTGTAGAGGATGACCAGGAGCCAGATGTTGTCGAGCATGCCCGCGTTCTTCGCGAACAGGTACAGCGGCAGCAGGCCCGCCACGACCGGCAGCATCTTCGTCGACAGGAAGAAGAACAGGACGTCGGTCCACTTCTTCACCGGCCTGATCGACAGGGCGTAGGCCGCCGGGAGGGCGAGAACCAGCACGAACAGGGTCGAGGCGACCGACGCCACGGTGGAGTTGATCAGCGCCGGCCAGGGGCTCGCCCCGCCGCCCGCGCCGAAGAACTCGCGGTAGCCGTCCAGCGTCAGCGACGCGGCGAAGGAGGGCGGGTTGGTCGCCGCGTCCTGTTCGGAGTGGAAGGACGTCAGCGCCATCCAGGCGATGGGCAGGAAGAACACGATGCCGAGCAGCCAGGCCACCAGGCCGAGGCCCATTCCCTTGCGGCGGTTGCGCGGTCCTACGGCCACGGCACTCATGCGCGCGACACCTCCTCGCGGAACAGGGACGACACGACGCGCAGGGCGAAGGTCGCGATGATGATGGAGCCGATGACCACGAGGACGCCCGCGGCCGAGGCGAGGCCGTTCTCGTGGGCCTGGTAGAAGGTCTGGTAGACGGTGTAGGGGAGGTTGGCGGTGCCGAGGCCCCCGGATGTGATCGTGAAGACCGCGTCGAAGTTCTGCACGATGTAGATCGAGCCGAGCAGGGCGCCCAGTTCGAGGTAGCGGCGCAGGTGGGGCAGGGTGAGATGGCGGAAGATCTGCCAGTCGCTCGCGCCGTCCACCCGGGCGGCCTCGATCTGCTCGTGGTCGCGGCTCTGCAGGCCCGCCAGCAGGATCAGCATCATGAACGGCGTCCACTGCCAGACGAGGGCCGCCTCGACCGCGAGCAGCGGGGTGTTGGAGATCCAGTCTGGCTGTGGGCCGCCCACATAGCTCAACAACCCATTGAGCAGACCGTATTCAGGGTTGTAGAGCACATGCTTCCAGAGCAGCGCGGCGGCCACCGGCACCACCAGGAAGGGGGCGATCAGCAGGGTGCGGACCACGCCGCGGCCCTTGAACTTCCGGTCGAGCAGCAGGGCGAGCGCGAGGCCGAGGACCAGGCTGGTCAGCACCACCGCGACCGTCAGCAGCACGGTCGTCCACACCGACCGGCGCAGGTCCGCGTCGGTCAGGACCTCCTGGTAGTTGGCGAACCAGGCGAACGAACGGGCATCCGGATAGAGGGAGTTCCAGTCGAAGAAGGAGATCACCAGCGTGGCCACGAAGGGCAGCTGGGTCACCGCGATCATGAAGATCAGGGCCGGGAGCAGCGGGGCCCGGGTCGCCCAGGCGCGCAGCCGGGCGGAGGGCGGACGGGTGCCGTTCGCGGGGGTCGTGGCCACGGGGGCCGTGGTGGTCGCTGTCATCGCCCCTCGTACTCCTCGGAGATCTTCTCGGCGAGCTGCTGGGACTTCTTCAGGGCCGCGTCGACGGACTGGCGTCCGGCGATGGCCGCGCTGATCTCCTGGGAGACCTTGGTGCCGAGGTCGGTGAACTCGGGGATGCCGACGAACTGGATGCCGGGCGCCGGGCGGGGCTGGACACCGGGGTCGTTCGGCCGGGCGCCCTCGATGGCCTCCTTCGTCATCTCCTGGAAGGCGGCCGCCTCCGCGCGGTACGCGGGGTTGTCGTAGGTCGAGGCGCGCTTGCCGGCCGGCACGTTGGACCAGCCGAACTCGTCGCCGACCAGCTGCTCGTACCGCTTGCCGGACGCCCAGGAGACGAACCGCCACGCCTTGTCGGGGTTGCGGGACGCCTGCTGGATGCCCCAGGCCCAGGTGTAGAGCCAGCCGGCGGACTCGGTCTTGTCGACCGGGGCGGGCGCGTAGCCCATCCTGCCCTTGACCGGGCTCTTGGCCGCCTCCAGGGAGCCGGCCGCGGAGGTGGCGTCGTACCACATGGCGACCTTGCCCTGGGTCATGTTGTTCAGGCACTCGGCGAAGCCGGACTGGGCGGCTCCCGACTGACCGTACTTGCGCACCAGGTCGACGTAGAACGTCGTCGCCCGCTTCCACTCGGGGGAGTTCAGGCGGGCCGTCCAGTCCTTGTCGAACCAGGTGCCGCCGAAGGTGTTCACGACGGTGGTCAGCGGTGCCATCACCTCGCCCCAGCCGGGCAGTCCGCGCAGGCAGATGCCCTTCATGCCCGGCTGGGCGCCGTCCGTCTTCGCCGCGAGGTCCGCCACCTGCCGCCAGGTGGGGCGCGCGGGCATCGTCAGGCCCTGCTTCTCGAACACGTCCTTGCGGTACATGAGGAAGGACGACTCGCCGTAGAAGGGCTGGCCGTAGAGCTTGCCGTCGTCGCCGGTGAGGGACTGGCGCATCGGCTTGAGGACGTCCCGCTCGTCGTAGCCGGGGTCCTTGGCGACATAGGAGTTCATCTCCCTGAGCCAGCCGTTGCGGGCGTAGATCGGTATCTCGTAGTTGGAGAGCGTCGCCACGTCGTACTGACCGGCCTGGTTGGCGAAGTCCTGGCTGATCTTGTCGCGGACGTCGTTCTCGGGCAGGACGGTGAAGTTGACCTTGATGCCGGTCTCTTCGGTGAAACGGGGCGCCAGCTTCTGGAGTTCGGTCATCTGGGGGTTGTTGACCATCAGGACGTTGATGGCGTCGCCCCCGGAGCCGGCCCCGCCCGCTCCGACCCAGCAGCCGGAGAGCAGCGGGGCGAGCAGCGTCCCTGCGGCGGCCATGGCGAGCATGGCTCGCGGTGGCCGCCGTCGGCTCTGGGTTCGCATGGATCGCTCCTGGACGTGAGGGAACTTATGGTGAGGTACGTGAAACAGGGGGAGATATGGGGCAGATGTGGGTGTGCCTGCCCGCGGGGAGTGTCGGTGCGCGGTCAGACGCGGATGACCTGCGGCCCCATCAGCGAGTAGCGGTGGGCCTCGGCGGAGGGCAGCAGGGTGCTCGTCACGATCGTCTCCAGTGCGCCGATGTCGGTGAACCGGCAGAAGCTGACCGCGCCGAACTTGGTGTGGACGCCCGCGAACACGATGCGGCGCGAGGCCCGGACGGCCTGCGCCTTGACCTCGCTGACGGCCGGGTCGGGGGTGGTCAGGCCCTGTTCGCGGGAGATGCCGTTGGCGCCGATGAACGCCAGGTCGATGACGAACCCGGCCAGCATCTGAGTCGTCCAGTGGTCCACGGTGGCGAGGGTGCCGGAGCGGACCCGGCCGCCGAGCAGCAGCACGGAGGCGTGCTCGGTCCCGGCGAGCGTGCCCGCGACCGGGAGGGAGGCGGTGACGACGGTCAGCTGCCGGTCGGTGGGCAGTGCCTCGGCGATGAGCTGCGGGGTGAAGCCCTCGTCGACGAAGACCGTCTCGGCGTCTCCGAGCAGATCGGCGGCGGCCGCCGCGATCCGGCGCTTCTCGGGGACGTGGCTGGTGGCGCGGAAGGCGAGCGTCGTCTCGAAGCCGGCGCTCTCCACGGGGTAGGCGCCGCCATGGGTGCGGCGCAGCAGCCCGTGGTCCTCCAGGACCCGCAGATCGCGCCGTACGGTCTCCTTGGCCACGCCCAGTTCGTCGGCGAGCGCGTTGACGTCGACGGAGCCCTCGCGCCGTGCGGTCAGCACGATCTCGCGCTGACGCTCCTCCGCCGTTCGCGTGCTCACCGAGACACCCGCCTTCCGCCGTGCTGCCCGTTCGGGCCCGGTGGGACCCATGGGGGAAGTTCTACAGCGGGGGCGCGGCAGTGACCAGCTCTGTTGCGGGCCCGATGCTGCCCGTCTGCGCCCGTTCGACGGATGCCGTGCCCGTCTCGGACCTGCGTGGTTTCGGTGGGGCGGGTGGGATCGGGCGGGCGCCGCGCCCGAATACGACGGCGGGCGGGCCCGTTCGGTGCCCGCCCGCCTCTGCCGCCGTCAGGATCCGGTCAGTACGGCCAGATCGGCGGGTCGTTGACGAAGTGGCCGCCGAGGTGGGCGTGCGCGACGTTCTCCGGGTCGAGTTCGCCCTGTTCGGCGATGAGCTTCGCGGCGTACGGCTCGGAGTCGTCCTGCGGCGCGTAGCCCAGCGCGCGGGCGCTCGTGAGGTCCCACCACAGGCGGGTGTTGGCGGAGGAGCCGTAGACGACGGTGTGCCCGACGTCCTCGGCGGTCAGGGCCGCGTGGAAGAGGCGGGCGCCGTCGGCGGGGCTCATCCACACCGAGAGCATGCGCACGCTGGTCGGCTCGGGGAAGCACGAGCCGATGCGCACGGACACCGTCTCCAGGCCGTGCTTGTCCCAGTAGAACTGGGCGAGGTCCTCGCAGAAGGACTTGGACAGGCCGTAGAAGGTGTCCGGGCGGCGGGGGGTGTCGAGCGGGATCAGCGGGTCGTCGCCGCGGGGGCGGGGGGTGAAGCCGACCGCGTGGTTGGAGGAGGCGAGGACGATCCGCCCGACGCCCTCCTCGCGGGCCGCCTCGTACAGGTGGTACGTGCCCTCGATGTTCGCCCGCAGGATCTTCTCGAACGGGGCTTCCAGGGAGATGCCGGCGAGATGGATGATCGCGTCGACGCCCCGCACCGCCTCGCGCAGCGCCTCCCGGTCGGCGAGGTCCGCGACGATCGCGTCCGGCTCGCCCTCGACGGGGCGCAGGTCCAGCAGGCGCAGGGTGTGGCCGTGGGCCGGGAGCAGGTCCCGCATCAGGGTGCCGAGTCCGCCGGCGGCGCCGGTGAGCAGAACGGTGCGGGGTGCGGGCATCCTCGGGACTCCTTGGCTGGACGGGTCGGCCGGGGGCGGGCCGCGCGGGCGATCCGGTCGTTCAATGACCGCATGCGTGGACGGTATTCATATTCTTGGACACGCTAAGGAGCGTCCGCCGATCACGTCAAGTGTCCCGCACGCTCCGGGAATCCGCGGCCGAGTTGCCGGGTCGGGCGCTTGACCGGCCTCGACGGGGCTCCATAGGGTGGCCGTGTTCAAGAATATGGACATGGATCAGAAACGTGAGCGTCTGTTCCTGCGTGAGCGCCTGTTCTAGGGAGAGTCCGTGACGCCAGCCCCCCTCGCCGCACGCCTGAGCATCCCCGGCGGGCCGCTGTTCTTCCCCGTCACCGCCTACGGCCCCGACGGCTCGGTCGACCTCGACACCTACCGCGCCCATGTCCGCCGCGGCGTCGAGGCCGGGGCCGCCGCGGTGTTCGCCTGCTGCGGCACCGGCGAGTTCCACGCCCTCACGCCCGAGGAGTTCGCGGCCTGCGTGCGCGCCGCGGCCGAGGCGGCGCGGGGCCGGGTACCGGTCGTCGCCGGCACCGGCTACGGCACCGCGCTCGCCGTGCGCTACGCGCGCCTGGCCGAGGACGCCGGTGCGGACGGACTGCTCGCCATGCCGCCGTACCTCGTCGCCGCCTCCCAGGAGGGACTGCTGCGGCACTACCGCGAGATCGCGTCGGCGAGCGCCCTCCCCGTCATCGTCTACCAGCGCGACAACGCCGTGTTCACCCCCGACACCGTCGTCGGACTCGCCCGCACCGAAGGCGTCATCGGCCTCAAGGACGGCCTCGGCGACCTCGACCTCATGCAGCGCGTCATCAGCGCCGTGCGCAGCGAAGTCCCGGGCGACTTCCTCTACTTCAACGGACTGCCGACCGCCGAGCAGACCCAGGTCGCCTACCGCGCGCTCGGCGTCACCCTCTACTCCTCGGCCGTCTTCTGCTTCGCCCCCGAGATCGCCCTGGCCTTCTACCGGGCGCTGGAGGGCGGCGACGAGGCACTGGTGGCCCGGCTCCTGGACGGCTTCTACCGCCCCTTCGTCGAACTGCGGGCCCAGGGGCGGGGATACGCCGTCGCCCTGGTCAAGGCCGGCGTACGGCTGCGCGGCCTGGAGGTGGGCGAGGTCCGCCCGCCGCTGCACGAACCGGGCGAGGACCATGTCAAGCGGCTCGCCCGCGTCGTCGAACGCGGCCTCGCGCTGCTGGAGCCGGAGGCGGCCCGGTGAAGGCGTCCGCGTTCGTCTACCCCTGGGACGTCAACGGGGACCCGGGCGCCCCCGGCCGCATCGCCGGGCTCGGCGTCCCCCAGGTCACGCTCGCCTCGGCGTACCACTCGACCCGCGCGCTCACCCCCCGCCATCCGCGCCACCGCGTCGTCACCGCCGAGTACGCCGCCGTGCTCTACCCCCCGGACCAGCGCTGGCGGGGACGGGTGCCGCGGCCCCGTCCGGCGGGCGACTGGGCTCCCGGCGACGCCTTCGGCGAGGCCGCCGCCGCGCTCGCGGGCGCCGGACTGGAGGTCCACACCTGGGTGGTCCTCGCGCACAACTCCCGCCTGGGCGCCGAGCATCCGGACACCTCCGTCGTCAACGCCTACGGCGACCGCTATCCCTGGGCGCCCTGCATCGCACAGCCCGCCACGCGCGCGTACCTCGTCGACCTCGCGGCGGAGGCCGCGGTGCGGCCGGGGGCGCGCGGAACGGAGCTGGAGTCCCTCGGGTGGTACGGCCTCGCGCACCTGCACGCCCACGACAAGACGGCCGGGGTGCCGCTCGGGGACGCCGGGCAGTACCTGATGTCCCTGTGCTTCTGCCCCGCGTGCCGGGACGGCTACGGCGCCCGGGGCCTGGACCCCGGGGAACTGGCCGCCGCCGTACGCGCCGCCCTCGAACCGCTGTGGCGGGGAGCGCGCGAGCACGGGGACTGGGCCGGTGTGGAGAGGCTGCTCGGCCCCGGCACGGCGGCGGCCACGCGCGCGTGGCGCGACGAGACCGCCCGCACCCTCCAGGAGGCGGCCGTCGCCGCCGTCCGGCGCCAGGCCCCCGACGGCTTCCAGGTGCTGCTGCACGCGGACCCGGTGAGCCATCACTGCGGCGCGAACGCCGGGGTCGACCCCGAGCACGTCCTGTCCGTCGCGGACGGCGTGGTCGTGCCCTGCGCCGGCGGCCCCGCCCTGCTCGCGCCGTTCGCCGGCCGGGGCCGCGCGGGCACCGTCGTCGCCGCCAACCTCGGCGTGGTCACCGGGATGGGCGGCAGCCCGGGGACCCTGGCCGTGGACGCGGCCCGCGCGCGCGAACTGGGCGCCACGGAGATCCGGCTCTACCACGCGGGGCTGGCGTCGGACGCGGACCTCGCGGCGGCACGGGAAGGGCTCGCCGCGCTCTGAGACGGCGGCGGGGCCCTCCCGTCGCCTTACGGGCGCCGGGGCGGGGCGGCGGCGTACGGT
>NZ_AGBF01000234.1 GCF_000225525.1 Streptomyces zinciresistens K42 | reverse complement strand
TTTGTACTCACCCTCTCGGGCTTTCCTCCGGGCTTCCCTTCGGTGTTTCCGACTCTATCAGATCCTTTTCTCGACCTGACCCCCAGTCAGCGGGGTTTGCCTTCCCGGCCGTTGGGCCGTTCCGACGTTTCAAACCTTAGCTGATTCTCTCGGCGATTCCCAATCGGGCCGCCGAGCCCCCATTCGAATTGAATTCGGACATGCCGAAATCGACCCGCTGGGGAAGATCGTGCTGGTGGTTTGGGTTGCCGCTCTCGCGGCGGAGGGTGCTGCCGAAGAACCGTTACGGCTCAGCGGCAACCCGGAGAACATTACGGATCCGGCGTGCGACTGTCAAGGAACGCTTGTCAAGATCTTTTCCGGGGTGCGGGCCGGCGCCCGTCAGTCCAGGTCGCTGAGTCGGCCGCCGGCGTCCGGCTGCGCGTCCTCCACCCTGCGGAGCAGGCGGGTGAGGGCTTCACCGAGGGTGGTGCGCTCGTCGGGAGAGAGGTCCTGGAGCAGGTCCTCCTCGAAGACGGACGCGAGACGCATCGCCTCCAGCCACTTCTCGCGGCCCTCCGCGGTCAGCTCCACGATGACGCGCACACGGTTGGACTCGTCGCGCTCCCGGGTGGCCAGGCCCTCGGCGACCAGCCGGTCGATGCGGTGGGTCATCGCGGCCGGGGTGAGGCCGAGCCGCTTCGCGAGGTCGCTCGGGCCCAACCGGTACGGGGCGCCGGAGAGGACCAGGGCCTTGAGGACCTCCCACTCGGCGTTGCTGATGCCGAGGGCGGAGGTCTGGCGGCCGTAGGCGACGTTCATCCGGCGGTTCAGACGGGACAGCGCCGAGACGATCTTCTCGACCTGGGGGTCGAGGTCCTGGAACTCGCGCTGGTAGGCGGCGATCTGCTCTTCGAGTGTCGGTTCGCCGGTGCCGGGTGTCTCGCCCATGGCCCGAGTATGGCACGGGCCTGCTTGGCGTCGAAGTCCTTGAAGATGTATTGTTTAGCTTCTAACTTTAGCTTCGAAGTCTTCAGACCTGCATCGACGGGTCTCGATCTGAGAGAGGTGAACGTGACCAGGGCGAGGGGCGCAGCGATGCGCCGGATTCACGTGGGCAACGCACTCAGCGCGTTCGGGCTCGGCTTCACCGTCCCCTACCTGTACGTCTATGTGGCGCAGGTGCGGGGGCTGGGTTCCCTGACGGCGGGGATCGTCCTCGCCGTCTTCGCCGTGGCCGCGCTGGTCGTGCTGCCGTTCGCCGGGCGGGCCATCGTCCGGCGCGGCCCGCTCCCGGTGCTGCTCACCGCCCTGGTCACCGCCGCCGTGGGCGCGCTCAGCCTCGGTCTCGCCGGCAGCGCGACGGCCGTACTGCTGTCGGCGGCCGCGCTCGGAGCCGGGCAGGCGGTCATGCAGCCGGCGCTGGCGACGATGATCGTGGACTGCTCGACGGCGGAGACGCGGTCGCGGGCCTTCGCGACGCAGTTCTTCCTGCAGAACCTCGGGCTCGGCGTGGGCGGGCTGATCGGCGGGAACCTCGTCGACACGACGAGCGTGTCCTCCTTCACCCTGCTGTTCGCGATCGAGGCGGCGATGTTCCTGCTGCTCGTCGTGGTGATGGCGACGGTGCGGATGCCGCGCGCGCCGCGGGTCGACGGGGCGGCCGGGCACCTCACCGCGAAGGGGAGCTGGAAGCGGCTGATGCAGAACCGGGCCATGGTCCAGCTGTGCGTGCTCGGGTTCGTGCTGTTCTTCGCCTGCTACGGGCAGTTCGAGTCGGGCCTGAGCGCCTACGGCGTGGAGGCGGCCGGGGTGTCGACCTCCGCGCTGGGCGCGGCGTTGGCCGCCAACACCGCGGTGATCGTGGTCGCGCAGTTCCTCGTGCTGAAGTTCGTCGAGCGGCGCCGGCGGTCCCGGGTGATCGCGGTCGTCGGGCTGATCTGGGCCGTGGCCTGGGTGGCGGCGGCGTACGCCGGGCTCGGGAACGGCAGCAAGGAGATGGCCACCGCCGCCTTCATCTCCACGTACGCGCTGTTCGGGCTGGGTGAGTCGATGCTGTCGCCGACGGTCGCGCCGCTGGTGGCGGATCTGGCTCCGGCGGGTATGGCCGGGCAGTACAACTCTGCGTTCGCCCTGGTGAAGCAGTTGGCGCTCGCGGTCGGACCGGCGGTGGGCGGGCCCATGGGTGCCGCGCTGCCGGGGCCGTACGTGGTGACGTTCCTGCTGTTCTCGCTGGGCATCACCTACCTCGCGCTGCGGCTGGGGCGCCAGCTCACCGCCGTCCAGGATCAGCCGTGGCTCGGTCTGAGCCGGGTCGTGGCGCAGGGTGCGGCCTCTCCGGCGGGGCAGTCGCCGGCGCACGCCTGACCGGCGGCCCTAACGGGCGGGCGCCTTGGGGAGGATGAACTCGCACCAGACCGCCTTGCCGCCGCCCGGTGTGCGGCGGGAGCCCCAGGCCGAGGCGATCGTCGCGACGATGGCGATGCCCCGGCCGGACTCGTCGGCCGGTTCCGCGCGGCGGCGGCGCGGCAGATGGTCGTCGCCGTCGGTGACCTCGATGATCAGGCGGCGGTCGGTGCGGCGCAGGCGCAGCCGCATGGGCGGGGTGCCGTGCTGGAGGGAGTTCGCCACGAGTTCGCTGGTGGCGAGGACGCCCAGGTCGTGCAGGTCCGTCGGGAAGCGCCAGCTCGTGAGGACGCCGGAGGCGAAGGCACGCGCGCGGGGGGCGGCTTCGACTCCGCCGATGAGTTCCAGGGCGGCGTTGCGGAAGAGGTCGCTGTCGGGGCCCGTGCGGGCGGGGTGCTGGAGGACGAGTACGGCGACGTCGTCGTCGTGGTCCGCGGTGACGCCCGCCGAGCGGACCAGGCGGTCGCAGACGACCTGGGGCGCGCCGGTCGCACCGGCGAGGGCGCGTTCCAGGGCGGCGATTCCCTCGTCGAGGTCCTCGTTGCGCCGTTCGACCAGGCCGTCCGTGTAGAGGACGGCGGTGGAGCCGGGGCTGAGGGGGATCGAGCCCGACGCGTGCATCCAGCCTCCGGTGCCCAGGGGCGGGCCGGTGGGTTCGTCGGCACGCTGGACCTCGCCGTGTTCGTCGCGCACGAGGATCGGCAGATGGCCGGCGGACGAGTAGACCAGGCGGCCCTCGTTGGGGTCGTGGATGGCGTACACGCAGGTGGCGATCTGGTTGGCGTCGATCTCCGTCGCCAGGCCGTCCAGCAGTTGCAGGACCTCGTGCGGGGGCAGGTCCAGGCGGGCGTACGCGCGCACGGCCGTGCGGAGCTGGCCCATCACGGCGGCCGCCCGGACGCCGCGGCCCATGACGTCGCCGATGACCAGGGCCGTGCGGCCGCCGCCGAGGGTGATGACGTCGTACCAGTCGCCGCCGACCGCCGCCTCGGTGCCGCCGGGGTGGTAGGTGGCGGCGATGCGCAGGTCGTCGGGCTCCTCCAGTTCCTGGGGGAGCAGGGAGCGCTGGAGGGTGACGGCCGTCTCGCGCTGGCGGCGCTCGCTGGCCCGCAGGCGCTCGGCGGCCTCGGCGTGGTCGGTGACGTCGGTGGCGAAGACCAGGACGCCGCCGTCGCCCTCGGTGACGGGGGTGCAGGTGAAGGTGTAGGACCGGCCGTCGGGAGCCTTGCGGGACTTCAGGGTGCGGGGTCTGCCGCTGCGTAGGACCTGGTCGAGGAGCGGGAGCAGGCCCAGTTCGGCCAGTTCGGGGAGGGCTTCGCGCGCGGGTGCGCCCGGAGGGCGCACGCCGAAGGCGGTGACGTAGGCGTCGTTGACGTAGGCGAGGCGGTGGTCGGGGCCGTGGACGAGGGCGACCAGGGAGGGGACGCGGTCCAGGACCTCCCGGACCGGCAGTTCGTCCAGGGCGGGGATCGCCAGGGCGTCGTCGGTGAGTTGCTCGGCGCGGGCGGCCGGGACCGCGCCCGGTCCCTCTGCCCTGCGGTCATGGGCGATCGCGGCCACGGGTTCGGTCCGCGCAGCGGCGCGGCGCTGTGTTCCGGGGAGCCGGGCGCTCCAGCGCGTGAAGTTCACGAATCCTTGCCTCGTGTCGTCGTCTTCGGCCGGCTCCGGACCCGGCCGGGGGCTGAGGTGCGGCACCCCGGGATGCCGTGCGGGGTCGGAACGGTTTCGGGGTCAGTCTGGCAGTGCGGCCGACCTGGCCGACACCCGTCAGACGCCTGCCCCGTCGGTGGAGTTCCTGGGTCCGGCCAGGACTACCCCTTCGGGTCGTCTTCCGGGCCGTGTTGAGGCTTTCCACCGGCAGCGAGTTCGAACTCCGCCCGGGGGTGTTCGAGTGAACCGAGCGAGACGATCTCCCTCTTGAAGAGTCCGGAGAGCGTCCATTCGGCCAGGACGCGGGCCTTGCGGTTGAAGGTGGGCACCCGGCTGAGGTGGTAGACGCGGTGCATGAACCACGCAGGGTAGCCCTTCAGCCTCCGTCCGTAGACCTGGGCGACGCCCTTGTGGAAGCCGAGGGAGGCGACCGAGCCCGCGTACCGGTGGGCGTACGTCTCCAGGGGTTCACCGCGCAGGGAGTGCGCGATGTTGTCGCCGAGCACCTTCGCCTGGCGCAGCGCGTGCTGTGCGTGGGGGGCGCACTCGGTGCCGGGCGCGCCCGCGGTGACGTCGGGGACGGAGGCGGCGTCTCCGGCGGCCCACGCGTGGGGGGTGCCCTCGATCGTCAGCTCGGGGGTGCATTTCAGCCTCCCGCGCGCGGTGAGGGGCAGGTCGCTCGCGGCGAGGACGGGATGCGGCCTGACGCCGGCGGTCCAGACGACCGTACGGGTGGGGAAGCGGGCGCCGTCGCTGAGGACGGCGACGCGGTCCACGCAGGATTCGAGCCGGGTGTGCAGGCGGACGTCGATGTTGCGGCGGCGCAGTTCGGTGACGGTGTAGCGGCCCATGTCCTCGCCGACCTCGGGCAGGATGCGGTCCGCCGCCTCGACGAGGATCCACTTCATGTCCTCGGGCCGGACGTTGTGGTAGTAACGCGTGGCGTAGCGGGCCATGTCCTCCAGCTCGCCGAGCGCCTCCACGCCCGCGTACCCGCCGCCCACGAAGACGAAGGTGAGGGCCGCGTCGCGGATCTCGGGGTCGCGGGTGGAGGAGGCGATGTCCATCTGCTCGATGACGTGGTTGCGCAGTCCGATGGCCTCTTCGACGGTCTTGAAGCCGACGGCGTGGTCGGCCAGGCCGGGGATGGGGAGCGTGCGCGCGACGGAGCCGGGCGCGAGGACGAGTTCGTCGTAGGCGATCTGCTCGCCGCCCGTGCCCTCTTCGCCGGAGGCGAGGGTGGTGAGGGTGGCGGTGCGCTTGGCGTGGTCGATCGCGGTGGCCTCGCCGATGACGACGCGGCACCGGGGCAGGACACGGCGCAGCGGTACGACGACGTGCCGCGGGGAGATGGAGCCGGCCGCCGCCTCGGGGAGGAACGGCTGATAGGTCATGTACGGGTCGGGGCTGACCACGGTGATCTCGGCCTCGCCCCGGCCGAGTTCCGGTTTCAGCTCCCGCTGCAGCCGCAGGGCCGTGTACATCCCGACGTAGCCGCCGCCGACAACGAGAATGCGCGCACGTTCCTTCACCATCCCATGACGCACCCGGCGCTTGCGTTTGTCCACAGGCTCGACAATTTGTGTGACCGGAGCGGGACGCCGCAAGGAATTGGCCGAATTGCCGGAGTGGATGGGAACGTCGCAGGTCAGATGGTGCGGGGTGGGAGTTGCGAGTGGCGCAATCGGGGCGTAAGCGGCCCGTACTCCGATCGAGGACGCTCCGTGCGGAACCTGCCCCTTCTGAATTGACCCCCTCTCAACTATGTTCGTGTGTCGACGGAGTGTAGGGGGATGCGCTCATCGGGTCCGAAACCCACACAGGTCGGACTCGCTGTCCCGGGCCAGTTCCACGACGCTCCGGCTTCAGCAGGGACGGGGAGAGTCTCCGGGGGGAGACGTCATTACCGGGGGATCACTTATGCATGTTCAGGACTCTCGTTGGACTTCGGCGTCCGCCATCGCGCCCGTGGGCGCCGGGGCGGGCACGTTGAGCGCGGCGGCGGCCGGGGGGCGTGGCGACGGGCCGCGCAGGGCGCCGCTGCGCGTGGACGCACAGCGCAATCTGGAGCACGTGCTGCGTGCGGCGCGTGAGGTCTTCGGCGAGCTGGGCTACGGCGCGCCCATGGAGGACGTGGCCCGTCGCGCGCGGGTCGGCGTCGGGACGGTGTACCGCCGGTTCCCGAGCAAGGACGTCCTGGTGCGGCGGATAGCCGAGGAGGAGACCTCCCGGCTGACGGACCAGGCGCGGGCTGCGCTCGGCCAGGAGGACGAGCCGTGGTCGGCCCTGTCGCGGTTCCTGCGCACGTCGGTGGCGTCGGGCGCGGGGCGCCTGCTGCCGCCGCAGGTGCTGCGGGTCGGGGTCGCCGAGGAGGGCCGCGACGACGCCCGGGTGCCTCAGCAGCGGATCCAGCCGGGCGCGGGCGAGCTGCGCCTGGTGCCCGACCAGGCCGCGGTGGCGCCGGTCGACCCGGTGGCCGCGGGGACGGCGGCGCTGCTCGACGTGGTGGGCCAGCTCGTGGAGCGTGCGCGTGCCGCGGGTGAGCTGCGGGCGGACGTGTCGGTGTCGGACGTCCTGCTGGTGATCGCGACGGCTGCGCCCTCGCTGCCGGACGCGGCGCAGCAGGCGGCGGCGTCGGCCCGGCTGCTGGACATCCTCCTGGAGGGACTGCGGTCGCGGGCTCGGGAGTGAGGACGCGCGCCCGCTCCCGGGGACGAGGTCTCGGCCCAGGGAGCGGGACCGTTGCCCCCGGGGACGGGTCGGGCCGTGGACCAGGCGGTGGTCCGGACGAGGGCCGCGGCCGGGTGTGAGGTCGGCGGAGGTCCGGCGGGGCACAGTGCGACCCGGCTTCGGGCGCCGCCGGTGTCGAGCGGAGCCGGGCCTGCACCGCAGACGGGCGCGAGGACCCGGGCCGTGGACCCGGCGGAGGTCGGGACCAGGGCCGAAGCCTGGTGCCAGCTCGGCCGACGCCCGGTGACGACCCGGGCCGGGCCCGGCGGAGGTCCAGCGGGGGTCCGGCGGAGGTCCGGCGGGGCCCGGTGCGAGGCAGACGGTAAGGCTCCGGCGCGGCCGGTCGGTGTCGGGCGCGGTCGGTGTCGGGCGCGGCCGGGCGGTGTCGTCGCGCATCCGGCGGGCCGGCGCAGGTGCGGGAGGCGTGGGCGGGGCACCGGTGCCGCAGGCCCGCGCCCGTGGTGCCGTCGTCGCGCGGCGCGCCCGCGCCGTGTCATCGCGCACCCGGCTCGGCCCTGGCGTTCATCGCGCCGCGCTCACCCTCACCGTGCCCCGGTCCGCCCCCGGCGTGGTCGCCCGGCGCCCTCGCCCCCGCCGTCATCGCACCGCCCCTCGCCGCGCCCCGTCATCGCGTCATCGCCGTGCGCTCGATGGGGTGAGTCGGGGCGGGGGCCGGGTGTCGGCCACGCGGCGGTCCGTGTCGTGGGGCGCCCCTTGGGGTGTGGCGGGTGGGGCGGGCAACTGGTCGGTGGTGAGCGGGTGTTGGGTCTTCCCCGTCTCAGGGCTCGGTAGTGCCCGCTCGGAGGAAGACCCCACGGACGAGTGGATGTCCTTTCGCGCGGGTCCTGACCAAAAGCCAATGTGGCACCCTGACCCGGTGTCCGGGACTGGTGGAGCTGGCGGCGGGGGCTATCCGCGATGAACGTTGACGGGTGGGACGAGTCGCGCGACGACGGGGAGTCGGCGACCCCGCAGGTGCCGAGTCAAGGCGGACGGGCCGATCTGCCGCCGGGCGGCGACCCCTTGGAGAGCCGTACGCCGGGCCGCGCGGAGGGCGGCGTACCGACGCAGCGCGACCGCCGCGAGGACAGCAGCCTGCCGCCGCCGCGCGAACTGCCCGTGTCGGACGCCGATCTGATCGGCCGGATGCGCTCCGGGGACGACGGCGCGTACGAGGAGCTGTACCGGCGGCACGCCGAGGCGGTGCGCCGGTACGCGCGTACGTGCTGCCGCGACTCCCACACCGCCGACGACCTCACCGCCGAGGTCTTCGCCCGGATGCTCCAGGCGGTCCGGCGCGGCTCCGGTCCCGAGCACGCCGTACGCGCGTATCTGCTCACCTCGATCCGGCGGGCCGCCGCGGACTGGACGAAGTCGGCGCGCAGGGAGCAACTGGTCGACGACTTCGCCCTGTTCGCGGCGCAGTCCGCACGGGGGTCCGCGGTCGCGGACGACGACACCCTGGAACTGGGCGCGGACGTGCGGGCCATGCACGAGGCCGAGCAGTCCCTGGCCATGCAGGCCTTCCGCTCGCTGCCCGAGCGCTGGCAGGCCGTGCTGTGGCACACGGAGGTCGAGGACGAGTCGCCCAGTGAGGTCGCCACGCTCTTCGGGCTCGACGCCAACGGCACGCGCGTGCTGGCCAGTCGCGCCCGTGAGGGGCTCAAGCAGGCGTATCTCCAGGCCCATGTCAGCGCCAGCCTCGCCGGGGACGAGGAGTGCGCCCGCTACGCCGACCGGCTCGGGGCGTTCGCGCGGGGCAGTCTGCGCACCCGCGCCGAGCGGGGCCTGCGCAAGCACCTGGAGGAGTGCGTCAAGTGCCGGCTGGCCGCCGGTCAGATCAAGGAGGTCGCGGGCGGCATCCCGGCCGTCGTGCCGGTCGCGGTCATCGGCTGGTTCGGCGCCGCCGGGTACGCCAAGGCGGCGGCGCTGATCGCCGGGGGCGCGGGAGCGGGTGCCGCCGGTGCGGCGGCCGCGGCCGGGAGCGCGTCGGCCGGGGCCGGTGGAGCGTCGGCCGGGGCTTCGAGCGGTGCCGGGGCGACAGGTGGTGCCGGAGCGGCCGGTGGTGCCGGAGCGGCCGGTGGTGCCGGAGCGGCCGGTGGTGCCTCCGGAGGATCGGGCGCCGGGGGCGGTGCCGCCGCGTCCGAGGGCATGGGCGCACCGCTGAAGGCGGGCGTCGCGGCCGGTGTCGTCGCCGTCGGCGTGGCCGCCGCGCTCGTGCTGGCGCTGGCCGGGAACGACACTCCGGCCCCGAGGACGGACGCCAAGCAGCCGCCCGTCCCTTCCCCCGTCGTACGGGGCACCCCGCCCCCGAAGCCGCCCGCGAAGCCGTCACCGGCCCCGAAGCCGCCGTCCGCCCCGCCCGCGGCGCCGAGGCCGACC
>NZ_AGBF01000235.1 GCF_000225525.1 Streptomyces zinciresistens K42 | reverse complement strand
CCGCCCCGCGGGCGTACGGCGGCCCGGTGCGCGGGCGTCCGGCGGCCCTGTGCGCGGGCGTACGGCGGCCCGGTCAGTCGACCAGGTCGCGCACCACCGCGTCCGCGAGGAGCCGGCCGCGCAGGGTCAGGACCGCGCGGCCACCGTCGTAGGGACCCCGCTCCAGGAGGCCGTCGGACAGGGCTCTGCGGGAGGCCGCGAGGCCGTCCGGGCGCAGCAGGTCCAGGGGGACGCCCTCGCGCAGCCGGAGCTCCAGCAGGACGCGCTCCACGCGGCGGTCCTCGTCGCCGAGCAGTTCGCGTCCGGCGCCGGGTGAGCGCCCGGCGGCGAGCGCCGCCGCGTACGCGCCGGGGTGCTTGACGTTCCACCAGCGCACCCCGCCGACGTGCGAGTGCGCGCCGGGGCCCGCGCCCCACCAGTCGGCGCCCCGCCAGTACAGCTCGTTGTGCAGGCAGCGGGCGGCGTCGGAGGTGGCCCAGTTGGAGACCTCGTACCAGTCGAACCCGGCCCGCGACAGCACGCTCTCCGCGATCAGGTAGCGGTCGGCGTGCACGTCGTCGTCCGTCATCGGGACCTCGCCGCGGCGGATGCGCCGGGCGAGCCCGGTGCCCTCCTCGACGATCAGGGCGTAGGCGCTGACGTGGTCGGGACCGGCGCCGAGCGCCGCCTCCAGCGAGGCCCGCCAGTCGTCGTCGGACTCCCCCGGGGTGCCGTAGATCAGATCCAGGTTGACGTGCGCGAAGCCCGCCGCGCGGGCCTCGGCGACGCACTCCTCGGGCCGGCCGGGGGTGTGCGTGCGGTCCAGCACCCTCAGCACGTGCTGCCGGGCGCTCTGCATGCCGAAGGAGATCCGGTTGAAGCCGCCCTCGCGCAGCGCGGCCAGGTACTCCGGGCCGACCGACTCCGGGTTGGCCTCGGTGGTCACCTCCGCGTCCGGCGCGAGCCCGAACTCGTCCCGGATCGTCCCCAGCATCCGTACGAGGTCGTCGGCGGCGAGCAGGGTGGGGGTGCCGCCGCCCACGAAGACCGTGCGGACCTCGCGGGGGTCGTCGCCGAGGACCTTGCGGGCGAGGCGGATCTCGTCGGTGAGGGTCGCGGCGTAGTTGTCGCGGGACGCCAGGACACCGCCGGTGCCGCGCAGCTCGGTCGCCGTGTAGGTGTTGAAGTCGCAGTAGCCGCAGCGGGTCGCGCAGTACGGGACGTGCAGATAGAAGCCGAGGGGGCGGTCGGCCGCGGCGGCGAGGGCGTGCGCGGGCAGGGCGCCGTCGTCGGGGACGGGCTCGCCGTCGGGGAGTGCGGAGGGCATGGGTTCCATTGTCCCGCACCCCGCGGGCTACTCGGCCTGGAGGACCAGCAGGGCCAGATCGTCCTCGGGCGGACGGCCGCCGAACTCGTGCACCAGCCTGCGGATGCGCTCGGCGATCAGCCGGGCGTTCAGGCCCGCGCAGCCGGCCAGGGCCGCCGCGAGTCCGTCGCCGTCGTCGAACTGGCGGGAGCCGCTGCGGCGCTCGGTCACGCCGTCGGTCACGCACAGCAGGGTCTCGCCCGAGCGCAGCTCGAAGGTCTCGCTGGTGTAGGCGGCGTCGTCGAAGACCCCGAGCAGGGTCTGCGGCTCGGCGACGGTACGGACGTCGCCGCCGGTGCCCAGGAGCAGCGGCAGGGGGTGGCCGGCGGAGGCGAGGGTGCAGCGGATGCCGCCCTCGACGGGGGTGAGTTCGCCGTAGAGCAGGGACAGGAAGCGGGTCTGCGGGCCGTCGCCGGGGGGAGCCGGGCCGGCGAGGGCGCGCGCGGCGGCGTCGGCGGCCTCCGTGGCGTCGTCGAGGAGGAGCTGGTTGAGGCGGTCGAGGACGTCGGCGACGCGGTAGCCCTCGCGGGCCAGCAGCCGCAGCCAGGGCCGGGCGATGCCGATGACCACGGCGGCCTCGGGGCCCTTGCCCTGGACGTCGCCGATGGCGAAGCACCAGCGGCCGTCGCGGGCCGGGAACAGGTCGTAGAAGTCGCCGCTCGGGCCGCCCTTGTCGCAGGGCTCGTACACCAGGGCGCTGGCCACGCCGGGGATCTCCGCGACCGCGCCGGGCAGCAGCCCGCGCTGCAGGACCCGGCTGATGGTGGCCTGGCGGGCGTACTGGCGGGCGGCGCCGATGGCGAGGGCCACCCGGCGGCTGAGGTCCTCGACGAGACCGGTGATCTCGTCGGGGAAGCGCACGAGGTCGGCCCGTCCGATCACCAGTGTGCCCAGCGGGTGGCCGCCGGCGACCAGCCGGTAGGCGAGCGCGGTGCCGCCCGGCCCGCGCGTCCCGAGCGCGCCCCCGGGCCAGGGGTAGGGCTCGGGGCCGCCGGGCCGCCCGTCGGCGGGGGGCGGGGGCTCCTTCTCCAGGGCGCCGCGCAGGTCCTCGATGAGGTTCTCGGAGCCGTGCCAGACCCGGGCCAGCCGGGGGCCGGTGCCGGCGACGCCGTCGGCGCCCCGGCCGCCGGTGCCCCGGGTGCCGCCGGGGGGCGGGTAGCCCCAGCGCCCGGCGACCTCGTCCTCCAGCCACACGGCGCACCAGTCGGCGAGGCGGGGCACGATCAGCTGGCCGGCGAGCGCCGCGACCAGGTTCTCGTCGAGCTGGCCGGCGAGCAGGTCGGAGGCTTCGGCGAGGAAGGACAGGGCGCCGCGGTCGAGCCAGTCCCGCTCGCGTTCGGCACGCTCGTACTCCCGCTGGGGGTGCTGCCGCTCGGGGTGCTCCCGCTCCCGCACGGGCGGGGGCGGCTCCGGCGCGAGGATCTCGGCGACGCGCAGCCCGCGCTCCAGCGCGCGCTCCTCGGCGTACGCCTCGATGCCGTCCGGGGCCTGGACGGGGTCCTCGGCCGGCAGGCGGGCCCACACGGTCTTGGCGCCGGTGCGGTAGGTGACGCCCCAGGACTCGGCGAGGCGGGAGACCAGCCGCAGTCCGCGCCCGTACTCGGGGGTGTCGGGAGGCACGTCCGGGTCGCCGCCGCGCGGGGCGCGCGAGGGGTGGTGGTCCAGCACCTCCACCAGCAGGGCACCGGTGTCCTGCTCCAGCCGGCAGGTGAGTTCGAGGTCGGTGCCGGCGTGGACGACGGCGTTGGTGACGAGTTCGCTGACGGCCACCACGGCGTCGTCGACGAGCCGCGGGCCGAGGTGCTCGGTGCCGGGGACCCCGGAGGCGGCCCACTCCTCCAGCGCGGTGCGCACCAGGGAGCGCGCGGAGCCCGGGGAGAGCGCGCTGCCGGGGAGGGTGGTACGCGTCTCGGCGTGCACGCCGGAGCGGAAGGGCGCGGGCACGCCGGAGGCACGGGTGACGGTCTCCCGTTGCACCGGAATGGCCCCCATGGACGGCTCCCCGAACAGTTCGTACGAATGCGCCTCGGTCGACGCCGATAGAGTGACAGACCGACCGCGCCCATAAGCACCGAGTTACCGAAGTGGGCCGCCATGAGTGAGAACCGTGCTACACGTGTGCTCGAAAACGGACAGAAAGACGACCGGATTCGAGCATCGGCACCGCGCCCGCCGCTCGCCGCGGCGACCGCGGCCCGCGACGGCGACTTCCGCGGGCTCCCGGAGGCAGGGACCGCGCGGTGGCCGAACTGACCGCCGTCTTCCACCAGATCATGGGCTGAAGCACGGACTACGGCCGTGAAGTGCGGCGGGTCGAGCGGAAGTCGGTGCGCTCCGGCCGCCCAGGTGGCCGACTCGGCGAACGGCTGACGACGAGCCCGACGCCGGGTGACCGGACGACCCGCGCGCAGGACGTCGACCGGGTGCCCGGGGCCGGGTGACCCCGGCGGCCGAGACGACCCGCGCGCAGGACGTCGACCAGGTGCCCGGGGCCGGGTGACCCCGGCGGCCGAGACGACCCGCGCGCTGGGCGCGGTGGCGGGCGGTGGTCCGACCCGGCGCGTCGATCCGCACGAGGGCAGCCACCCGTCACGCGCGGCGGCCTGCGCCGGCCGGGGCGGCCCGTGAACCGGACGGTCGGCCGACTCTCCGCGGTCGCCGACGAGGTGACGCGGGTCGCCCGCGAGGTGGGGCCGGCCGCCGGCGCGGAAGCCGCCGCAGAGCGGCGAGTTCGTCGTACGCCCGGCCGCGCGGGAGCGGGAACCGTCCGCGGACGGCCTGCCGGACGTCGCCGGACCGCGCGACCGGCTCCGCGCGGAGGCCCGCGTCCCGCGGGGGCCCGGCGCCCGGTCCGACCCGGTGGGCGAGGGGCCGCCGGGGCCACGGAGAGCCCGTGGCAACCGGCGGCCCCCGCCGGAGCCTCACGCCTCGCGGGTACCGGCGTACATCTCCTCGATGAGATCCTTGTACTCGCGCTCCACGACCGGCCGCTTCAGCTTCAGGCTCGGCGTGATCTCACCGTGCTCCACGTCGAGGTCGCGCGGCAGCAGCCGGAACTTCTTGATGGTCTGCCACTTCTGGAGCCCTGCGTTGAGCTCGCGCACATAGGCGTCGACCATCTCGACCGTGGCGGGCGCGGCGACGATCTCGGCGTACGGCTTGCCGCCGAGGCCGTTCTCCTCGGCCCACGCCCGGATCGCGATCTCGTCGAGGGCGATCAGCGCGGTGCAGAAGTTCCGGTCGGCGCCGTGCACGAGGATGTTGGAGACGTACGGGCACACCGCCTTGAACTGGCCCTCGACCTCGGCGGGCGCGATGTACTTGCCGCCGGAGGTCTTGATGAGGTCCTTCTTGCGGTCGGTGATGCGCAGATAGCCGTCCGGGGAGAGTTCGCCGATGTCGCCGGTGTGGAACCAGCCGTCGGCCTCCAGCACCTCGGCGGTCTTCTCGGGCAGCCCGTGGTAGCCCTCCATGATGCCGGGGCCGCGCAGCAGGATCTCGCCGTCGTCGGCGATCCGGACCTCGGTGCCGGGCAGCGGCTTGCCGACCGTGCCGGTGCGGTACGCCTCGCCCGGGTTGACGAAGGAGGCGGCGGAGGACTCGGTGAGGCCGTAGCCCTCCAGGATGTGGATGCCTGCGCCGGCGAAGAAGTAGCCGATCTCGGGGGCGAGGGCCGCGCTGCCCGAGACGCAGGCGCGCAGGTTGCCGCCGAACGCCTCGCGGATCTTGGCGTACACCAGGGTGTCGGCGACCTTGTGCTTGGCGGCGAGGCCGACGGGCGCGGAGTGGGTGCCGGTGCGGCGGAAGTTGTCCTGGGTGACCTTGGCGTACTCGCGGGCGACTCCGGCGGCCCACCGGAAGATCTTGTACTTGGCGCCGCCGCCCGCGCGGGCCTTGGCGGCGACCCCGTTGTAGACCTTCTCGAAGATGCGCGGCACGGCGGCCATGTACGTCGGCCGCACGACCGGCAGATTCTCGATGATCTTGTCGACGCGGCCGTCGACGGCGGTGACGTGGCCGACCTCGATCTGGCCGGAGGTGAGCACCTTGCCGAAGACGTGCGCGAGCGGCAGCCACAGGTACTGCACGTCCTCCGGGCCGACCAGCCCGGTCGCGGCGATGGCCTTCGCCATGTACGACCAGTTGTCGTGCGGCAGGCGGACGCCCTTGGGGCGGCCGGTGGTGCCGGAGGTGTAGATGAGCGTGGCGAGCTGGTCCCTGGTGATCGCGCCGACCCGCTGCTTGATCAGTCCGGGCTCCTTCTCCAGCCGGGCCGCGCCGCGCGCCTCCAGCTCGGCGAGGGAGAGCACCCACTCGTCGGTCTCGACGCCGGTCGCGTCGACGACCACGACATGCGTCAGGCGGGACAGCTCGCCGCGCTTCTCGCGGGCCTTGGCCACCTGGGCCGCGTCCTCGGCGACCAGCACCCGGCTCTCGGAGTCGGCGAGGATGAACGCCGACTCCTCGGCGTTGGTCTGGGGGTAGACGGTGGTCGTCGCGGCGCCCGCGCACATGATGCCGAGGTCGGCGAGGATCCACTCGATGCGCGTCGAGGAGGCGAGGGCCACCCGCTGCTCCGGCTGCACACCCAGTTCGATGAGGCCGGCCGCGATCGCGTAGACCCGCTCGGCGGCCTGCCCCCAGCTCAGCGACTTCCAGTCGTCCGGGCCCTCGCCCGAGGCCGCCGGCACCGGACAGCGGTAGGCCTCGGCGTCCGGTGTGGCCGCCACGCGCTCCAGGAAGAGGGCCGCCACGGTCGGCGGGCGGTTCTCGATCAGGGTCTGTGTGTCGCTCACGACATCCTCCGGGGCCCGCGACGGTGCGGCTGGCTCAACAGCCGGCCCTGCGGTCGGCTCATGACGGCGGTTTCCCTCGCGGGCTTGTTTAACTCGCGAGTAACTATCGGGCAGGGATCAGAGTAAAGGGCGACCGGCCCCCGCGTAAGGGGCCGCGGCCTGTCACTTCCTCCAGAGCGTCACCCCGCGTACACACAGGGGCCCGTCGCACGTGCGCGACGAGCCCCTGTTGCACCGTTTTGCCGGGTCACCCCGCGCCACCTGCGACTACTTCTTGGCCTTGCCCGACCCCGTGCTGTCATCACTGCTCAGTACGGCGATGAACGCCTCCTGCGGAACCTCCACCGAACCCACCATCTTCATCCGCTTCTTGCCTTCCTTCTGCTTCTCCAGCAGCTTGCGCTTGCGGGAGATGTCGCCGCCGTAGCACTTGGCGAGGACGTCCTTGCGGATGGCGCGGATGGTCTCGCGGGCGATCACCCGGGAGCCGATGGCGGCCTGCACCGGCACCTCGAACGCCTGCCGCGGGATCAGCTCCCTGAGCTTGGCGACGAGCCGGACGCCGTACGCGTACGCCTGGTCCTTGTGGGTGATCGCCGAGAAGGCGTCCACCTTGTCGCCGTGCAGCAGGATGTCGACCTTGACCAGGCTGGAGGTCTGCTCGCCGGTGGGCTCGTAGTCCAGGGAGGCGTAACCGCGGGTCTTGGACTTCAGCTGGTCGAAGAAGTCGAAGACGATCTCAGCGAGCGGGAGGGTGTAGCGGATCTCCACCCGGTCCTCGGAGAGGTAGTCCATGCCGAGCAGGGTGCCGCGCCGGGTCTGGCACAGCTCCATGATCGAACCGATGAACTCGGTGGGCGCGAGGATCGTGGCGCGCACGACCGGCTCGTACACCTCGTTGATCTTGCCCTCGGGGAACTCGCTCGGGTTGGTGACGACGTGCTCGACGCCGTCCTCCATCACGACCCGGTAGACCACGTTGGGCGCGGTGGCGATCAGGTCCAGGCCGAACTCGCGCTCCAGCCGCTCACGGATCACGTCGAGGTGGAGCAGGCCGAGGAAGCCGACGCGGAAGCCGAAGCCGAGGGCCGCGGAGGTCTCCGGCTCGTAGACCAGCGCGGCGTCGTTGAGCTGGAGCTTGTCCAGGGCCTCGCGCAGCTCGGGGTAGTCCGAGCCGTCCAGCGGATACAGGCCCGAGAAGACCATCGGCTTGGGGTCCTTGTAACCGCCGAGCGGCTCGGTGGCGCCCTTGTGCTGGCTGGTGACGGTGTCGCCGACCTTCGACTGGCGGACGTCCTTCACGCCGGTGATGAGATAGCCCACCTCGCCCACGCCCAGGCCGTCGGCCGCGAGCATCTCGGGCGAGTTGGTGCCGATCTCCAGCAGCTCGTGGGTGGCGCCGGTCGACATCATCCGGATGCGCTCGCGCTTGCCGAGCCGGCCGTCGATGACACGGACGTACGTCACGACCCCGCGGTAGGAGTCGTAGACCGAGTCGAAGATCATCGCGCGGGCGGGGGCGTCCTTGACGCCGACCGGCCCGGGGATCTCCGCCACGACCTTGTCCAGGAGCGCCTCCACGCCGAGCCCGGTCTTCGCGGAGACCTTGAGCACGTCGGAGGGGTCGCAGCCGACCAGGTTGGCGAGTTCCTCGGCGAACTTCTCGGGCTGCGCGGCCGGCAGGTCGATCTTGTTCAGCACGGGGATGATCGTGAGGTCGTTCTCCATCGCCAGGTAGAGGTTGGCGAGGGTCTGCGCCTCGATGCCCTGGGCCGCGTCGACGAGGAGGACGGTCCCCTCGCAGGCGGCGAGCGACCGCGAGACCTCGTAGGTGAAGTCGACGTGTCCCGGGGTGTCGATCATGTTGAGGATGTGCGTGCTGCCGGGGTCGTGGGTGGGGGCCCACGGCAGACGCACCGCCTGGGACTTGATCGTGATGCCGCGCTCGCGCTCGATGTCCATCCGGTCGAGGTACTGAGCACGCATCTGCCGCTGCTCCACCACACCGGTCAGCTGGAGCATCCGGTCGGCGAGCGTGGACTTGCCGTGGTCGATGTGCGCGATGATGCAGAAGTTGCGGATCAGAGCCGGGTCGGTACGGCTCGGCTCAGGCACATTGTTAGGGGTCGCGGGCACGCAGGGTCCTGTCTCTTGAGGCGCCTTGTGCCTCGGTCGGATCGATACGTAGGCTCCATGGTCCCATGGGCGGCGACCGGAGTCCGGTTTGGGCCGCGGCGGGCGGGCTGTGCGGGCTGGTTTGGGGCGGCCGGGCCACCGCTGGTAGCCTGGGTGGCTGTGTCTCATGCCCTCTCAGCGCGAGGCACATCTCAAGAAATCACCTGGCACGGGCCCTTCGCGGTCCCGTGCCTGAACCTGAAAAGGCTCATTCGTGGCGAACATCAAGTCCCAGATCAAGCGGATCAAGACCAACGAGAAGGCCCGGCTGCGCAACAAGGCCGTCAAGTCCTCCCTCAAGACCGCGATCCGCAAGGCCCGCGAGGCCGCTGCCGCGGGTGACGTCGAGAAGGCCACCGAGTACCAGCGCGCTGCCGCGCGTCAGCTCGACAAGGCCGTCTCCAAGGGCGTCATCCACAAGAACCAGGCCGCCAACAAGAAGTCGGCGCTTGCTTCCAAGGTCGTCGCGCTCAAGGGCTGACCTCTCCGTGATCTGACCGCCGGAGGGAATCGAGCGGGCCCTCTCTCTTCCGCTCCCGTCCGGCACCCCAGGAGTCACGCGCGGCCTGCGTTCGCCACGCGGGCGTGACTCCGACGACGTGAACCGAAGGCCCCGGCCGCCCGCCCTTCCCCAGGGCGGGAGCCGGGGCCTTCGGCATACGGCGCGGCCTGGCGCCTTCGGCATACGGCGCCCGGTGCCCCTCGTACGGCGCCCGAGCGCCTGGTGCGACGCCCGAGCGCCTCGCCGGTCCT
>NZ_AGBF01000236.1 GCF_000225525.1 Streptomyces zinciresistens K42 | reverse complement strand
CCGGCCCGGCGGTGAACGGGACGAGGGCCGGCCCGCTCGGGGGAGCCGCGGCGCAGGGTGGCGCCCCGCCCCGCCGAGTCGGCCGCCGGCCCGGCGGTGAACGGGACGAGGGCCGGCCCGCCGCCAGAGCCAGTGCCGCCGCGCCCGGTTGCCGTCTGGTGGGTCCGCCGCCGTCCTCATCGGGCTCCCCCGCTCCGGCTGAAAGCATCTTTCCGGGGGCGCCGTGCCACGTGAGGCTTTCGTGCCGGCGGGGGAGCGTGTCGACAGGGCGGGCGATGACGTGATCTGACGGTGTATCAGAAAAACTCTTCCGTCGTCCCGGTGACTGCGGCATCCTGCGCCCATGCAGACGGAGCTGAGCAAGAGACTGGGAGTCGAGTACGCCGTCTTCGGCTTCACGCCGTTCCCCGCCGTCGCCGCCGCCATCAGCAGGGCCGGCGGCCTCGGAGTGCTCGGCGCGGTCCGCTACACGGCACCCGACGACCTCGCGCGCGACCTCGACTGGATCGAGGCCCACGCCGACGGGCGGCCCTACGGCCTGGACGTCGTCATGCCGGCCAAGAAGGTCGAAGGAGCCACCGAGGCCGACGTCGAGGCGATGATCCCCGAGGGCCACCGGCGGTTCGTCACCGAGACCCTCGCCCGGTACGGCGTGCCCGAACTGGCCCCGGGCGAGGCCGCCGGCTGGCGCATCACCGGCTGGATGGAACAGGTCGCCCGCAGCCAGCTCGACGTCGCCCTCGACCACCCCATCCGCCTCCTCGCCAACGCCCTGGGCTCCCCGCCCGCGGACGTCATCGCCCGCGCCCACGAACGCGGCGTGCTCGTCGCCGCCCTCGCCGGCAGCGCCCGGCACGCCCGCAAGCACCAGGAAGCCGGCATCGACATCGTCGTCGCCCAGGGCTACGAGGCGGGTGGCCACACCGGCGACATCGCCTCCATGGTGCTCACCCCGGAGGTGGTCGAGGCGGTCGACCCCCTGCCCGTGCTGGCGGCGGGCGGCATCGGCAGCGGACCGCAGGTCGCCGCCGCCTTCAGCCTCGGCGCGCAGGGTGTGTGGCTGGGCTCCGTGTGGCTGACCACCACGGAGGCGGACCTGCACTCGCCCGCCCTCACCCGCAAGCTCCTCGCCGCCGGCTCCGGCGACACCGTCCGCTCCCGCGCCCTGACCGGCAAACCCGCCCGCCAGCTGCGCACCGAATGGACCGAGGCGTGGGACGACGCGGACGGACCCGGCACCCTGCCCATGCCCCTCCAGGGACTGCTGGTGGCCGAGGCGGTCTCCCGCATCCAGAAGTACGAGGTCGACCCGCTGCTCGGCACGCCCGTCGGGCAGATCGTCGGCCGGATGAACAGCGAACGCAGTGTCCAGGCGGTCTTCGACGACCTCACCCGCGGCTTCGAGCGGGCCGTCGACCGCGTCAACCGCATCGCCGGAAGGAGCGCCCGGTGACCCGCCCCACCGCGGCCCGCGCCGCCACCGCACCCGTCGGCTTCTGGGCCCAGGCCGCCGCCGACCCCGCCCGGCCCGTCCTCGTCGCCCCCGACGGCGGGGAGTGGACCGCCGGACGGCTGCACGCCGACGCCAACCGCCTCGTCCACGGCCTGCGCGCCGCCGGACTGCACCGCGGCGACGCCTTCGCCGTCGTCCTGCCCAACGGCGTGGAGTTCTTCACGGCCTATCTGGCCGCCAGCCAGGCCGGGTTCTACCTCGTGCCCGTCAACCACCACCTCGTCGCCCCCGAGATCGCCTGGATCGTCGCCGACTCCGGAGCCAAGGTGCTCGTCGCCCACGAGCGGTTCGCCGCGACCGCCCGCCGCGCCGCCGACGAGGCCGCCTTGCCCGCGAGTCACCGCTACGCCGTCGGCGGGGTCCGCGGCTTCCGGCCGTACGCCGAACTCCTCGCGGGGCAACCGGAGTCCGCGCCCGCCGACCGCACGCTCGGCTGGGTCATGAACTACACCTCGGGCACCACCGGCCGCCCCCGCGGCATCCGCCGCCCCCTGCCCGGCAGGCCCCCGGAGGAGTCCCACCTCGGCGGCTTCCTCGGGATCTTCGGCATCCGGCCCTTCGAGGAGAACGTGCACCTGGTCTGCTCGCCGCTGTACCACACCGCCGTACTCCAGTTCGCGGGCGCCTCCCTGCACATCGGCCACCGGCTCGTCCTCATGGACAAGTGGACGCCCGAGGAGATGCTCCGCCTGATCGACACCCACCGCTGCACGCACACCCACATGGTCCCCACCCAGTTCCACCGCCTCCTCGCCCTCCCCGAGGACGTGCGCGCCCGCTACGACGTGTCCTCCATGCGGCACGCCGTCCACGGGGCGGCGCCCTGCCCCGACCACGTGAAGAGGGCGATGCTGGACTGGTGGGGGCCGTGCGTGGAGGAGTACTACGCGGCCAGCGAGGGCGGCGGCGCCTTCGCCACCGCCGAGGACTGGCTGAACAAGCCCGGCACGGTCGGCAGGGCCTGGCCCATCAGCGAACTCGCGATCTTCGACGACGACGGCAACCGGCTCCCGCCCGGCGAACTCGGCACCGTGTACCTGAAGATGAACACCGGGGGATTCGCCTACCACAAGGACGACGCCAAGACGCGGAAGAACCGCATCGGCGACTTCTTCACCGTCGGCGACCTCGGCTGTCTGGACGCCGACGGCTTCCTCTTCCTGCGCGACCGCAAGATCGACATGATCATCTCGGGCGGGGTCAACATCTACCCCGCCGAGATCGAGGCGGCCCTGCTGGCGCACCCCGCGGTCGCCGACGCCGCCGCCTTCGGCATCCCCCACGACGACTGGGGCGAGGAGGTCAAGGCGGTCGTCGAACCGGCCCCCGGCCACACACCGGACCCCGCCCTCGCCGCCGCGATCCTCGACCACTGCGCCGCGCGGCTCGCCGGCTACAAACGGCCCCGGAGCGTCGACTTCGTCGCCGAACTGCCCCGCGACCCCAACGGCAAGCTGTACAAGCGCAGGCTGCGGGACCCGTACTGGGAGGGCCGCACACGGCGCATGTGAGCCGCGAGGCGCCCTGTCAGCCGGCCGTCTGTGCCCGGCGGACGCCGCCGGGGGAGCACCCATAGGTGGGCGTAGGACTGAGATGCGGCCACGTGGGGTGCGCCCACGTGGGGTGCGGCCATGTGTGGCGGGGCCACACGGCCCCGTACCCATGTGGCCCTGCCACACGGCCCCGGTACCCCTGCCCCGGAGGACGAGACCACATGGGGCAGCACCCGTGTGGTCCCGCCACAGGGGACGGGACCACACGGGGACGGAACACACGCCCCGGGGGCTCAGCGCTCGCGCACCCGGACGATCCGCAGCGCCGGCGACGCCAGCACGTCCTTCTCGCAGAAGCGCGCCGTCACCCACCTCTCCTGGGAGAACAGCCGCGTCTGGTCGCTGTAGGAGGGCGAGTTCGGGTTCGAGGACTGGGAGTACGCCAGCAGCGTGCGCGCCACCGGGCAGCCGCTGCCGTCCCAGCCGACCGCCTGGATGTGGCTGGAGCCGGTCGTCACGTCCGTGTAGCCGCCGCGCGCCGGATCCCACACCGGCTCCACCTTGTTCCAGACCCCGAGCCCCTCCGTGCCGCCGGACACCGGGATGCGCCGGCCGTCGCGCACGACCACCTGCCGCTCCCCGAGCCGCGAACCGAGCGCGATGCCCGCGGCCCGCAGTTCACCGACCGCGTCGGCCAGGGCCGTGGCGAACCCGGGCGCGGCCGTGTTCAGGGTGTTCGGCGTGCCCACGGGATCCGCCGCCGAGAACGGCACCTTCCACCGCTGGGCGGCCGGCACCTTCGCCGAGAGCTTGCGCCAGAACCGGTCGAAGAGCAGCGCGCCCCGGCTGGAGCTGTCCATCGTGCGGTCCCAGTCCGCGAGCACCGCGCACGCCCGCGAGACGTCGACCGCCGTGCCGTCGCTGCCCGTCGCGGTGCCGCCCGGCAGCGCTGCACACGCCTTCGCCGTGTCGGCCGCCGCCAGCCGCCCCGCGGGCACCCGGTTCGCGAACTGCTGGCGCTCCAGGTCCCGCACGGTCAGCCCGCCGCGCTCCGCCATCGCCGCCACGTCCTCGAGTGCGCCCCGCGTCCGCAGCGAGCGCTGGGTGCCGACGGTTCCGAAGATCCGCTCGTAACCGGTCAGCGGCCGCCCGGTGTTGGCGAGCCAGGCGGAGTCGTTGCTGTTCTCTGCGTACGGCGCGTCCTTCAGCGTCGGCATCCGCGCGGGCCCGAACGTCCCCGGCTGGACGGCGTCCGCGTCACTGCCGAGCGCGCAGTCCGCGCGCGACCCGTCCAGCACGGCGAGGCCCGCCGCCGGATAGGTGACCCGGCCGACGTCCGTGGAGCACCGGGCCGCGAGGTCGTCGGTGATCCGCGGCAGCACCTGGGACTGCGTGAACAGGGAACGCCCCGAGGAGTCCGCGGCCACCGTGTTGACCCACGGCAGACCCTGGTAGCGGGCCAGGGAGGCGAGGACGTCGGCCGTACCGCGCGCCTTGGAGAAGCCCAGCGAGGTGTCGGCGAAGCGCATGTTCGCCGCGTTGGGGTCGTTGAGCGCGTACGCCGTCGTCGCGGTCCACGGCAGCGGGAGACCGCCGTCCGAGGACGCCACGACCGGGCCGTACCGGGTCCACCACTGGGTGCGCGTCACCGGCGGGCCGCCCTTGACGGCCACCGTCACGGTCCGCTCGGTCATCCGCTCGCGCACCCCGTCCACGAGGTACACCGTCGGGTCGGCCGGATCCAGTGTCAGCCGGTGCAGGTTGAACGGGACACCGGTCGACACCGTGTGGCTCCACGCCACCCTGGAGTTGTAGCCGATGGAGACCGTCGGCGAGCCCAGCAGCGAGGCGCCCGCGACGTCCAGTTCCCCCGGAATCGTCTGCTGCACCTGCCAGAAGCGGCGGCCGCCCTGCCACGGGTAGTGCGGGTTGCCCAGCAGCAGACCCCGGCCGTTCGCCGTGGTGTCGCCCCGGAAGGCGACCGCGTTGGACCCCATGTCCGCGTCGGCGGCCCGCTCGCGCACCGCCTTCGCCAGCGCCCCGGGGTCCACGTCCGCGGCCCGCGACCCGGCCGCGGACGCGGAGGGGGGCCGGGCCGAGGTGATGTCGTCCACCGAACCGCCCTGTCCGCCCAGCACGGCGAAGGCGTAGAAGCGGGACGCCACGTCCAGCGAGCTGACGGGCCGCACCCAGGACGCGCCCTTGCAGGACGGGTCGCTGATCCGGTTCTGGCGCAGCCAGGTGTTGTACCCGGCGGCGAACCCCCGCATGAGGTCCACGACCTGCCGGCTCGGGCCGCGGGGCGCGGGCTGCGCGAGCAGCCTCTGCACCGTGCCGGCCCGGCGCACTCCGGCGAAGTAGAGGTCGCTGGAGAGGTTCGTGCCGGCGGAGGACAGCGAGAAGTCGGTCGCCGCGTCCGGGCCGAAGTAGCGCGAGCGTTCACCGCGGACCGTCACGAAGCCGTCGGCGAGCGTGCACACCTGGTCGGCGGCCTGCGCCCACCCGGTGCCGAAGCCGAGGGAGCGGTAGTCCCCGGCGACGATGTGCGCCATGCCGTACTCGGTGTAGCGGACGGTGGCCGTCAGACCGCCGTCCGAGGGCTGGTGACTCCGGTCCCGGGGGCCGTGCCGGTCCGCGGCCACCGCGGGCAGCCCCGCCGCGGTGGCGAGCAGGGCGACGGCCGCGACGACGATCCGTCTGGGGCGGGTGCGCATCGTGCCTCCCAACGTCGTTGAGGGAAGGAGCCGTCGAGCGTACCAACGGGTATGCCTCCTCCGTCAGGTGTCGGCGCGCGCCTTGACCCGTCCGTGCGCGGCACCCAGGATCATGTGTCATGACGCCAGCACACGGCAGCACGGTCGACGCGGTGCTGCGCCGCAGCGCACGGCGCACTCCGGAGCGCGTCGCGCTCGACGACGGCGAGAGCGCGTGGACCTACCGGGAACTCGACGACGCGGTCTCCCGCGCGGCGGGCGTCCTGCTCGCCCGGGGCCTGTCGCCGGGGGACCGTGTCGCCGCCTACGGCCACAACTCGGGCGCCTACCTCATCGCCTTCCTGGCCTGCGCCCGCGCGCGGCTCGTCCACGTCCCCGTCAACCAGAACCTCACCGGCGGCGACCTGGCCCACATCGTCGGGCAGAGCGGAAGCTCCCTCGTCCTCACCGACCCCGGCCTCGCCGACCGGCTCCCCGGCGGCGTCCCCGCCATGGCGCTGCGCCACACGGAGGACTCGCTGCTGGCCCGCCAGGCGACGGCGCCCCTCCACGAGGGCCCCGAGCCCCGGCCGGAGGAGGTGGTGCAACTCCTCTACACCTCCGGTACGACGGCCCTGCCCAAGGGCGCGATGATGACGCACCGCGCCCTGGTCCACGCCTACCTGAGCGCGATCTCCGCCCTGGACCTGAGCGCCGGCGACCGGCCCGTGCACTCGCTGCCGCTGTACCACTCGGCGCAGATGCACGTCTTCCTGATGCCGTACCTGGCGGTAGGCGCCACCAACCTCGTACTCGCCTCCCCCGACGGCGACCGGCTCCTCGACCTGATCGAACAGGGCCGCGCGGACAGCCTGTTCGCCCCGCCCACGGTCTGGATCGGCCTCGCGGGCCGCCCCGACTTCGCCACCCGCGACCTGCGCGGGCTGCGCAAGGCGTACTACGGCGCCTCGGTCATGCCGGTGCCGGTCCTGGAGCGGCTGCGCGCCCGCCTGCCCGGCCTGGCCTTCTACAACTGCTTCGGGCAGAGCGAGATCGGCCCGCTGGCGATGGTGCTGGCGCCCGACGAGCACAAGGGACGGCTGGAGTCCTGCGGCCGTCCCGTCCTCTTCGTCGACGCGCGCCTGGTGGACGAGGACGGGGAGGAGGTCCCCGACGACAGCGCCGGGGAGATCGTCTACCGCTCCCCTCAGCTGTGCGAGGGCTACTGGGACGATCCCGAGGCGACCGCCGCGGCCTTCCGGGAGGGCTGGTTCCGCTCGGGCGACCTCGCGGTGCGCGACGCGCACGGCTACTACACCATCGTCGACCGGGTGAAGGACGTCATCAACTCCGGCGGTGTGCTGGTCGCTTCACGGGAGGTCGAGGACGCGCTCCACTCGCACGAGGCCGTCGCCGAGGTCGCCGTGATCGCCCTGCCCGACGAGCGGTGGATCGAGGCCGTCACGGCGGTCGTCGTCCCGCGGGGCGAGGTGAGCGAGGCCGAACTCATCGCCCACGCGCGCGAGAGGATCACCCACTTCAAGGCGCCCAAGCGGGTCCTCTTCGTGGACGGGCTCCCGCGCAACGCCAGCGGCAAGATCCTCAAACGGGAGCTGCGGGACCGGTTCGCCGCGAGCTGAGGCGGCCCGGAGGAGCGGGCGCCGAGGCCGTGAGCGCGGCCGGGCCGTACGCCGTGACGTCTGGCCGGACCCGATCGCGACGACGGATCACGCGGAGATCGGTCAGGGCCCTAACGGGGACGCAGGTCCGCGATCCGCCGGATCTTCCCCACGGAACGCTCCAGCGACTCCGGTTCCACGATCTCCACGGCGACCGAGACCCCGATACCGTCCTTGACGGCCGCCGCGATCGCGCGCGCAGCGGCGTCCCGGACCTCCGGCGGCGCGTCGGGGCGGGCCTCCGCCCGCACGGTCAGCGCGTCGAGCCGGCCCTCGCGCGTCAGCCGCAGCTGGAAGTGCGGCGCCACTCCCGGGGTGCGCAGCACGATCTCCTCGATCTGCGTGGGGAAGAGGTTCACGCCGCGCAGGATCACCATGTCGTCGCTGCGCCCGGTGATCTTCTCCATCCGGCGGAACACCCGGGCCGTCCCCGGAAGCAGCCGCGTCAGATCCCGCGTGCGGTACCGCACGACGGGCATCGCCTCCTTGGTCAGCGAGGTGAAGACCAGCTCGCCCTCCGCGCCGTCGGGCAGCACCTCACCGGTGACCGGGTCGACGATCTCCGGGTAGAAGTGGTCCTCCCACACATGCAGACCGTCCTTGGTCTCCACGCACTCCTGCGCCACACCCGGTCCCATGACCTCCGAGAGCCCGTATATGTCGACGGCGTCGATGGCGAAGCGCTCCTCGATCTCCTGGCGCATCCGCTCGGTCCAGGGCTCGGCGCCGAAGATGCCGACCCGCAGCGAGGTGCCGCGCGGGTCCACGCCCTGGCGCTCGAACTCGTCGAGCAGGGTGAGCATGTACGACGGCGTCACCATGATGACCTCGGGCCGCAGATCCTCGATCAGCCGGACCTGCCGGGCCGTCATGCCGCCGGACGCCGGGATGACCGTGCAGCCGAGCCGTTCGGCGCCGTAGTGCGCGCCGAGCCCTCCGGTGAACAGTCCATAGCCGTACGCCACATGGACCTTGTCGCCGGGGCGCCCGCCCGCCGCCCGGATCGACCGGGCCACCATGTCGGACCACACGGACAGGTCGCCGTCGGTGTAGCCGACGACCGTGGGGCGCCCGGTGGTGCCACTGGAGGCGTGCAGCCGGCGGATCCGGTCCTGGGGCACGGCGAACATCCCGTACGGGTAGTTCTCGCGCAGGTCGGCCTTGACCGTGAACGGGAAGTGGGCCAGGTCGCCGAGCGACCGGCAGTCCTCGGGGCGCACCCCGGCCCTGTCGAAGGACTCCCGGTAGAACGGCACGTTGTCGTACGCGTGCCGCAGCGAGGCCCTGAGCCGCTCCAGCTGCAGCGTCCGCAACGCCTCGGGGCCGAGCCGTTCACCCGAGTCCGGCAACTCCGTCGCATCCGCCATGGGGACTGCTCCCTCGCCGACCGTGATGTCCAGGGCGACCGATCGTTCGGTCTGTGTACGTGCCCTCAGTAATGCAGACGGCACCTGATCAGGCAAGGGGGTGGCCGCGAGTCGCGGGACCTGCGGGCGGCGGCGCCGGGCACCGCCCCCGGCGGGACGACGCTGCGGGGGTTCGT
>NZ_AGBF01000237.1 GCF_000225525.1 Streptomyces zinciresistens K42 | reverse complement strand
GGNGCCCCCGGGGCGTTACGCGTACGGTGTCAGGTCACCATCGGTACCAGCGACCCCGTCCGCCGCCGGTCGTCGTGGAGCGCATGACGAAACCGAGCAGCCACAGCACCAGGACGGCGAGCGCTATCCACCAGAGGATCTTCACGGCGAAGCCCGCACCGAACAGAACGACCGCGAGAAGCAGAACAAGAAGCAGGGGAACCATAGTTATCAACCTCCTGACCCACCGAATGCCCTACCGATCCCCTCGCAATCTTTGAAACTGCCTTGTTTATGAAGGAAATACTGGGGAATTCGGCAGAGGTTTGGAACCAGCTCGGCTGTCGGAGGGCGCCTTCGCCGTCAGAAGGCGTACCGCACACGCAGCCACGGCGCACGGGCCTCGACGAGGGAGCGCAGGGTGCGTACGGCCTCGCCCTTGGCGCCGTCGCGGTAGCGGACGTTGAGGGCGCCGTTCTGCGAGCGCTTCGCCTGCTGGAGTTCGGGCCGCCACAGCACGTCCTCGGCGCGGGGATGCCAGCCGAGGTTCACCTCGTGCAGCTCCCGGTTGTGCGTCAGCATGATCACCTCCGCGGCGGCCTGCCGCTTCACCCGGGGCGGCAGGACGTCGTCGAGGTGGTCGAGCAGTTCGGCCCAGGCGCCCTCCCAGCCGGGCCGGACCACGACGGGCGAGAGGTTGAAGTGCACCTCGTACCCGGCGTCGAGGAAGTCCGCGGCGGCGGCCACGCGTTCGGCGACCGGTGAGGTGCGCACGTCCAGCAGCCGGGAGTCGTCGGGCGGCATCACGGAGAAGCGGACACGGGTACGGCCTCGGGGGTCGAGGGCCAGCAGGCCGGGGTTGACGAACTTGGTCGCGAAGGACGCCTTGGCGGTGGGCCACTGCCGGAAGGCGTGGACCAGGTCCGCGGTGTTGTCGCAGATCAGGGCGTCCACCGAGCAGTCGCCGTTCTCCCCGATGTCGTAGACCCACGCCTCGGGGTCGCACTGGTTCGGCTCGGGCTTGCGGCCCTGGCCCGCCACGTGGCGGGCGAGATGGGCGAGGATACGGTCGATGTTGGTGAAGACGGTGACGGGGTTGGCGTAGCCCTTGCGGCGGGG
Organism: Streptomyces zinciresistens K42; assembly: GCF_000225525.1. GTDB lineage: Bacteria > Actinomycetota > Actinomycetes > Streptomycetales > Streptomycetaceae > Streptomyces > Streptomyces zinciresistens. Next base: position 7,711 of record NZ_AGBF01000237.1, on the reverse strand, counting down.
GACGTAGCAGTAGGCGCACGCCATGGCGCAGCCGTTGGAGGTGCCGGGGGCGATCCAGTCCGCGGATCTGCCGTTGGGACGCGTGGCGAGCGTCTTCTTCTCCCCCAGGACCAGGGTCTCGCCCTTGATGCGCACCCAGCGCTCGACGCTGCCTTCGTTGCCGTGCAGGCCGGGGATGTTCCAGTGGGACCGCACAGGGGTCACCCGGGCGCCGGGGTGGCGGGCGATGATCTGCCGGCCGCGCGGGGACGCGGCGGCCGCGGGCTCGGCGAAGATCTCCCGCACGGGCAGAAGGCGGCGGGCGGCGGCGGAGTCGAGGTGGGGCTCCGCACGGGGCGGGCGGCCGGTCCCGGGGGAGGCGCCGGCGGGGCGGGGGCCGAGGGCGTCGAGTCCGAAGAGCGTGCCGGAGTCGTCGTCCGGGGGTCCGGCCGGGTGGTGCATCGGTGCTCCCGTGCGGAGGGTGGGATGACGGGAGACACCCGTTCATTCCACTGTACGGCGCACACATCGCCCGCCGTACGCCCGCGCGCCGGTGCCGTGCGTGAGGGCGCGGACCCGGGGCATACGCGAGAACGGCACCAACCATCCACTCCCTTCACCGAGGAGGCACATCGTGCTGGGCATTGTCGCGGCGGTCCTTTTCTTCATCTCCTTCCTCATCAACGCGGCGGACATATCCACCAACGACGTCTTCACGTCGACCAACTTCATGCTGCTCGGGCTCATGTGTCTGGCCCTGCACGTCGCGGGGATCGGCAGCGGCTGGGCGGCGCGGGGCCGCAGGCGCTGAGGGGGCGCCGCACCGGCCGGGCATCCCGATGGTGCGCGAGCTGCCCGACGGCACCCCTGTCATCCGCCCCGGGAGGCACGATCCGGGCGGGCGGTCCCGGCGCGTCGTGCGCCGCCTGCCGTCCCGGGAAACTGACGCGTCCCCCGGTCTCCAGGACGGAGACCGGGGGACGCGTCTGTCGCTCCAGGGCCGTCGGCGGCCGCGCGCTCGCGCGGTCCCGCCGGGTCAGGCCGGGCCCTCCTGCGTCCCCCCGGTCTCCTCGATGGCGGCCGGGCGCAGCTGGGCGGCGCGGACGCGGGTGACGTCCAGCTTGGTGCCGCGGTCGAAGCGGTAGATGCCGTTCTGCTCCTGGAAGACGTCCGTCAACTGGGTGTAGCAGTAGCCGAACATGTCGCGGTCGGCCAGCAGGACTGCGGTCAGGCCGCTGAAGCGGGCGTGGAACTCCTCCTCGTCACGGACCCGTTCGCCGTATCCCCAGGACTCGGTGCGGTCCTCGCCGGACTGGGCGGCGGCCGCCTCGGGGTCCCACCAGATGCCGCCGAACTCGCTGACGAAGTAGGGCTGTCCGGCGTAGGGAAGGGAGTAAAGGGCGCCGCTCTCATGGGCGTTGACGAACGGGTCGCCCTTGGCGAGGCCGGACATCAGTTCCCGGAAGGTCTCCGGGTCCTGCTCGTAGTGGTGGGAGTCGTAGATGTCGGTCTCGGCGACCCGGTGGGCGTAGCCGGAGGCGTCGATCACCGGGCGGGTGGTGTCCATCGCCTTCGTGGCGAGGAACATCGCCCGGGTGACCGCGTCGAGTGCGGTGATGCGGTCGTGGAGCTTCTGGTAGGTCTCGTTCAGCGGGCACCAGCCGATGATCGAGGGGTGGGAGTAGTCGCGCTCCAGGGCTTCCAGCCACTGGGCGACGTAGGAGGCGTCGGGCTGCTGGTTGTCGCCCGAGGAGCCGCCGACCTCGCAGCCCCAGTCGCCGAACTCGCCCCAGACCAGGTAGCCGAGGCGGTCGGCGTGGTAGAGGAAGCGCTCCTCGAAGACCTTCTGGTGCAGCCGGGCGCCGTTGAAGCCCGCTTCCAGGGCGAGTTCGATGTCGCGCACGAGGGCCTCGTCGGTGGGCGCGGTCATCAGCCCGTCCGGGTACCAGCCCTGGTCCAGGACGAGGCGCTGGAAGACCGGGCGGCCGTTGAGCAGGACGGCCTTGCCGCGCAGGCCGACGGCGCGCAGGCCCGCGTAGCTCTCCGCGCTGTCGACGAGGTGCCCGCCCGCGTCGAGGAGTTCCAGCCTGAGGGCGTACAGGTGCGGGTCCTCGGGGCTCCACTCGCGGCGCCGGTCGTCGGGAACCGTCAGGTGCAGCCGGGGGGCCAGGTCCAGGTCGGCGCGTGCCTCGGCGCGGGCGACCTCGCCGGAGGCGTCGCTGAGGACGGCGCGCACCCGGTGGCCGGGGCGGTTGCCGGAGAGCGGGAGTTCGAGGTGGAAGGCGGAGCCGGCGAGGTCGGGGGTGATGCGCGGGCGCCGCAGGTGCACCTCGGGGACGGGCTCCAGCCAGACGGTCTGCCAGATCCCGGTGACGCGCGTGTAGTTGCAGTCGTGGTTGGCGTACCGGACGGCCTGCTTGCCGCGGGCCTGGGGGCCGGACCTGGAGTCGCGGGCCCGGACGGTGATGACGACCTCGCCGCCGTCCGCGATGTCGCCGAGGTCGGCGGTGAAGGGGGTGAAGCCGCCGCGGTGGCGGGCGACCTCGCGGCCGTCGGCCCACACGGTGGTGTCGTGGTCGACCGCGCCGAAGTGCAGCAGCACACGGCGTCCGGCCCAGTCGGCGGGCAGGGTGAGGGCGCGCCGGTACCAGACGGCGTGCAGGAAGTCGGTGTCGCCGATGCCGGAGAGCTCGGACTCGGGCGGGAAGGGGACGAGGATCTCGTCGCGCAGTTCCCGGCCGGGCAGGCCGCGTTCGAGCCCGCTGTCCCCCCGGTCGGTCTCGAACTGCCAGGCGCCGTTCAGGTTGAGCCAGTCGCGTCGCACGAACTGCGGGCGCGGGTACTCCGGGCGCGGTACGGAGTGAGTGGGCACAGGTGCTCCAGTGGATCGGGGGCCGGCGGTGCCGCCGCCGGCCTGCGGGTGGGGCGGGGTCAGGATCCGCCGAGTCCGGTCGTGGCGACGGAGTCGACGATGCGGCGCTGGAAGAAGAGGAACACCACGATCAGCGGCAGGGCCGCGAGCAGCGCGGACGCCATGGACTGGGCGTACTGGATGCCGAAGGCGTCCTTGACGGTGGCCAGGCCGACGGGGAGGGTCATCAGGCCGGGGTCGTTGGTGACGATGAACGGCCACATGAAGTTGTTCCACGCCCCGATGAAGACGAAGATCGCCACGGCGGCGACGATCGGCCGGGACAGGGGCAGCACGATCGACAGGAAGACCCGGAACTCGGAGGCGCCGTCGATGCGTGCCGCGTCCTCCAGTTCGCGCGGCACGGCGTCGAAGAAGCGCTTGAGGATGAAGACCATCATCGGCGCGACGACCTGCGGCAGGATGACGGCCGCGTAGGTGTCCACCAGGTTGAAGAGCACCATCTGCCGGAAGAGCGGCACGACGAGCAGCTGCGGCGGGACGAGGATGGCGGCGACCGTCGCGGCGAGCAGGGCCCTGCGGCCGCGGAAGGCGCCGCGGGAGAAGCCGTAGGCCGCGAGGGTGGAGACGGCGACCGTGATCAGCGTGACCAGCCCGGCGATCAGGAGGCTGTTGAAGGCCCAGACCGTGACGTTGCCGCGCTCCAGGATCTGCCGGTACGCCTGCCCGGTGAGGGCGCCCTTGACCGGGGAAAGACCGGGCGAGGCGGCGTCCTGCTCGCTCTGCAGCGAGGTGGCGACCGCCCAGACGAACGGCAGCAGCCAGACGGCTGCGAGGACGCCGAGCGCCGTGCCGGCGAGGACGCGCGGCAGCCGGCCGTGTCCGAGGACCAGGGAGGGCTGCGCGGCGGCCGAGGGGGTGCGGCGCCGCGGGCGCGGGGGTGTTGCGGTGGCGGACACGGTCAGTCCTCCTGGCGGAAGAGACGCAGTTGCACGAGCGAGACGACGATGACGAGGGCGAAGAAGAGATAGGAGACCGCGGAGGCGTAGCCCAGCCGGTAGCCGGTGAACCCGACGTCGTAGACGTACTCCAGGACGGGGCGGGTGGAGCCGTTCGGGCCGCCCTTGGTGAGGATGTAGATCTGGTCGAAGACCTTGAGCGAGGCGAGGATCTGGAGCATGGCGACGAGCACCGTGGTGCGGCGCAGCTGCGGCAGGGTGACGGACCACAGCCGCCGCCAGGCTCCGGCGCCGTCCAGGGCCGCGGCCTCGTAGGAGGAGGCGGGCAGCGACTGGAGGGCGGCGAGGTAGAGCAGGAAGTTGAAGCCGACCGTCCACCAGACGGTGAGGGCGGCGATCGCCCACATGGCGACGGCCTCGTCGGAGAGCCAGCCGACGGGTCCGAGGCCGAGGGCGTCCAGGAACTGGTTCGCCAGCCCGACCTCCGGCTGGTAGAGCCAGGTCCAGATCAGGGTGACCACGGTGACGGGGAGCAGGTAGGGGGCGAAGAAGGCGAGGCGCCAGACCCACTGCCCGGCGAGGCCGCTGTGCACGAGCAGGGCCATGCCGAGGGCGATCAGGACCAGCGGGACACTGGAGGCGGCCGTGAAGACGACCGTGTTGCCGAGACTGCTCCAGACGTCCGGGTCGCCGAACGCCTCGGCGTAGTTGTCGAAGCCGACGAAGGTGGTGTCGCGCAGTGCCAGCGAGCTGTCGGTGAGGCTCAGCCACAGTCCGTGCACGACGGGCCACACCAGGAACAGGGCGAACACGAGCAGGAACGGCAGGACGAAGACGAGGCCGGGTCCCTTGCCCGTACGGCCGCGGCCGATCCCGCGCGGGCGGCCGGGGCGGTCCCCTGCGGGTGCGGTCACCGCGTCGGCGCCGGGGGGTGCGGTGGTGGTCACGTGGGTCACTCCTTCTGCTCGTCAGGCCACCGGATTGGGCTGCCGCAGCAGCGTGTCCGCCTCGCGGACCATCTGGCGGACCGCCTTCTCGGCGGAGGTGTTGCCGAGCAGCGCCGACTGGAGCGGCTGGCACATGCGGTTCTGGAAGTTGGAGCCGGCGCCGGCGAACCAGTTCGGCGGGTCGAGGACGGCCACCTCCGCCGCGTCCGCGTAGGAGGACTGCGGGTCGAGGGCGGCGTACCGGCGCTCGGCGATCACGGGCTGGTAGGCGGGGATGTGGCCGGCGGCGGCCCAGGTGAGGCTCTGCTTGACGATCGCCGCGATGTACCGGTGGGCCTCGCGGCGCCGGGCGGGGTCGGGGTTCTTCTGGTGCGGGAGGACGAAGCTGTGGCTGTCGGCGTAGACGGCCGGCTTCTCGAAGACCTGGGGGAAGCGGGCGGCGCCGAGGCGGATCTTGGACTGCTTGAGCGTGCGCAGTTCCCAGCCGCCGAGCATGGCCATGCCGCCGCGGCCGCCCGTGAAGCCGGCGATCGAGCCGTAGTAGTCCAGGTTGTTGGGGTTGGTACGGCCGTCGAAGAGCCGCTGCATGAAGGTCACGACGCGGATCGCCGCGTCGACGTCGATCTGCGGGGGCCCGCCGTCGGGCAGGGTGAAGGAGGCGCCGGTCTGGGCGTAGAGGGCGGCGAACTGCCGCCAGTTCTGGGCCGTGTCGGTGACGTGCCCGAAGAGGATGCCCTTCTGCCCGGTGGCCTCGGCGAGCTTTCTGCCCGCGTCGAGCAGGGCCTCCGGGGAACCCATCTCGGCCAGCTCGCCCTCGGAGTCGAGGAGTCCGGCCTTGTCCGCGATGTCCTCGTCGTAGAACACGATGAACGGGTGGACGTCGAGCGGGACGGCGTAGACGGTTCCGGCGTGCTGGGTGCGTGCCCAGACGCCCGGGAGGAAATCGCGGCGAGTGACGCCGAACTCGGCGAGCAGGTCGAGGTCGAAGGGGTCGAGGAGCCCGCCGGGCGCGTAGCCGGCCAGCCGGGACAGATGCATGATCGCCACGTCGGAGGCCCGGCCGCCGGCGGCGGACATGGCCAGCTTGGTGTAGTACGACGGGCCCCAGTCGAGGATCGTGCGCTCGACGTCGAAGCCCCGCGGGCCCCGGGAGACGGCCTTGATCATGTCGTCCATCAGCATGCCGTCGCCGCCCTGGAACAGGTCCCAGACGCTGAGCGCCGAGTTGTCCGCGGCGGCGGATGAGGCGCAGCCGGACAGCGGGGCCGCGGCGAGCAGCGCGCCGGCGGCGGCCGTGCCGTTGCGCAGCAGCCGGCGGCGGGTGAGACCGGGTGCCGCACCGGGTGCGGCTTCTGGCGGTGGAGCGGGGAAGCGGGTGATCATCGCGGACCTTCCGACGGCCGGACACGCAGACCGGTCCTGCGGCGGGCAGCCGTCGCCTCGGCGTCCCACCGCCCAGGGCCGGCCGGGGGCGCACCGGCGGAACCGGTGCGTGGCTCGTTTTTACATCGATGTACATTTGGCTGTAAAGAGCCAGGAGGCGCGGCCGGAAAACGAGGGCCCGGCGGGCGGGAGCGACGCGCCGCCGGTCCTCGGCCTGCCGGGACATACACTCGGCAGCGCTCACGGGCAGGGAGGTTTCGGTGGCACGACCGAGGATCAAGGACGTCGCGCGGCTGGCGGGGGTGTCGGAGAAGACGGTCTCCAACGTCATCAACGACTACACCCATGTGTCGGACCGCACGCGGCGCGTGGTCCGCGACGCCATCGAGGAGCTCGGCTACCGGGTGAACCTGGCGGGCCGCCATCTGCGCCAGGGCCGCACCGGCATCATCGCGCTGGTCATCCCGGAACTCGACGTCCCGTACTTCGCCGAACTCGCCCGGCACGTGGTCCGGGAGGCGGAGCGGTGCTCGCTGACGGTGCTGATCCACCAGACCGCCGCCGACCGCGACCACGAACTGGCGGCCCTGTCCGGCTTCGGCTCCAGCTTCGTGGACGGCGTCATCCTGAGCCCGCTCGCCCTGACCCCGGACGATCTGCGCGACCGCGCGGACGCCCCGCCCACCGTGCTGATCGGCGAGCTGCTGGAGGAGGGCGCCGACCACGTCGCCATCGACAACGAGAAGGCGGCGCGGGAGGCCACCGCGCACCTGATCGGCCTCGGCCGCCGCCGCGTCCTGGTCATCGGCGGCCGCAGCGACACCGGGCAGGGCACGGCGCAGGCCCGGACCCGCGGCTACCGGGCGGCGCTCGCGCAGGCGGGGATCGCATACGATCCGGCCGCGCTGCTGCCCGTCGAGTCCTTCCGGATGCCCGACGGCGCCGAGGCGGTGACCCGCGCGCTGCGCGAGGGCGCCCGCCCGGACGCGCTGCTGTGCCTGAACGACCAGTTGGCGCTGGGCGCGCTGCGGGCCCTGTACGAACAGGGCGTCCGGGTGCCCGAGGAGGTCGCGGTCATCGGCTTCGACGACGTGGAGGCCGGGCGGTTCAGCGTGCCCACCCTGAGCACGGTCGCCCCCGACAAGGGCGCGGTGGCGAAGGTCGCCGTCGACCTCCTCCGGCGGCGCATGGACGAGGCCGCGGGCTCCCCGGCCGCGGGTGCCTCCCCGGCCGCGGTGAGGTCGCCCCAGGACCTCGTCGTGGCGCACAGTCTGGTACTGCGGGAGAGCACGGAGGGGATCGCGCGGGTCCCGCGACCGGGGGCGGGTACCGGGTCAGCGCCGGTGGCACCGACTCCCTCGCAGCGGACTCCCGGCATCTCGAACTCCTGATTGCGGCAAGGGAGTTGACGGACGCGCCACCCGAACGCACCGCCCGCGCCGGGGAAGTCGCCGCACCGCACGCCCAACCCGCGTGCCCGGCGGCGGAGATCACCCCCGCTCGGGCCGGCCCCGGCCCGTCCGGGCCGGGGCCGGGGCCGACGCGGCGAAGCCCCCGTTCCGAGCCGACCC
>NZ_AGBF01000238.1 GCF_000225525.1 Streptomyces zinciresistens K42 | reverse complement strand
CGGCCGGCCGCCCCGGACGGGCCGCCCGCCGCCCACCCGGGCGTCGTCGTCGAGCGGCGGCTGCGCGCCCTGTGGGCCGAGGAGTTCGGCGTCACGGCCGACGCCCTGGCGTCCGACGCCTCCTTCTTCGACCTCGGCGGCCACTCGATCACCGCGATGCGCCTGGTCAACCGGGTCCGGGAGGAGTTCGGCACCGAGTACCCGATGCTGGGCTTCTACCAGGAGCCCACCCTGCGGGCCATGACGGACCACCTCGCGGGAGCGGTGGAGGAACCCCCGGAGCAGGCCGGGCCCGGCACGGTCGAGCACATCGCGCCCGCCACCGCGCAGCAGGCCCGCTTCGCCACCGTCCACGCCGCGCACCGCCTCCCCGAGGTCTTCAACGTGGCCCTGCGGATCACCCTGGGCGGCGACCTGGACGCGGCCGCGTTGCGCACGGCGCTGACCACGCTGGTCGAGCGGCACGAGGGGCTGCGCACCCGGCTGGCCCGCGCCGGGGACGGCTGGGAGCAGCACGTCCTGCGCCCCGGCCCGGTCCCTCTTCCGGTCGAGGACCTGACCGCGCTCGCCGACCGGGAGCGGGCGGCGGCCCTGGACCGGGCCGCCGCCGAGGCCGCCGGGACCCCGCTCGATCCCACGGGCGGGCCGCCGATGGCGCTGCGCCTGCTGCGCACCGGCCCCAGCACCTGGGTCCTGCTGCTGGTCCTGCACCACTCCGCCTGCGACGGCTGGTCGGTCGGCCTGCTGCTGAAGGAACTGGCCGCGCTCTACGGCACGGCCGCGGCGGGAGTCCCGCACGGCCTGCCGCCGGTGGGCTGCCAGCCCGCCGCCTACGCCCGCTGGCAGCGGGAGCAGGCCGACGAGGCGGCGGACGAGCGCAAGGTGCGGTTCTGGCTGGACCGGCTCGACGGGGTGCCCTTCACCGTCGGCCTCCCGCTGGACCGGCCCCGGCCCGACACCCCCAGCGGCCGCGGCGGGACCGTGCTGTTCACCGTGCCGCCCGAACTGCGGGCCGCCGTCGAGCGCCTGGCGAGGGTGCGCGGCACCACGCCGTTCGCGGTCACCGCCGCGGCCCTCGGCCGGCTCCTCGCGCGCGCCTGTGGCCGGCCCGACGTCGTGTTCAACATCTCCTACGCCAACCGGGAGCGCCGCGCCTTCGAATCACTGCTGGCCTGCACGGTCACCGGCTTCGCGCTGCCGGTGCGGGACGCTGCCGAAGGCTCCTTCGCCGCGCTGACGGACCGCGTCGCCCGTACCGCCGCGGAGTGCATGGACCACGCCCTGCCCGTCCGCCGCATCGCCCCCGCGATGCTGGAGCGCAGGGGCGTGGTGGTCCCGGACCGGCTGGACGTCGGCTTCGCGTACCAGAGTTCGCTGGAGGCGGAGGTCGCGCTGCCCGGCCTGACCACCGCCGTCGAGGACCTCGCGCCCGCCGCGGCCCGCGCGGAACTCACCTTCGGGCTCGTGCCGGCCGGCGGCGGACTGAGCGGCTTCGCCGAGTACTCGGCCGACCTGTGGGACCGCCCCACGGTGGAGGGCTGGGCACGCGACTACGTGACCCTCCTGCGTACGGAGGTCACCGCCGCCCTGGAAGGCTGACCGCCCGCCCGTGACGCCGGCCCGCCCCGGCGTCACGGGCCCCGGCTCAGGCGGCACTGCTGCCGTGCGGCAGCCGGCGCCGGCACGTCGCCTCGTGCGCCCGCCCCAGACTGGTCCACCAGCGCTCGCAGCAGGCCGAGTCGAGTTCCGCGCGCACGATCGCGTCCGTGGCGTCACCGCGGCGCACGGACCGGGTGACCAGTTCCACGATCAGCCGGCGCTGCTCACCGATCACGGTCTCCCGCACCACGGCGATCACCGGCACCAGGCCGGCGGCGGCGAACAGGCTGGCGGCCCACAGGGGGCCGTGGCGGAGTTGCAGGACCGAGACCCAGGCGAGTCCCGCGCTCGTGGCGGCGTGGAGCAGGCACAACAGGCGGCTGGAGCGGTTCATGGGCGTACACCGTCCGTGCGGAGGGGCGATTCACGGTGTCCAACTGCTCACGGGCCGTTCGGAGTCGGGTGATTCATCCCACCGTGACCGAGGCGGCGGGCGCCGCGGTCCGCGCGGAAGGCCGAGCGGCGGGCGTACACGAACCGCTCATGCCCGCCCACCCGTTCCGCCACCGGGGCCCGCTGCCCCCGCGGCTCGTCCACCCGTCCACCCGTCCCCCCGTCCACCCGTCCACCCGTCCACCCGTCCACCCGCGCAAACGGACATAGCACTGGTTCGTCGCCCGTCAAGCGCTCTGGCAGAATTCGTACTTCAGTGTGCGTCGGCGCCTACACTCCACAGCCGTGCCCAAATGCACACAGGGGCCACGACAGGAAGGCGCTACGAGGGTGTTCCAGGATTCCCCCATTTACGACCGGCTGGTCGCCGAGCGCGGCGACATCCCCACCCAGGTCCGCAGGGAGGCCGAACGCGTCAGCAGGGAAGTCGAGTTCGCGATGCAGCCGCTGCTGTCCACCGGACCCGCCCCGGCCCCGGTACGGCCCGTGCCGCAGGGCTCGGTCTGGCAGCGCGGCGCCCTGCCGCCGGGCTCGCAGGGCATCTGAGCCCTCTCACGGCGCCGCCGCGTCCGCCCCGCCGCCCGCCGCGCCCACCCCGGGCGCCGGCCGCGCCAGCCACTCGGCGATGACCCGGGAGATCGGCTGGCCCGTCTCCACCTCGATGAACCCGAACTGCCCCGACTGGTTGCACTCCAGGAACCACCACATGCCGTCCGCGTCCTCGGCGAAGTCGAAGGCCCCGTAGGACAGTTCGGCCTCCCGCAGATAGGCGTGCACCCCCTCGGCGACCGGCGGCGGGACCTCGACCGGGCACCACGGGGCGTCGGACGCGGTGAACCGGACGTCCACCTCGCCGTCCGGCTCGCTCGTCTTGCGGGCGGCGAGCAGCCGGTCGCCCACCGCGGTGAGCCGGATGTCGGCCCGCTTGGCGATCCGCCGCTGCAGCAGCGTGGGGCCGAACGCCACCGCGGAGAAGTCGGCGTCCGGGGGGACCCTGCTGGTCGGCACCGCCCGCGGCGGGTCCTGGGGATGGGTGCCGGAGACCGGCTTGACCACCAGGTCCGGATGGCGCACGGCGAACGCGCGGGCCGCCTGCGGGAACGTCGTGATCAGCGTGGCCGGCACCGGCAGCCCGCACCGCTGGGCCACCCGCAGCTGCCAGGGCTTGTACCGGGCCCGCCGGGCGGCGTCCGGATGGTTCATCCAGCGCGCGTCGCAGCCGCGCAGCATCCCGTACAGCGCCTGCTCCGCCTCCTCCGCCAGCCACGCCGAGGGCGCGGCCGCGCGCGCCGCCGCGGTCCCCGGCCTGCGCGTCCAGATCGAGCGCAGCCCGTTCACGCTCACCAGCCGTCCCCCGGAGGACAGCCGGCCGTGGAACGAGCCGTGCGCGTACTCGCCCGACAGCGCGGCCCCGCCGGTCAGATCGGCGGGGTCCAGCCGGACCACCGGGACCGCGGCGTCGTTCAGGTGGACGACCACCATGTCCGCCGTCACGTCCGCTTCGCTGGTCAGAATCAAAACGGTCATCTGGGGCGGCCTGTGTTCAGTCGTCGAAGTGAGTCTTCGATCCCGCCGTGGAGGTGGTGGTCCCCAACTCCCGCAACAGCGCGCGGTCGCAGGCGGCTATCCGCCCGTCACGCAGCACGTTCAACTGCAGACCGGAGTCGTAGGCGTACGCAGCGGTGACCTCCGACTCCGCTGCCGGCCGTGCGTAGTTGAGCGCGAACGGTTGCATCGTCTCTCCCTCACAGGTGCTGCTCCGATCGAGCCGGTCCCCGGCCGCGTCCCGCTGCGCGCCGACGCACTTCGGTTTCCACTTACTTATACGAATCGAACGGGTGGTTGGTTTCCTTACTTTCCGTGACCGACGGCGTCCGGCGGTTCCGCCTGGGGAGAACGGCGCAGGCTGCGCAGTGCCAGCAAGAGCACGCCGATGTCGTCCAGATACACCGGATCGGGCATCAGATCGGTGGGCAGCACGAAGTACAGGACGGCGCCCCAGAACACCCACGGTGATCCGGTCGGCAGCCCGGCGCGGCGCAGCAGACGCCGCGTCCGCACCAGGCGCGCGAGCACCCCCACGGCCACGGCGAGCACCACCGCCGCCGCCACGGCGACAGCGACGACGATCCATGTGGTGGTCGAGTCCACGGACCCTCCTCCCGGCGGCGGCGGGCGCCGCACGCACCGCAGGTCGGATTCCCCCTCACGCCGCGCCCATTGCATGACGACCGTCACCCGGCCGCATCACGTCACCCGTCAGGACCCAGGACGCGGGATCGGCCCGTTCACCTGTCCGGCGGGGCGCGCGATCCGTCCCCCTCGTCCCGCGCCGCGCCGCCGTGCGCCCGCCCGGCGCGGTACGGGCCCGCCGGGCGACGTGCGCAGCCGCCCTACGGCGCCTGGCGGTCCGGGGCCGCGGTCCGCCGCGCGGCGCTCGCGTCCGTGACCGCGTCCGTGTGCGGCTCCCGGCTGCCGGGGACGTCCTTGCGGGGGCGGGCCGACGCCTTCAGGCGCTCGAAGGTCCGGGTGAACTGCTGGAGCGGGGAGGGGGCCGGTGCGCCGGACGGCCGTTCGGTGAGGGTGTCCGCGGACTCCCGGAAGGCGGCCAGCGCCGCGTGCGCCTGCTCGGCCGCCTCCCGGTACAGGTCGCGGGAGTTCGTCATGGCCTCCAGCGCCTCCGCGTACATCGCCACGAGCCCCCGCTCGCGCTCCAGTTCCTCCCGCAGCGTCAGCAGCCGCCACTCCTCGCGCAGCGCCGTGAGGGCCTCCCCGGCGCCGTCCGGGAGCGGGCGGGCGAGCGCGGCGTAGCGGGTGACGGCGTGGATCAGTTCGGCGGGCTCGGTGCCGTCGAGGAAGACGCTGCGGACGGAGAAGTCCTCCGCGTCGTAGCCGGACGGCGCCGGGGTGCCCGGCAGCACCACGGCACCGCCGCGCGGCACTTCCACGCCGGACTCGCGCAGCGCCCAGTTCACCACGCGCAGCTGGCCGGGCGCGGCGCGGTGCTCCACCACCCGGTGCCGCAGGCCGGGCGGCACCTTGGCGGCCAGGGGGTCGCGGCCCGCGCGGCCGGTGGTCATCGCCTCGTGGACGACGACGTGGACGCTCCAGCCGTCGCGCACGGCGTCCCGCAGCACCCGGCGTACGGCCTTGTCGTCCTCGGGCAGGGCGTTGACGTCCGCCAGGCGGAGTCCGGTGGCCACGTCGCGGGCCCAGTCCGCCTCGTCCCGCGCCGGCCAGAACAGGCTGGCAGGGGAGGGCCAGCGCGGGTCCCAGGGGGCCTCGGCCTCGGCGACCAGGGTCCAGTCCTGGGCGCTTCCCGTGTCGTGCTCGACCGTCAGCCGGGCGCGGACGGTGACGGTGCCGGCGACCCGCCAGCGGGCTTCGAAGGTCCAGTGCTGGGCGTCCTCGCCGCGGGGCAGTTCGAGGAAGTCGTCCAGGGCCCCGTCGTCCTTGTGCCGCCGCAGGCCGCGCCGGAGCACGTCCTGCGCGGCGGGACCGGTGTGGCGGCCGCGGGCCGACCACACCGTGGGAGGAGTCGTGGGGCGGGGGCTGGCAGAGCTGGGCATGAGTCCATCTGTGGGTGGGGGCACGGGCTTGTACCAGTATGGTCGCCGACGGGAGAAACAAACCTCCGGGGGGTCCACACGGGGTGTGCGCGCCGCGCACCGGCCGTGCCCCGTTCACCCGTGGCCCGTGCCGTGCCCGGTCATGACAATGACTCGGTGAGCGGGACCCGCCCGTCATCCGCCCTGGGGCGGGTCCCGCTCATGACCCGGCGCGGCTCAGCCGTGGTACGTGATGTATCCGTTGCCGTCCCGGTCGCTGCCGCTCTTGGTGTACGCGTGCGAGTCCGCCCCGGCGCCCGACGGCTTGATGAGGTAGATCGAGTCCTTGTCGTTGTTCCACAGGAAGTTGCAGTTGTCGCGGTAGACGACGTTGCGGGCGTCGGAGTCGGTGCCGTTGCCGCCCCGCAGCTTCACGGAGTCGCCCGGCTGGAGGTAGTGGTCGGCGGTGAACCTGAAGCGGTTGCCTGCCTTGTCCTTGACCACGTAGCCCTTGAGGTTGACGGTGGCCGTCCGCGAGTAGTTCTCGATCGTGAGGTATTCCTCGTCGGTGTTGCCGCCGTCGCAGCGGTTGGAGTCGCGGCCCGGCGCGTCGTACTGGATGCCCCGGATCTTCAGCGCCGAGCTGTACTCGGCGGCCTGGGCAGGCGCGGTCGAGAGCGCGGCGAGTGTGCCGGCTGCGACGGCGGTGGTGACGCCAAGGCGTATGCGCATGGGAAAGATCCCCCTGTGTGGAACTTGTGTGAAGATCTGGATTTTAAGCAGCGGTTCCCGCCGCTGTACCGACTTCACGGAAACGCGGGACACGGGGGCATCGGTGCGGGTATCGCCGCGCGGCCCGCCACGACGCGCGGGAGGGCCCGGGGTGTGTCCCCCGGGCCCTCCCGCCGCAGTGGCCTGATCCCTAGGCGCCGCTCTCGCGGAGCATGTCCTCGCGCTCGACGAGCTTCACGCGCTCGCGGCCCTGCGGCTCGCCCAGCGCCTTCTCGGCGGCGTCCAGCCTGTACCAGCCCTCCCAGGTCGTGAAGCGGACCCCGCGCTCGGCGAGGAACGCGTCCACGGCCTGCGGCTCGGGCGCCGCGGGCGTCTGCAGGCGGCCGCCCGCGAAGTCGGCCAGCAGGTTCGCGACCGTCTCGTTGGCGTCGCCCTTGGTGTGACCGATCAGACCCACCGGCCCGCGCCGGATCCAGCCGGTGACGTACGTCGACGTCAGGTGCTCGCCGGACTCCTGGAGGACGCGGCCGCCCTCGTCCGGGACCGTGCCGGAGTCGATGTCCCAGGGCAGCTTCGGCAGCTTGTCGGAGAGGTAGCCGACCGCGCGGTAGACCGCGGTGACGTCCCAGTCCTTGAACTCGCCGGTGCCCCTGACGTTGCCGGTGCCGTCCAGGGCGGTGCGCTCGGTGCGCAGGCCCACCACCCTGCCGTCCTCGCCGAGGATCTCGTCGGGCGACTCGAAGAAGTGCAGGAACAGCTTGTGGGGGCGCTCGCCGACGTCGCGGATCGCCCAGTTCTCCAGGGTCTTGGCGACCATGTCGGCCTGCTTGTTGCCGCGCCGGGTCGCGATCGAGCCCGCGTCGTAGTCGATGTCCTCGGGGTCGACGACGACCTCGATGGTGGGGGAGTGGTCCAGCTCCCGCAGCTCCATCGGGGAGAACTTCGCCTGCGCCGGGCCCCGGCGGCCGAACACGTGGATCTCCACGGCCTTGTTGGCCTTCAGCCCCTCGTGGACGTTGGGCGGGATCTCGGTCGGCAGCAGCTCCTCGGCCGTCTTGGCGAGGATGCGGGCCACGTCCAGCGCGACGTTGCCGACGCCGAGGACGGCGACCTTCTCCGCCTCCAGGGGCCAGGTGCGCGGGACGTCCGGGTGGCCGTCGTACCAGGACACGAAGTCCGCCGCGCCGTAGGAACCGTCCAGCTCGATGCCCGGGACGGCGAGCGCCCGGTCCGCGGTCGCGCCGGTCGAGAAGATCACGGCGTCGTAGAAGGCCCGCAGGTCGTCCAGGCTGATGTCGCCCGGGTAGTCGACGTTGCCGAAGAGCCGGATCTGCGGCTTGTCCAGCACCTGGTGCAGGGCGGTGACGATGCCCTTGATGCGGGGGTGGTCGGGGGCCACGCCGTAGCGGATCAGCCCGAAGGGCGCGGGCATGCGCTCGAACAGGTCGATGGACACACCGGGTTCGGCGGCCACGTCGGACTTGAGCAACGCGTCGGCGGCGTAGATCCCGGCGGGGCCGGCTCCGACGATGGCTACCCGCAGGGGGCGGGGCATGATCAGGTTCCCTTCGAGAGGCGATGGATCGACTCGACGGGAAGCCTAAACTAAGGCAAGCCTAACCCGGTACGCGGGTCCGGCCTATGAGCTCATAAATCGATTCTATGGGCAATCGGGCGGGTTCCGGACCGCCGTACCGTGGAGGGGGCGGGACGGGGGTCCGGAGTCCGGGTCAGCCGATGCGGAAGCTGTCGCCGTAGACCTTCCACGCCAGCGGCGTGTTCAGGTCGAGGTTGCCGTCGCGCAGGAAGACCCGCTGGGCGGTGTCGACCCTGCTGGTGTCGCTGTGCGCCTCCTCCTGCTGCATGGCCCACACCCGCGCGTCCAGGAACGCGTTGAGGTAGATCGCCTCGTCGCCGCCCTGGGCGGGCGGCCTGGCGCTGTTCAGGGCCCGCGCGCGGATGCTGCGGAAGCTGGTCGGGTCGCCGCCGTCGCCGTGCATGACGATGGCGTCGTAGTAGGCGAACTGACCGAGGACGCGCAGTCCGTCCGTCCTGCCCTGGCGCACGGCCGGGTTGAAGTAGACCCGGTCGCGCTCGTCGTCCTGGGCCTGGCGGAACGCCTGGTCCTGGGCGGCGCGGGCCCAGTCGCGGGGGTAGTCCGGGTCGAGCCCGGCGTGCGAGGCGGTGCCGTCGACGCGCCGCAGCGCGGGCAGGTACCCGGACAGCACGTTGCCGGGGCGGCGGCTCGTGTACAGCTCCACCAGGTCCAGCATGTCGCCGGTGCCGGAGCAGAAGCCGATGATGCCGGCCGTGTAGCCGCGGCCGTCGCCTATGTCCTCGATGTACTTGTACTGCGCCTTCCAGTCGAGCGAGGAGTTCTCCGCGCTCGACACCAGCTGCATGGCGATCTCCTTCTTCGCCGGGTCGTCGAGGCCCGCCGCGGCGCGCGGCGCGGCGGCGGGCGGCGCGGCGGC
>NZ_AGBF01000239.1 GCF_000225525.1 Streptomyces zinciresistens K42 | reverse complement strand
GGCTCGGCGTCCTGCGGCGGCGGACCGGCGTCGGGCGGGGCCTGCTCGCCGACGGCCGCCGGTGCCTCGGTGAACGGCTCGCCCCTGGCGGCCCCCGGGGCCGGTGCCCCGGGGAACGGCGCGGCCTCGGCGGCCGGGGCCTGCGCGAGCGGCGCGTCCGCCACCTGAGCCGGTACCTCGACGGGCTCGCCGCCGACCGGTTCCTGCCCGGCGACGGGGTCTTCGGCACCGCCGGGCAGCGGCGCCCCGGCCGCCCCCGGTACGGCGCTCGCCGCGGGCTCACCGGCCGCGGGTGCCTGAGGGGCGTACACGGGCTCGATCGGGGCGGGCACGTCGCCCGCCCCGGTGCCGGGCACGACGGCGGGCTCCGTGGCCGGGCGGGCCACCACGGCCTGGGCGACGCCGGCCGGGACAACCGTTTCGGCGGTCTGGGCCCCGGCGGCCACCGGCACCGGGGCCGGGACCTGCACGGGAGCGCCCCAGGCGGCGGCCGGCCGCGGCGCGGTGGCGTCCGGGTGCTCGGGCACGGGCGCGACGGCGCTCGTCTGCCGGACCGGTGCGCCCACGGCGCCGCGGTCGGCCAGCGAGCGGACCGGGCTGGCGGAGGCGTCGGGGATGGGCGGGCCCAGGTGCAGCGGGCGCCGGGGGGTGATGGGCGGGATGGGCGTCGTGGGAGCGGTGGGGGTCGCCTGACCGGGCAGGCGGACACCGCTGAGGTCGACCGAGCCGCTGTCGCGGCCGGAGATCTCGTGCGGGCCCGGCTCGTGCGCGGTCTCGGGCGACGGCGGCGGGACCTCGTTGCCCCAGGCCCCCTGGGAGCCGGGCATCAGCAGGTCCTCATCCTCGGCGGCGGTGTCGGTCTCGGAGAGGTAGCTGTACGAACCGTGCGCCACGGGGGCGCCCGGCTGCTCCACCATGCCTGCGCTCTCCGGCAGTCCCTCGCCCGGGACCTGGCCGGTGTCGGTCATGCGTACCCCTCGCCCATCGGTTAGTGCTTCCACGACCAGCTCACCGGGGACGGCGCACCGACCGCCCCCGCAGTGAAGAACGAGCGTCCGTGCCCAGCGGCACGAACGACCCGCCCAAAAAAGGCGACAAAGCCATTGAGTGGCATTGTCGTGGCCGTTCGGCCGTCGCGACAGGCTGATCCGCGACGGGCCGCTGTGGACTGCGCCACGTTGCGCGTCCTCCGGTTTCGCCGTACCACACCCGCCCCAAACGGGGCGTGTTTTTCGGGACATTGACCGACGAAGTGCCGGGCGACCGCGTGGGGTACAACGATCGGCCAGCCTACCGCGCGCGGTACGACAACAGGATCACGGGGACGGGTGGTCCGTCACCCGGTGCGGTCGGGCAGTACCCCGCTGAGCAGGAACGCGACGCTCCGCTCCCGCTCCGTCCAGGCCCGTGTGTCGAGTTCGACGGACTGCAGGAGGGCGCACTCGACCTCGTAGCCGTGCTGGGTGAGGTCGCGGCCGATGAGTTCGGCGGCGTCCCGGGTCGCGGCGTGGGCGACGACGCGCTGCGGGCGCCGGTCTGCGACCGCGGAGAGGACGGCCGCTCCCCCGCCGCCGACGCGTACGACGTCGGGCTCGGGGAGGTTCTCCAGGACGTGCGGGGCGGCGCCCTGGACGATCTGGAGCTGGACGCCGAAGGCGCGCGCGTTGGCCTCGGTGCGCGCGCACGCGCGCGGGTCCTGGTCGACGGCGAGGACGGCGGCGCCGGCCCGCGCGGCCTCGACGGCGAACGCGCCGCTGCCGCAGCCGATGTCCCACACCAGGTCGCCCACGCGCGGGCCGAGCCGGGCGAGTTGGGCGGCGCGCAGGTGCTCGAGCTCGCCCTCGCCGACGAGTCCGCCGTAGGACTCGGGGGGCAGCGTCCAGCCGCGCGGTCCGGCGGCGGGATCGCGGCCGGCGATCCAGCCGCCGCTCTCGGGCGGCGCGGCGACGGCGCCGCCGACGACGATGACGACGTTCGGGTCGCGCCAGGTGTGGTCGGCTGCCTTGTCCGAGGTGACGACCGAGACCTGCTCGCGTTCAGTGCCCAGTTCCTCGCAGATGACGAAGGTGCGGTGGACGCCCTCCATGAGCAGGCCGAGTTCGGCGGGGCCCGCGCCGGGCGAGGTGAGGACGGCGACCTTGGTGTGGGCGCGGCACACGTTCACCGCGCGTCGCAGGGTACGGGGGTGTGCGACGACCACTTGGGCGTCGTCCCAGGTCATCCCGGCGCGGGCGAAGGCGGTGGCCACCGAGGAGACGGCGGGGACGACCTCGACCTCCAGGCCGAACTCGGGTGCCCGCAGGGTGCGTACGACGCCGAAGAAACCGGGGTCGCCGTCGGCCAGCACCACCGCGCTGCCCCGGTGGGCGGCGATCCGGCGGCCGGCGAGGCCGACGCTGCCGAGGCGGATGCGCTCGGCGGAGGGCGGCACCTCGGACAGCGCCAGATGGTGGGCGGCACCGGCCACGAGGGTGGCGGCGCCGAGGGCGGAGCGTGCGGCCGCGGTCAGCGGCGAGCCGTCCCAGCCGATCACCGTGACGCGGTCGGCCATGGTCGTCAGTCTCCCGGGGTCGCGCAGGTCGTCATGGGGCGGGCTCCGTGAGGGTACCTGTTCGGCGGGGCGGCACCACCGGTGTCCGGCGATACGTTTTTGTCAGTTCCACTGGCCGAACGAGGTGTAGCCGCCGCCCAGGTGGTCGTCGGCGCCGTCGAGGTCCTCCGGCAGGAGGCTCCAGACGATGAAGTCGGTGCGGACGTCCGTCCAGGTGCCGTGCTCGTCGCGGACGTGCGCTATGCAGGCGTTGCGCAGGACGCCCTCGCTGATGCAGCCGATCTTCTGGGCCACCTGCTGGGACGCGGTGTTGTCGGCGGCCGTGCGCAGTTCGATGCGCTCGAACTTCTGGTCCCCGAAAAGCCATTGGGCGGTGGCGAGGGCCGCCTCGCAGGCGTAGCCCTCGCCGCGGGCCCAGGGGGCGACGATGTACGAGAGTTCGGCGGCGCGCACGTGCCAGTCGGTCCTGCTCAGCTGGACGACGCCGACCAGGCGCTGGGTGAGGAACTCGGCGACGGCCAGGTCGAGTCCGCGGCCCGTCTCCCGTTGGGCGGGGGCGCGCTCGGTGATCCACTCGCGGGCGCCCGCCGCGGTGAAGGGCTGGGGGACGTCGGTCCAGGCGCCGACCTGCTCGTCGTTCATCATCTCGGCCAGTGCGGGCGCGTCGTCCTCGTCGAGGGGCCGCAGCACCAACCGCTCCGTGCTGATGGAGATGTTGGGGAAGGTGCTCGTCATGCGCCGCTCCGTAACCTTCGGAATCACCGTCAGGGCCTGCTCAGCTGCCCAGCATGCAGCATGGACGCACCGAACGGCACCACGGGGTCCACTCCGGGTGAGGGAGTGGACCCCGTGCGTGGCGATACGGGTCGAACGCGCCGCCGGACGACGGCCGTCCGGTCAGAACGCGGCGACGACCGCGCCGTCGTACTTGTCCTCGATGAACTTCTTCACCTCGGGCGAGGTGAGCAGCTTCGCGAGCTTGCGCACGCGCGGGTCGTCCTCGTTGCCCTTCTTCACGGCGAGGAAGTTGCCGTACGGGTTGCCCTTGGGCGACTCGGCGGCGATGGCGTCCTCGGCCGGGCTGAGGTCGGCCTCCAGCGCGTAGTTGCCGTTGATGACCGCGGCGTCCACGTCGGCGAGGGAGCGCGGCAGCTGGGCCGCCTCCAGTTCCTTGAACCGCAGGCCCCGGGGGTTGGACGCGACGTCCTTGGGGGTCGCCTCGTAGCCGACGCCCGCCTTCAGCTTGATCAGGCCGTTGGCCTCCAGCAGCTTCAGCGCGCGGGCCTCGTTGGTGGTGTCGTTGGGAACGGCGACGGTGGCGCCCTTCTTGAGGTCCGTGAGCTTCTTGACGCCCTGGGAGTACACGCCGAGCGGCTCCAGGTGCACCGTGGCGTCCGGCACGGCCACGATGTCGGTGCCGTTCTTCTTGTTGAAGTCGTCCAGGTACGGCTGGTGCTGGAAGTAGTTGGCGTCGACCTCGCCCTGCTGGACGGCCGTGTTGGGCGTCACGTAGTCGGTGAACTCCTTGACCTGGAGGTCGAGGCCGGCCTTCTTGGCGAGCTTGTCCTTGATGTAGGTGAGGATCTCGCCCTGCGGGGTGGGCGTGGCGGCGACGGTCAGCGGCGCGTTCGCGTCGGAGCCCGAGTCCTTGCCCGAGCCGCACGCGCTGAGCCCGAGGGTGAGGGCTCCGGTGGCGAGGACGGCGGTGGTGATCTTGACGGTGTTACGCACGAAAAGTGCCTTTCCTGAGGGTGGTGCGGCCCCGGCGATGGGTGTGCGGGGAGTTCTGGGGAGGGCGCGGGGCGCCTATACGGTCTTGGTGTCGGTCGTCGCGGCCTTCAGCAGGCGCAGCCGCGGCGCGGGCCCCGAGCGGCCGCCGCGGTGGTGCAGGGTGCGGGCCGCGTGGTCGCCGGCGAACTGGATGAGGGAGATCACGACGGCGAGGATCGCCACGGTGACCCACATCAGCTCGGTCTGGAAGCGCTGGTAGCCGTAGCGGATGGCGATGTCGCCGAGGCCGCCGGCGCCGACGGTGCCGGCCATGGCCGAGTAGCCGATGAGGGCGACGACCGTGGTCGTGGTGCTGGCGATGAGCGACGGCAGCGCCTCGGGGACGAGGACCTTGCGCACGACGGTCCAGGTGTTGCCGCCCATCGACTGCACGGCTTCGACGAGTCCGCCGTCCACTTCGCGGACCGCCGTCTCGACCAGCCGGGCGAAGAAGGGGATCGCCCCGACGGCGAGCGGCACGATGGCCGCCTCCCGGCCGATGCTCGTGCCGGTGACCCAGCGTGTGAAGCCCATCAGCGCGACCATGAGGATGATGAACGGCATCGAGCGGGCGACGTTCACGATCTGGCCGATGACCTTGTTGGCCAGGATGTTCTGCGCGAGGCCGCCCCGGTCGGTGAGGACCAGCAGGATGCCCAGGGGCAGACCGCCGGCGACGGCGACGAGGGTGGACCAGCCGACCATGTAGAGGGTGTCCGTACACGCCTGCGTCAGCAGGGTCTGCATCTCCGACCAGGTCACTTGGCACCTTCCCTGACGAGCCGGGGCTCGCCGACGACGTCGATCTGCAGGCCCTGTTCGCGCAGGAAGCCGATGGGTACGACGTTGTCCTCGTAGCGGCCGGGGAGTTCGATGCGCATCCGGCCGATCTGGAGGCCGCCGACGGTGTCGAGGGCGGCCCCGAGGATCGAGATGTCGATGTTGTAGGTGCGCGAGAGCTGGGAGACGACCGGCTGGGTCGCGGCCTCGCCGTGGAAGGTGACGTCCAGGACAGTGCGGTCCTCGGCGGACGCCTCGCCGCCCACCGGGAAGAGCGCGGAGGCCAGTGCGGAGCCGGGGGTGGCGAGCAGTTCGCTCACCGTGCCGGACTCGACGACGCGGCCGTTCTCCATGAGCGCCGCGGAGTCGCAGATCGACTTCACGACGTCCATCTCGTGGGTGATGAGCAGGACGGTCAGGCCGAGCTGCCGGTTCAGGTCGCGCAGCAGCTGGAGGACGGAGCGGGTGGTCTCGGGGTCGAGGGCGCTGGTGGCCTCGTCGGAGAGCAGGACCCTGGGTTCGCCGGCGAGCGCGCGGGCGATGCCGACGCGCTGCTTCTGGCCGCCGGAGAGCTGGGCCGGGTAGGAGCGCGCCTTGTCGGCGAGGCCGACGAGGTCGAGCAGGTCGAGCGCCTTGCGGGTGCGTTCCCTGCCGGACAGCCCGAGGATCTCC
The DNA here is from genome assembly GCF_000225525.1 of Streptomyces zinciresistens K42. Taxonomy (GTDB): domain Bacteria; phylum Actinomycetota; class Actinomycetes; order Streptomycetales; family Streptomycetaceae; genus Streptomyces; species Streptomyces zinciresistens. The sequence goes on along the minus strand of NZ_AGBF01000239.1, from coordinate 3,005 downwards.
AGGGGCAGTTCGACGTTGTCCCGGACCGTGCGGGAGGAGAGCAGGTTGAAGTGCTGGAAGACCATGCCGATCCGGCTGCGGGCCCGGCGCAGTTCGCGGCCGGCCCGGGGGCCGCGGCCCGCGAGCGCCGTCAGGTCCGTGCCGTCGACGGTCACCGTCCCGGCGGTGGGGCGCTCCAGCAGGTTGACGCAGCGGATGAGCGAGGACTTGCCGGCGCCGGACTGGCCGATGACGCCGTACACCTCGCCCTCGCGGACGTGCAGGTCGACGCCGTCGAGGGCGGTGACCGCGCGGCCGCGCGAGCGGTAGACCTTGGTCAGGTCCGATGTGGTGATCACTGGGATTCCGTCACTGTCGAGTGCGCGGCGCGTCGTGGGCGCCGGGCACGGGGCATTCGTGGTCGAAGGCGGCCGGAGCGCGCACGGTTCTCGCACCGGGGGTGAGACCGGGAGAAACGTGAGCGCGGGGGCGCGGCTCGGTCCTTGTCCCGCGAGCGGGCGGACACGAGCGGGCTCTCGCTTCGGGGCGCGAGGCTCAGGTGGTGCGGGGGCCCTCTAGAAGGCGCGCATTCGACACGTACAACGAGCACCGGGCGTCAGGGGCGCCTCGGTCGCGGGGATGCGGCGGCTCGTCGTGGTCATGCGGTCAGTAAACCAGACGTACGGTCCTTACCGGCCACCACTGTCCACATTCCGGACAGCGGTGGACGGCGGTCAGCCGCGGACGGAGATCTCCACGCCGTCGGCGCTGACCAGCACGGACAGGGCGGAGAGGTCCCGGACGACGAGGTCGGCGCGCAGCTCTTCGGCGGTGTGCGTTGTGGTCAAGGCCACGGTGGTCATCCCGGCGGCGCGGCCGGCCGCGAGCCCCGCGGGGGCGTCCTCGAAGACCACGCAGCGGGCCGGGTCGACGCCCAGTTCACGGGCCGCGCGGAGGTAGGGCTCGGGGTCGGGCTTGCCGCGGGTGATCTCGTCGGCGGTGACCATCGTCTTGGGGAGGATGCCGACGGCGTCGAGCCGGGCCTCGGCCAGGCGCCGGGTGGCCGAGGTGACGACGGCCCAGCGCTCGGCGGGCAGCGCGTCGAGGAGGTCGCGGGTGCCGGGCAGCAGCCGCGCACCGCCGCGGGGCACGTCCTCCACCTCCAGCGCCTCGATGCGGGCGAGTGCCTCGGGCACGAGGCCGGCGGGGAGCAGGTCGGCGACTATCTCGGCGGCGGGGCGTCCGTGCAGTTCGACCCGGCCGAACTCCTCGGTGATGCCGTACTCCTGGGCCCATCGCGCCCAGCAGCGGTCCACGGAGTCGAGGGAGGAGACGAGGGTGCCGTCGTTGTCGAACAGGAGGGCCTGTGCACGGATCTTCATGCCCTCGACCCTACGGCGTGGCCAGGGGGCGGCGGCGGGGGGCCGCCGGGCCCGTAATAGGCTCACCGCATGTTTGATGCCCTGACGCTGGCGACCGGCGTCGCCGCGCTGCTGCTCGCCGCCTGGTGCGGGTGGGCCGCCTACCGGGACCAGCCGACCAAGGACTGGCACTTCATCGGGATGGCCGTGGTGACGGTCCTGGCCCTGGTGCAGCTGGTCGGCGGGATCGTGCTGCTGGTGCGGGGCGAGGAGCCGACCCAGAGCACGACGATCTTCGTGGCGTATCTGCTGGGCGCGTTCGCGTGCGTGCCCGCGGCGGGCTTCCTGTCGCTGGCCGAGCGCACCAAGTGGGGCTCGGTGACCGTCGCCGCGGGCGGTGTGGTGCTGGCCGTGCTGGAGGTCAGGCTGTATGACATCTGGGGAGCCTGACGTGGCGCCCGGCGGGCGGCGCGAGCGGCTGATCGGCGGCCCGGGAATCGTCCTGGTCTGGCTGTACGGCGTGATGGTCGTCGGCGCCGTGTCGCGCTCCGCGTTCCAGATCGCCACGGACTTCGGGCGGGCCCCGCTCGCCTACGCGCTGTCGGCGGTGGCGGGCCTGGTCTACGGGTTCATCACCTACACGCTGGTGCGGGGCGGGGAGACGGCACGCCGGGCGGCGCTCGTGTGCTGCGTGGCGGAGCTGGTGGGCGTCGTGACGGTGGGCACCTGGACCCTGGTCGACCCCTCGGCGTTCCCCGACTCGACGGTGTGGTCCGACTTCGGCGTGGGCTATCTGTTCATCCCGGTGCTCCTGCCGGTGTCCGCGCTGTACTGGCTGCGCGGGCGGGCGCCCCGGGCCGGGCGGGCCGCCGCCTGACGCAGATCGGGCGGCGGCCGGTACGGGGCTGATCGCTTCTCGACTCCCGCGCTCGTGCGGTGTGTTGCCGTCAGGCCGTCGCCGCGTACGCCCCCGCGTGCTTCTCCAGGACGATCATCGGCACTCCGTCGGCGCCCTGGGCCGTGCCCACCGCCTCGTAGCCGACCTTGCGGTAGAGGCGGAGGTTGCCCTCGCTGCGGTGGCCCGCCTCCAGACGGAACGTGGTGGCTCCGCGCTGCTCGGCCAGGGCCGCTTCCGCGGCGCGCAGCAGCCGGGCGCCGATGCCGTGGCCCTGCAAGCGGGGGTGGACGCAGAGCTTGCCGATGGCGGCGGCGCCCTCCGCGGCGACCCGGCCGCGGACCGAGCCGACGACCTCGTCGCCGAGCCGGGCCACGAAGACGCAGTCCCCCGCGACCTCGTCCCGCACCGAGTCCAGGGACTGGACGAGCGGGTCGATGCGGTAGTTGCCGTAGATGGCCGCCTCACTCTGGAAGCACAGGTACTGCAGCCTGAAAATCTGCTCCGCGTCCTGCTCGGCCGCCGCAGAGATGGTCACGCTCATGCCCATGTGCGCACGCCTCCCGCTCACCTGATCGCCTGTCGTCCCCCACTCCTATCCCCGCGCACCGAGGGCCGCAACCTCCGGTGTGAGCAATCGACGCAGACATCCCAGGCATCTGGAACGTTCCGGTCCGAGACTGCCCTGTGAGATACCCAACTCCCCCGCGATTTCCCGGTATGTCAGGTCGTCCGGGGAGAGCAGCGCCTCCACCAGACGCGGGCAGCGG
>NZ_AGBF01000240.1 GCF_000225525.1 Streptomyces zinciresistens K42 | reverse complement strand
GACCAGTCCGAATGATCATCATATCGTCGTTCGGTGATCACGTCGTGTACGACGTGTCGCCGCCGTCTGCGCCCTGGGCGCGGCCTGCACCGCCCTCGCCGCACTCGCCGCCTGCACGGCGCCCGCGCCGCCCCCGGCCACCCGCGTCCGCCCCTGGCACGGCCTCCCCCGCCGCACCGCCGTCGCCCGGCCCGCCCACGCTCGCCCCCGGACCGGCCGGTGTGACCCCGGTCTTCGAGCACGGCCCGCGCGGCGGCGACAAGACCCTCGCGCTCACCTTCGACGCCGACATGACCGCCGCCCAGGGACCGCGGGCGGCCGCCGGGGAGCGGTTCGACAACCCGGGGCTGATCGCCGCGCTGCGGGAGCTGAAGGTGCCGGCCACCGTCTTCATGACGGGGCGGTGGGCCGAGCAGTACCCCCGGCAGGCGCGCGCCATCGGACGGGATCCGCTCTTCGAGGTCGCCAACCACTCCTACAGCCACTACGCCTTCACCGGCGGCTGCTACGGACTGCCGACCGTGGGCGAGGAGCGGATGCGGGCCGACGTGCGACGGGCGTACACGGCGTTGCGGAGGGCGGGGGTGACGGACCCGATGCCCTACTTCCGCTTCCCCGGGGGCTGTTACGACCGGCGCGCGCTGCGGAGTCTGGCCTCGGCCGGTGTCACCGCCGTGCAGTGGGACGTGGTGGGCGGGGACGCGTTCGCGACGGACGCGGACGCGGTGGCGCGCGGCCTGCTGGCCGGGGTGCGGGCGGGGTCGGTGGTCGTGCTGCACTGCACGCGCAGCGCCGCCCCGACCACCGAGGCGGTGGTGCGCCGCACGGTGCCCGAGCTGCGCGAGCGCGGCTTCCGGTTCGTGAAGGTGTCCGCCCTGATCGGGGCGGCGGGCGGACGCCGCTGAGCGTCCTACGCTGGAGGCATGAGCGAGGACTACTGCACGATCACGGACGCGGTGAAGCCTCCCCCCGCGGACGGGCCGCCGTACGCGCAGTGCGTGCTGTGCCGGGAGCAGACCGAGTACCCGGAGTCGTACAAGGGGATCACGCTGTGTCCGGTCTGCGAGTGGCAGGAGGCGCAGCGCACGGCCTGTTCGGGGTGACCGGTGCGGGCCGCCGGGCGGCTTCCGGCGCCCCGTAGGGTGGCGTGGTGAGCCTTGACGCGACGTCCGCCGACGACAGCCCCTTCCGGTCCGAGCCCGGCGCGCGGGACCGGGCACCGCAGTTCGTGCTCCCCCTCGTCGTACGGATCGAGCGCGCCGCTCCCCCGGCCCGCACCGACGCGCTGGAGACCTCCGCCCGCGCGGTGCTGGTGTTCCTCTCCGACGAGCGGTCCGCGGGCGGGGGCGAGTGGGCGGAGGCGGTGCGCGACTGGCAGGACGCGCGGATCCGCAAGGTGGTGCGGCGGGCGCGCGGCGCGCAGTGGCGGCGCGCGGAAGCGCTGCCCGGGATCACCGTCACCGGCGCCTCGGCCGAGGTGCGGGTGTTCCCGCCCGTGCCGCTGGACGCCTGGCCCAAGGACCTGGCCAAGCTCCAGGTGTCCGGTACGGACCTCGACGACCCGGAGCCGGCCACGGACGCGGACCCCTCGGCGCCGGTGCTCTGGCTCAACCCCGAGCTGGGCATGTCGGCCGGGAAGGCGATGGCGCAGACCGGGCACGGGGCCCAGCTCGCCTGGTGGGAGCTGTCGGACGGGGAGCGCGCGGCGTGGCGCGACGCCGGGTTCCCGCTGGCCGTACGGACCGCCCCGGCCGCGCGCTGGGCCGAGCTGACGCACGCGGGTCTGCCGCTGGTGCGCGACGCGGGGTTCACGGAGATCGCGCCCGGGATAACTCTTGCTGTCGAAGGGCATCACCGTGTCGGTTCTCTACCGCGCTTGCGACGGCCGTGAAGTTGCTCTGCGTGGGCGTCTCGGACAGTCGCAGGGCACACCCCCGGCCGCCGCGCGACACCTGAGGCGGGCTCAGACGTCCCAGGCGTCCGACGGGTCGTCCAGCCACGCACGCTGGCCCTGGGGGCCGACCGTGAGGCCGAGCCGCTCGTAGCCGGGCTTCCCGGCTCCCCGCCACCAGTCCAGCGCGGCCGCCACCTCGTCCCAGAGCCGGCGCGGGCCGGACTGCCACACCGGCGCCTCCCGTCCGCCGTCCTGGAACATCACGCAGGCCCACGACCGGTCGCCCAGCCCGTAGAACCACACGGGCCGCGCGCCGTTGCGCCTCTCCGCGACCTGGTGCCGGCAGTCCCGGACCCGCAGCCCCAGCACGAACCGCCGGCCGGTGAACGGCCCGGTGTCCAGCAACTCCTCCTCCGTGATCCGGGTCACCGTGCGGTCGGCGCCCTCCAGCCCCTTCGTGACGTACGCGTCGTGCCCGGCGAACTCGCCGCGCTGCGCGCGCAGCTTCATGAACTCCACGGGGCCCGTGAACCTGCCCGAGGCCGTCTTGCCGTCCCCGGCGACCTCCAGGCGCACGGTGGCGTCCTCGTTGCTGAAGTGCGTGCCCCACGGGGCGAGGATGAGCCCGCCGGGCCGGGTGTCGCGGACCCATGCGGCGGGGACCGCCCGCACACCGGCCGTGGCGATGGTCCGGTCGTAGGGCGCCCCGGGCTCGTCGCCGTCCGCGCCGTCACGTTCGAGGACCAGCAGGGGGGTGCCGAACCGCGCGCAGTTGTCGCGGGCCGCGGCGGCCACGGCCGTGTCGATCTCGATGCTGACGACGTTCTCCCGGCCGACTCGCTGCGCGAGGAGCGCGGCGTTCCACCCGGTGCCGGTCCCGATCTCCAGAACCCGGTGGCCTGCCTTCACGTCGAGGTCGCGCAGCATCCGGAACACGACGGACGGCATCGACGCGGACGATGTCGCCGTGACGCCCCGCCCGGTGCCGCGGCCGTCGTCCCACTGCGTGACGACGGGGACGTCCGAGTCGGCGTACGTGAACCACAGTCCGGGCTCGTCGCGCAGGTCCACGGAGACGGACGTACCGCTGTCCATGTCGTACGGCCAGATCCGCCGGGGCAGGAACGCCGACCGGGGCACGGCCGCGAAGGCCAAAACCCAGTCGGAGGTCAGTGCCCCGCGCTCCAGGAGGGAGCGGCCCAGCTCGGTCCGCCCCTCCTCCACTCCGTCGAGTGTCATCTCAGCCGGATCAGCCGACGCTCTTCGGGCCGCCGTCGGGGGACGGCGGGTCCTGCGGACCCGGCCACGGCTCGCCCGGCAGACCGTCACCGCCCTCCCCGCCACCGCCGGCCATAAGGTCGATCACCAGTTGACTCATCGTCGTCTCCTCGTCGTCCGTGCTGTCATCGTGCAAGCCGCCGTCCGCGGAGGGAAGGCGGCACCTCCCGCCGGAGCCTTGCGAAGCTCCGGCGGACGGCGTCCTGGGTGCGACCCTGACCCGGTGGTCGCCGCGGGGCCCTGTGCGCCGGGCAAGGCGGGCGGCGTCAGCGGCGGGGGCGGCCCGTGCCGACGCAGGCCGCGTGGATGCGGCCCGACGCCTTCGCACCCCCGGAGGGGCCTTCGGTCTCGTACGGCACGACCGGCCGGCCGTCGTCGAGCGGCTTGTCGCAGGCGAGGCACATGCGTGCGCCCGTGAGTGTGTCGTAGTGGTCGCACAGGGCCACGACGGAACGGGCGAGGCATCTCACGCGCTGCGTCTCACCGTTCAGGCCAGCGGCCTCCGGCATGCTCAGCCGCAGGCGCGCCTCGTCGACGCAGACCATGGCCACCCGCCCGGGGACGTCGTACGGCGGCAGGCCGGCGGCCAGCAGCCCGGTCTCGTGGATCAGGTGCTCCAGGAAGGCCGTGAGGTCCGCGGACCAGAGCCTGAGGTTCTCGTGACGGGGCAGGGTGCGCTGGTCGAGGAACCAGGCCGCGGCCGCGCGCATGGTCGCCACGCTCGGCGCGTGGCACTGCGCCTGATCCTGGGCGGCGGTCACCGGACTGCCGCCGCCCGCTCGGCGCGGTGGCGGGGGCAGCGGCAGGGCGGATAGCCGCCCCGGTTGTCCGGCAGCTCGGACGGCGGCTTGACCCGCCTGGTGCCGCTGTCCGCCGTGATGCGTCCGTCCCGCGTCACGGTGTAGACGCGAATCGTCATCGTGTCCCCGCTTTTCGGGGCTGTAGCGTTGTTCATGTCGACTCCAACCAGTCGGCCATCCCCGGGGCCGGTAGCGGCCGCCGGGCTTTGCTGAACCTCAAGGACACTCATGTCGACAGCTCCGCCCCCGACCGTCGGCCGAGCGCGTCGGGGTCGGTGAGCCAGCTGTCCTCGCCGGGGCAGACGCGCCAGCGCGGGCCGGGCCCCGTCGTGCACCGGGCGGGTGGGATCGCCACGCTCGACCCGGCGCCGAGCGCGCGGGTGTCCGCGACGTCCCAGCCGGCGGTGGCCGGGAGTCCCCGCGTCACCGGTTCGTCCCTACCTGCGCCCACAGCCCGCACTCGTCCGTGGTGAGCCCGGAGAGATGGCACAAGCCGTCGATGATCTGCCAGCCGGGGCCGTGGCTGTAGAGCACGGGCAGCGGGTCCTGGCCGTAGGCCGTGATTCGGATGCGCGCGCCGGCCGTCGAGAGGGTCATCTCGATGACGGAGGCGCCCGCGCCGAGCACGGCGACGTACAGCTCGTGGGCGATGAGGGGGGCGTCGGCGTGACTCACGCAGCGGGCGGTCCACAGGCGTACGTGCCCGGCCTCGATGGGCTCGGCCTTGAAAACTTTTCGCCATGTATGACCCGACTCGGGCATAGCTGTCCCCCGGAGACAGACGGTATCTGAATACGGATACGTGCTTTGTGTATTCAGATTGTCGGGGCGATTGGCGTTGGTCAAGCGGAACGGGAGAGTATGCGTATACACATTGACGCGATCAGTGGAGTCGGGAGTATCGCCGTGGCACAGCCTGAGTACCTGCGCATCGCTGCCGACCTGCGCCGACGCATCGCGCCGGGCGGCGAGTTCGAGCCCGGCGACCGCATCCCCACCCTGCCGGACCTGTGCGCCCACTACGCCGTCTCAGAGATCACCGTCCGCAACGCCATCCGGCTGCTCGTCGGTGAGGGCCTGCTGGAGTCCCGCGCCCGCGCGGGCACCCTCGTGAGGAAGCGCCCGGCCATCCACCGGATGCCCGCCGACCGGTACCGGCAGACGCCCGGCACCAGGTCGACGCCGTACACGAAGGATCAGGGGATCTCCTGGTCCGAGTACCGGCTCGACAAGAAGTTCGAGCGGGTCCAGGCAGACGCCAAGCTCGCCGCGCTGTTCGAGTGCGAGGCGGGCGAGCGGCTCCTCGCGAGACACTTCGTTTTCTACGACAACGACCAGCCCACCCAGATGTCCACGAGCTACGTGCTCTGGTCGGACGTGGGCAGCACACCTGTCGCCGACCCCATCAACGAACCGTGGCCGGGCGGTACCCGGGCGCAGATGTCGTCCCTGGGTATCCGCGTCACGGAGATCAGCGAGTCGTTCCAGGCGGGCATGCCCACCGAGGTGGAGGCGGGGACGCTGCGGATCGGCTCGGGTGTGCCGGTACTGCGGTACACCCGGCGGCACATCGCCGACACCGGCCGGGTCGTCGAGGTCGCGCACCCGATCGTCCGCCGCGGTGACACCACCATCGTCGACTTCCGCATCCGGCTGGAGGATTGAGGAGTACGGCTCCATCCGGCTCCGGACGCACGAATGCGGCCCCCGCCCTCCCGAAGGAGAGCGGGGGCCGCATGGTGGTCAGCGCCAGGGCGACAGGTCGAGTTCGGCGGGCGGCTCGGGTGCCGGGCCTGCCGGGGTGTCCGGGCCCACCCGGCGCGCCCACTGGAGCAGGTCGAGGTACGCGCGCGTCAGCAGCCGCCGCTGCGTTCGCTCTTCCTGGACCTCGCGGTCGAGCCTGTCGGTGATCGCCCGGAAATTTTCCCTGCGGTTGGTCGCACGGGACTGGCCCCACGACAGCAGGCCCACGAGCAGGGCGACCGCCCCGCCGGCAAGCGCCCCCGCATCCATCAGCGGACCCTCTTCCTCAGGTGCGGCGCCGGCGGGTCGTCCATGCCGGCCACCAGGACGACGCCGATCGTGAAGGCGCCCCACCCGCTGGCCGATCCGACGGCGGGCGGGTAGGTGCCCGCCGAGCAGGCCCGCGCGGCCACGGAACTGGACGTGCTGGCCGTGCGCGGCCTCGGGCTGATCGGCCTCAACGATTCCTTGCTGCGCGCCTGCCTGCCGCGAGAACAGGGCGGCAAGGGCCTGCGGATCCGGTTCGCCCTCCTTGACCCCGACAGTGAAGCCCTGGCGCGCCGGGCGGCGGAGATCGGCGAGTCCGCCGAGTCCCTCGCTTCCGGGGTACGGCTCACCGAAGCGCGGTTGCGCGAGCTCGCCGACGCGGGCGACATTGGCGTATGGCGGTACCGGATGCTCCCGACATGGCGTCTCGTCCGGACCGACGGGACCATGTTCGTCAGCGTGTTCGATGCCGGGTGGGAAGGGCACGAGTCGGCGCTGTACAAGGTGATGGAGACTCCGCACGGTCCGCTGTACCGCGGCTTCCGGCGGATGTTCGAGGCGATCATTGGCGGCGCAGAGCGCACAGTCTGACGGGGAGGTCCGGCACATGATCGAGGCAGAGTTGAAGGCACGCGTCCACGCACCCGAACAGGTCATGCGGCAACTGGACGAGCGCGCGACCGCGCGCACCGAGGTGTACCGGGACACGTATTACGACCGGCCGGACGGCTCACTGGAGAAGGCGGGCGAAGAACTGCGGGTGCGCACGGTTCACGGCGCCGACGGCACGCGCACGGTCCTGACGTACAAGGGCGCGGCCGTCGACGAGGAATCCGGGTCGAAGCCGGAGCACGAGACCCGAGTCGACGACGTGGACCAGGCGCACGCCATCCTGCTCGGCCTCGGCCATGTGGAGCTGATCGCCTTCGAGAAGCGATGCCGCAACTACGACTTCGCCGCGCGGGGCCGGCAGATGCTCGCCACGCTCGTGCGGGTCCCCGAGATCGACGGGACCTACCTGGAGGTCGAGACGCTGGTCGACGAGCAGGATCTCGCGGCGGCCATGGACGACATCCGGGCGGTGCTCGCCGAGTTGGGCATCGTCCCGGAGGACCTGACGCGGGAGACGTACACGGGTGTCGTCGCCGCGCAGCGGCGCTGAGCGGCGACGGCACCCGTCCAGGGGCCCCGCCGCCCGTCGGCGGCGCGGAGTCCGCGCGTCGCCCTGTTCGGCCAGCAGGCGCCAGCACAGCGCGCGGAGCGCACACCGGGGACGTGCTCCCCTCGAAGCAGACCGGCCGCGACGGGCGGCAGCTCGTGCCGACCGAGCCGGCCGCGTGCTCCCTGGGCAAGACCCCGAAGCAGTTCCGCGACTGGGCACGCCGACGCACTCTGCGCTGCTGGACCGAGCTGCGCCGCCCGCTCCGCGCCGTGCCCGTCCTTGAGGCAGCACTCGCCCGCTACGACGACGCGCACGCCCGCGACAAGAGCCTGTACCTGTCGTGGCTCGCTGACTCGTACCTGACCGCCGGCGAGGTCGAGCAGGCGGCCACGGTTACCGGCCACGCGGTCGCCCTCGCCTCGGAGGTGGCATCGGTGCGTCCGCGGGAACGGCTCGGGTGCCGGACGTCCCAGCGCGCTGCGGCGGACGGCGGGCCGCTGAACGTCCGCGGCGTCCCGTGCGTACGGCCTCACGCGACGGTTCGCGGCGGGTGCCGCGCGGGCCGGGCCGCGGCCCCACCTCAAATGTTGCTCTGAAGGTGTCCGCCGGGCGGTTCGGGCGGCGCGCGCGGGGTCATACCCCCGACACGTCCGGGGGGACGGGACCGCGGGTACCGAAGAGGCCGAGGAGGGGACGATGGAGCGACTGGGGACGGGGATCGGGTGGCGTCCGGAGATCGCGGACGCCGTGGAGCGCATGCCGGGCGTCGACTGGGTCGAGGCGGTCGCGGAGAACGTCTGCCCCGGGCATCTTCCGGAGTCGCTGGTACGGCTGCGGGAGCGCGGCGTCAGCGTCGTCCCGCACGGTGTCTCCCTGGGGCTGGGCGGCGCCGGCCGGCCCGACGCCGGCCGGCTCGCGGCGCTCGCCGAGCGGGCGGAGGCCCTGGGCTCGCCGCTGGTGAGCGAGCACATCGCGTTCGTCCGGGCGGGCGGGGCGCTGACCGCCTCGCCCGCGCTGGAGGCCGGGCACCTGCTGCCCGTGCCGCGCACCCGGGACGCGCTCGACGTGCTGTGCGAGAACGTCCGGATCGCGCGGGACGCGCTGCCCGTGCCGCTCGCCCTGGAGAACATCGCCGCGCTGATCTCGTGGCCGGGCGAGGAGCTGACGGAGGGGCAGTTCCTGTACGAACTCGCCGACCGCACCGGGGTCCGCCTGCTGATCGACGTGGCCAACCTGTACACCAACCAGGTCAACCGGGGGGAGGACCCCTCCGAGGCGCTGGCGGAGCTGCCCCTGGAGGCCATCGCCTACGTCCATGTCGCGGGCGGCTTCGAGCGGGACGGCGTGTGGCACGACAGCCACGCCCACCCCGTCCCGCCGCAGGTCCTGGACGTCCTCACCGATCTCGCAGCCCGGGTGTCCCCGCCGGGGGTGCTGCTGGAGCGGGACGAGAACTTCCCCGAACCGGCCGAGCTGGAGCGGGAGTTGGGGGCGATCCGGGAGGCGCTGGTGAAGGGTTTCGCCGGACGGCCGGCGCCGTCGCGGGCCGAGGCGGCACGCCCCGCGCGCCGGGAGGCC
>NZ_AGBF01000241.1 GCF_000225525.1 Streptomyces zinciresistens K42 | reverse complement strand
CTGGCGCTCCCGCTCCGGCCGGGGCGCGCACGCCGAACGGGTGGCCGGGGCGCCGGCGCGGATCGGCGGACCCCGCGCGTCGGCCCCGGCGGGCGCCGAGGCGGCCCCGGGTCAGGGGCGGGCGCAGACGGGGCCGCACCCGGTCGCCGGACACCGAGCGGACCCGACCGGGCAGGCCGACGGCACCGGGGGAGCGCCCAAGGACCCGAAGGACGCGAAGGACGCGAAGGACCCGAAGGGCCGGGAAGAGCGCAAGGGCGGGGAGGAGCGGAAGGAGCCGAGGAAGTCCCGGGAGCCGAGGAAGCGGCAGTCCGCGGGGAGCGGGCCGTTCTCCGCGCTGGCCGCGGACCAGTACCAGGCACGGCAGGGTGACGGGCGGTCCGCCGGGTACGCCGGGTACGACGGGGACGCGGCGTACGGGGCCTTGGAGGGCGAGGCGTCCTACGGGGTGTACGCCCACGATCCGACCTTCGAGCCGGAGGGGTTCCCGCCCGACGGGCCGCCCGCGGAGCAGCCGCCGTCGTCCTGGCCCGGCGGCGACGCCTCGCGCGCGACGCGCTGGGCGGCGCTCAAGGAGGCGTCCGGGCCCGGCCGGGCGCCGGGGCTGCAGAACGCAGGCGACGCCGACGCCGACGCCGATGACGAAGCCGGCGTCGAAGCCGATGACGAAGCCGACGCGCGCACCGACCCGGAGCAGTCGGCGTCGGACACCCAGGACGCCGACGCCGGCATCCTCCCGAAGAGCGGCGGCAGCGGCGGGACGACCCCGGCCGGCCAGGACGGTCCGAACGCCCCCGAACGCCCTGAAGGCGACGAGCGGGACTGATCGCCGCAGGCCCCTCCGGCCCCGAAGGGACCGGCGGCCGTCAGTTCTGGGTGCCGAGCACCCCGCGCAGCTGCTCGGGCAGCAGAGTGGTGCACGACTGCTTGGCCTGGCTGGTCAGGGCGTCGTTCGTGCAGGTGTAGTAGTCGGAGTAGACCAGCTTCGCGGTGAAGACCCCGGCCACCAGCACCAGGGCCAGTGACGCCGTGACCAGGCCGCTCACCGCCGCGGTCGTCTGGGGCCTGCCGCCGGTCCGGGGAGCGGGGCTGCTGTCCGGGTCGGGTGTTCGGGGCTTGGCGCGCAGACTGGTGATGCCCCAGTACAGGGCGAGCGCGCCCAGCATCAGCGCCACGTACGGCCAGCCGAAGAGGGCGAAGAAGAAGGCCCACATGCCGCACAGCAGTGCGTAGCGCGCGCGGCGCTGGGCGGGGTCGGTGGGGTCCCAGCGCAGGCCCTGCCCCGGGCCGCCGCCGTCGGGGCCCTCCTGGCCGCCGCGGGGCTGCTGGCGGTCGCCGAAGCCGCCCTGGGAGCGGCCCGGCTGGCGGTCGCTCCACCGGCCGCCCCAGGAGGAGCGCTCGCCGCCCTCGCCGGAGTCCCGCGAGCCGTCCTCGCCCGAGGACCGCCGGCGCGGGCGCCACGGGCTGTCCGGTGTGCCCTTCGGGGGCGGGGCGAAGGGGTTGTCGTCCTTGCCGCCGTCATCCCGGCCGGAGCCGCCCTGTCCGCCCGAGGGGGCGTCCGGAGGGGAGTCGGGGCGCTCCCGACGCAGCATGCCGCCGCGCTCCCTTCCCCGCACCGGCAAAGGAGTGAGCGTGAGCAGTCGCTGGCTGCGGTCCGGCATCAAGTGAGCGTCTTCCCCTGTGGATGAGGCTGGATACGGCGGGTCGGACCGGCCGTCCCGCCATGAGCTGTCATCTCGTGAACGCACCGCGCACCGGCCGCGTTCCCGAGCCCGCTCCCCGCAGACGCTACCTCCCGGCCGCGCCCCCGTCCCATGGGGGCCGTCCCGAGTGCCGGTATCGTTGCTGGCGGTCGGCTGCTTCGTAGACTTCCCCGTATCCCGGGGCGCGATGCATTCGTATGAACGTACAAGCATGGACGGGCGTACCGTCGGCCGCTCGAAGAACGCACCCCCGAGAAAGGTCCCCGCCGTGGCCGCCAAGCGCCTCGTCGTGCTGGTCTCCGGATCCGGCACCAACCTCCAGGCGCTGCTGGACGCGATCGCCGAGGCCGGCTCCGCGGCGTACGGCGCCGAGATCGTGGCCGTGGGAGCGGACCGGCAGGACATCGAGGGGCTCGCGCGGGCCGAGCGGGCCGGGCTGCCGACCTTCGTGTGCAGGGTCAAGGACCACGGCAGCCGCGCGGAGTGGGACCGGGCCCTCGCCGAGGCCGTCGCCGCCCACGAGCCCGACCTCGTGGTCTCCGCCGGGTTCATGAAGATCGTCGGCAAGGAGTTCCTGGCCCGCTTCGGCGGCCGGTTCGTCAACACCCATCCGGCCCTGCTGCCCAGCTTTCCCGGCGCCCACGGCGTCCGTGACGCCCTCGCGTACGGGGCCAGGGTCACCGGATGCACCGTCCACTTCGTCGACGACGGCGTCGACACCGGGCCGATCATCGCGCAGGGCGTGGTCGAGGTCCGGGACGAGGACGACGAGAGCGCGCTGCACGAGCGCATCAAGGAAGTCGAGCGAAGACTGCTCGTCGAGGTCGTGGGGCGGCTCGCCCGCAACGGCTATCGCATCGAGGGACGAAAGGTAGTTATCCAGTGACCGCCGAGAGCAACAAGCGGGCCATCCGACGGGCGCTCGTCAGCGTCTACGACAAGACCGGTCTGGAAGACCTCGCGCGCGGCCTGCACGAGACGGGCGTCGAGCTGGTCTCGACCGGCTCCACGGCCGCGCGGATCGCCGCGGCCGGTGTCCCCGTCACCAAGGTCGAGGAGCTCACCGGCTTCCCCGAGTGCCTGGACGGCCGCGTCAAGACGCTGCACCCGCGCGTGCACGCCGGCATCCTCGCCGACCTGCGTCTCGACAGCCACCGCGAGCAGCTCGCCGAGCTGGGCGTCGAGCCGTTCGACCTGGTCGTCGTCAACCTCTACCCGTTCCGCGAGACCGTCGCCTCGGGTGCCTCGCCCGACGAGTGCGTCGAGCAGATCGACATCGGCGGCCCGTCGATGGTGCGCGCCGCCGCCAAGAACCACCCCTCGGTGGCCGTCGTCACCAGCCCGGTCCGCTACGGCGACGTCCTCGCGGCCGTCCGCGGCGGCGGGTTCGACCTCACCACCCGCAAGCGGCTCGCGGCCGAGGCGTTCCAGCACACGGCGGCCTACGACGTGGCGGTGGCGAGCTGGTTCGCCTCCTCCTACGCCCCGGTCGACGACTCGGCGTTCCCCGACTTCCTGGGCGCCACCTGGGAGCGCGAGAACACCCTGCGCTACGGCGAGAACCCGCACCAGCCCGCCGCCCTCTACACGGACGCCGCCGGGGGCGGTCTCGCGCGGGCCGAGCAGCTGCACGGCAAGGAGATGTCGTACAACAACTACACGGACACGGACGCCGCGCGCCGTGCCGCGTACGACCACACCGAGCCCTGTGTCGCGATCATCAAGCACGCCAACCCCTGCGGCATCGCCGTCGGCGCGGACGTCGCCGAGGCGCACCGCAAGGCGCACGCCTGCGACCCGCTCTCCGCCTTCGGCGGCGTCATCGCCGTGAACCGCCCGGTCAGCAAGGAGATGGCGGAGCAGGTCGCCGAGATCTTCACCGAGGTCGTCGTCGCCCCGGACTACGAGGACGGCGCCCTCGAAGCGCTCGCCAGGAAGAAGAACATCCGCGTGCTGCGCTGCCCGGAGGGTCCCGGCAGCCCGGTCGAGATCAAGCCGATCGACGGCGGCGCCCTCCTCCAGGTCACCGACCGCCTCCAGGCCGAGGGAGACGACCCGGCCCGCTGGACCCTCGCGGCCGGCGACGCGCTGGACGCGGCGGAGCTGGCCGAGCTGGCCTTCGCCTGGAAGGCGTGCCGTGCGGTGAAGTCCAACGCCATCCTGCTCGCCAGGGACGGCGCCTCGGTCGGCGTCGGCATGGGCCAGGTGAACCGGGTCGACTCCGCGAAGCTCGCCGTGGAGCGGGCCGGCGTGGAGCGCGCCCGGGGCGCCTACGCGGCCTCGGACGCCTTCTTCCCCTTCCCGGACGGGCTGGAGATCCTCACCGCCGCCGGGGTGAAGGCCGTGGTGCAGCCGGGCGGTTCCGTCCGAGACGACCAGGTCGTGGAGGCCGCGAAGAAGGCGGGCGTCACGATGTACTTCACCGGGACGCGGCACTTCTTCCACTGAGCGCCACCGGTTCCCGGGCCCGCCGTTCGCCGAACGGCGGGCCCGCCTCATGGCGAACCGCGCGGCGCCTTGCACTGTCGTCGATCCCCCGGCTGCTGGTCTACCTCAACGGTCGCTTGCGTCACACCAGTTGGGGCGAGGCTCTCGCCTGGGGGCGCGCGAGGGGTGGTGAAGGGGGCAGGGTGCACGCTGGGGAAGCGGACGGGCCGTGTCCCCCTCGCGCGGGGGGACACGGCCCGTGGTGGTGAGCGGCGTGCACGGCGCCCCCGGGGGACGCCGTGCGACGCGGCGTCAGCTCAGTGCTGGACGACCATCGTGCCGGCGGCCTTGTCGTGCCACCCCTGCTGACGGCCGGACTTGTCCCAGAACGGCGACAGGTAGACCAGCAGCTGGCCGATGCCGCAGGCGAGGCTGCCGACGATCGGGATGATCCAGCGGATGAACGCGGAGCCCATGCCCGGCTTCTGGCCGGTGTCGGCCTTCACGACCCGCAGGCCCACGGCCATCTTGCCGAGGGTGGCGCCCACCAGGCCGACCATCAGCCACTCGTAGAGCAGGCCGATGAGCGCGAAGATCATGATCATGCTGAAGACCGAGTTCATGATGCCGGAACTCGCGTCGTTGATGCACGTGTTGTAGTCGGCGGCGGACGGGTCGCAGTCCTTCGCCGCGTTGAAGGACCCGGCCACGCCGATCACGACGAGGACGGTGTAGATGATGCCGAACGCCACGCCGTCGATCAGGCGGGCGCCGAAGCGGCGGCCCATGGAGGCGACGCGGGGCGCCCCGGGGCCACCGGGGTAGCCGGGCTGCTGCTGCGGGTAGCCGTAGCCGCCCTGCTGCGGCACGCCCTGCGGGGCCTGGGGGTAGCCGTAACCGGGCTGGCCCGGCTGCTGCTGCGGGTACGCCGGTTGCCCCTGCTGGGGGTAGCCGTAGCCCTGCTGGGGGTCGTGCGGCTGACCGTAGGGTTGGTTGGGCGAGCCGAAACTCATGGCCGGTTTCCTCCGTTGCACATGCGGGGACGGTGCGGCACTGCGCGGAGGAACTTCACTATTGATGCGGTTTGCCCCCCGAACACGATCCGCGAAACTGCGCCGTTAATCGTTCTAGGTGCGGTGCGATTTTGTCCAGTCTGCGGCGGAAGCTGTTGTGCAGTCGCAATCTCGGCGATCTTGCCCGGGGCCGCCCCCTCGTGCGGCGGGCCCGAGCCGATTGGAACAGTGAGGGCGTCATCAAGGAGGATGGGAGGCATGACCGCCCAGATTCTCGATGGCAAGGCCACCGCAGCCGCGATCAAGTCCGATCTGACCGCCCGCGTGGCGGCGCTGAAGGAGAAGGGCGTCACGCCCGGCCTCGGCACGATCCTCGTCGGGGACGACCCCGGCAGCCAGAAGTACGTCGCCGGCAAGCACCGCGACTGCGCGCAGGTCGGCATCGCCTCGATCCAGCGCGAACTGCCCGCCACGGCGACGCAGGAGGAGATCGAGGCCGTCGTCCGCGACCTGAACGAGGACCCCGGCTGCACCGGCTACATCGTCCAGCTTCCCCTGCCCCGGGGCATCGACGAGAACCGCATCCTGGAGCTGATGGACCCGGACAAGGACGCCGACGGCCTGCACCCGATGAACCTCGGCCGCCTGGTGCTGAACGAGCCGGCCCCGCTGCCCTGCACCCCGAACGGCGTGCTGACCCTGCTGCGGCAGTACGGCGTCGAGATCAAGGGCGCCGAGGTCGTGGTCGTCGGCCGCGGCGTCACCATCGGGCGCCCGATGCCGCTGCTGCTGACCCGCCGCAGCGAGAACGCCACGGTCACCCAGTGCCACACCGGCACCCGCGACCTGGCGGCGCACCTGCGCCGCGCGGACATCATCGTCGCGGCGGCCGGCTCCGCCCACCTGGTCCGCCCCGAGGACGTCAAGCCCGGCGCGGCCGTCCTCGACGTCGGTGTCTCGCGCAGCGCCGAGGGCAGAATCGTGGGCGACGTCCACCCCGGCGTCGCCGAGGTGGCCGGCTGGATCTCCCCGAACCCCGGCGGTGTCGGCCCGATGACCCGTGCCCAGCTGCTCGTCAACGTGGTCGAGGCGGCGGAGCGCAGTGTCGCCTGACGGCGGCGCCCCGCGGGCGGAGGAGGAGATCGAGGTCCGGGACGCGGTGAGCGCGCCGGACGCGGAGGGCACGCCGCGCCGGACCACCCGCCGCTTCCCGCTGTTCACCCGGGACACCGCCCGGCCCGAGGGCGGCGGCCGCGCGGCGTCCGGTGACCTTCCGGCGCCCGCCCGGCAGTGGCCGGTCCTGCTGGTCATCGTGCTGGTCGGGACGGGACTGCTGATCACCGCGCTGGACGTGTTCCGGGTCGGCACCGTGCTGATCGGCGTCGCCCTGCTGATCGGCGCCGCGCTGCGGTGGCTGCTGCCCTCGGTCGGCATGCTCGCCGTGCGCTCGCGCTTCACGGACATCGTCACCTACGGCCTGCTGGGCCTCGTGATCGTGCTGCTGGCGCTGATGGCGCAGCCGGACCCGCTGCTGAAGATCCCGTTCCTGAAGGACGCGCTGCACTTCACGGTGGACCGCTGAGCCGTCCGCGTGCCAGGACGGCGCCCGTCCCCCGCCCCGGGGGACGGCGTCCGGGGAAGACGGCCCGTCCTCTCCCCCCGGGGAAGGACGGACCGCCGTCCGCGCCCCACCCTCGGGCAGGGCGGGGGTGCCCTGCCACGCCTGTCCGCGCGCTGTGGCACGGAAGTGACCGTTCCGCCATGTCGTGTCCGCCGGGTGACGGCCGCGGACCGGGAACCGCGGTGCCGTGTCCCGTCGTCACCCGATCGAATTCGGTTCGGAGGTGAGCGATGAGCGCCTGGCAGCCGCTGGCCGGGGAACTGCCGCCGGAGGTACGGCACTTCGTGGAGCAGTTGCGGCAGCTCAAGGACGGTACGGGCCTGAGTCTTGTCGCGCTCGGGGCGCGTACCGCCTACAGCAAGTCCTCCTGGCAGCGCTATCTCAACGCCACGCAGCCGCCGCCCCGGCAGGCCGTCCTCGCGCTGTGCCGGGTCGCCGGCGTCGGCAAGGAGGAGGCGGAACGCTTCGGCGTGCGCTGGGAGTTGGCTGTGCGGGCCTGGCCGAAGCCGGTGACGGTGCCCGGCAGGGCGGAGGACACCGGCGCGGCGGCCTCCCCCGCGGACCCGGCGCGCGAGACGGGTGGGGCAGGTGGGGCAGGCAGGGCAGGTGGGGCAGGTGAGACGGGCGAGGCATGCAGGGGGCACGAGGAGTACGAGGACGATCCCACGCTGCCGTGGTGGGACGCGCCGCCCGAGCGGCCCCGCCCGCCGTCGCGGCGGCTGCTGGTGGTCGCCGTGTCGCTCGCGGCGGTGCTGGTCCTCGCGGCCGTGGTAGGCGCCCTCGCGCTGGGCTGAGGCCGGGAGGCGGAGGGGCGGGCGGGGTAGGGGCGCAGAGGCACAGAGGGGCAGCCGGGTGGAGGGGCAGCCGGGTGGAGGGGCGGACGAGGCCGATGACGCCGACGGCGTCCGGGAGTTGCCCGCGACCGACGTGTCCGTAAGCCCCGTACGCCCCGGAAGGTCCGTAAGCCCCGGAAGGGGCGCATGTCGCACGCGTGATCGTCGCTGATTCGTCCGTGGCACGTTGTGGTGACAAGTTCGCTTATTCGTGCGGAAGTTGTTCGGGAACACGGCCGGTTCGGTCGATCCCGGAGGCCGGGCGGCGTCCCGCGGTCCTGCAAGGGCTTACTGGCGGGGATACGCCCGCCCGCACGGCGTACCGGTGGAACACTGGACGCCCTGTGCCGGGTGTGCGACGCGCGCGTCCGCGGTCCGGGATGCTCCCGTGCGCCCCCACCCCGGGAACTGGGCTCCTCGCCGGGCGCATCCCTGTGGGTAGCCAGAACGGGGCTCGGCGCACGGCGCCACGCGCGGGGGACACGCGAGAGAACCACCAGCACGCTTCGGGGGAAGAGGGGGGAAGCAATGCCTCGTTGGAGGGCCTTGCCGGACGAGATGGACCCGCAGGTCAGGGAGTTCGCGAGTCAGTTGCGCCGACTCGTGGACCGCAGCGGCCTGAGCGTCGCCGCGCTGGCCGACGGGACGGGATACAGCAAGACGTCCTGGGAGCGGTATCTGAACGGACGGCTGCTCGCGCCCAAGGGCGCGATCGTGGCGCTGGCCGAGGTCACCGGCACCCATCCCGTCCATCTGACGACGATGTGGGAACTCGCCGAACGCGCCTGGAGCCGTTCGGAGATGCGCCACGACCGGACCATGGAGGCGATCCGGATCTCGCAGGCCCGCACGGCCCTGAGCGAGGTCGGGGCCCCGACGGGAGGCACGAGGGCGAACGCGAGGGCGGGTGCGAAGGCGGGTGCGAAGGCCGCCGGGTCCGCCCCTGCCGGGGGCGTGACGGCGACGCCCGGGGTGGCCGGCCCGGCGGGCGTGGCGCCGACCGTGCCGCCCGTCCCGGCGCAGCCGACGGCGCCCGAGGTGGCCGACTCGTCGGTGCGGGGCGGCGCCGTGAGGGATTCGGCCGCACGGGACGCCGCACGGCACGCCG
>NZ_AGBF01000242.1 GCF_000225525.1 Streptomyces zinciresistens K42 | reverse complement strand
GGGCCGTCCTCGGGGTCGGGGTCGCGGGCGTCGCTCATCTGCCGAACCGCCGCGTGCCGCCCGCGTGCCGCCCGCGGGGCGTGCGCGGGCGGGTGGTCGCGCGCCGGTGCCGTACGGCGCGGGGCCCGCGGAGGCGTCCGGGGAGGGCCCGGCGCCCCCTTCCACGGGCCGCCGCCCTGTCTGCCGTGTCGGTGACCCGCCGGTCCTGTAGGCGGCCTGTCGGTGTTTTGTCGGTGGGCCCTGGCAGTGTCGTTGCCATGACGCGAATCGACAGCGGGCCGGGCCGACCCGGCAGTGCCGTCTCCGTACGGGGGATGATCAAGCACTACGGCGAGACGAAGGCCCTGGACGGGGTGGACCTGGAGGTGGCCGAGGGCACCGTGATGGGGGTGCTCGGGCCCAACGGCGCCGGGAAGACCACCCTGGTGCGCATCCTGTCCACCCTGCTGGCGCCGGACGCCGGACACGCCGTCGTCGCCGGGTACGACGTCGTCCGGCAGCCCCGGCAGCTGCGCCGGGTCATCGGGCTCACCGGCCAGTACGCCTCCGTGGACGAGAAGCTCTCCGGCTGGGAGAACCTGTACCTCATCGGCCGCCTGCTCGACCTGCCCCGCAAGGAGGCGCGCACCCGGGCCGACGAACTGCTGGAGCGGTTCTCGCTGACCGAGGCCGCCAAGCGGCCCGCGGCGACCTACTCCGGCGGGATGCGCCGCCGCCTCGACCTGGCCGCCTCCATGATCGGCCGGCCCTCCGTGCTGTTCCTGGACGAGCCGACCACGGGCCTGGACCCGCGCACCCGCAACGAGGTCTGGGACGAGGTCAAGGCGATGGTCGGGGAGGGCGTGACCGTCCTGCTGACCACCCAGTACATGGAGGAGGCCGAGCAGCTCGCCTCCGAGCTGACGGTCGTCGACCGCGGCAAGGTCGTCGCGGGCGGCCGGATCGAGGCGCTGAAGGCCAAGGTCGGAGGGCGCACGCTGCGCGTCCGTCCGGCCGACGCCCTCCAACTGCGGCCGCTCGCAGGACATCTGGACGGACTCGGCATCACCGGGCTCGCCACCACCACCGTGGACAGCGCCACCGGCACGCTCCTCGTCCCGATCCTGAGCGACGAGCAACTGACCGCCGTGGTCGGCGCGCTCACCACGCGCGGTATCACGCTCGCCTCCGTCACCACCGAACTGCCCAGCCTGGACGAGGTGTTCCTCTCGCTCACCGGCCACCGCGCCAGCGCCCCGCAGGACACCGTGCCCGCCGACGACCGCGAGGAGGCCGCCGCATGAGCGCCCGTACGACACCCACCGCCGACGAGGCGCTGCGCCCCGTCACCGCACCCGCCACCGCCGGCGGGGCGCTGCGCCCCGCGGCAGCCACGACCGCCGCCGGGGCCGCCCGGCCGCCCGCCGGCGACGACGCCCGTATCGGGCTGCGCGGTCATCTGCGGCACACCGGTGCCCTGGTGCGCCGCAACCTGCTGTGGATCCGGAAGGACCCGGAGTCCATGGCCGACGCGGTGCTGATGCCGATCATCTTCACCCTGCTGTTCGTGTTCGTCTTCGGCGGCTCGATCGGGCAGGCGCTGGGCGGCGGCCAGGACCGGTACGTGCAGTACGTCATCCCCGGCATGATCGCGATGATGAGCATGACGCTCTCGCAGGGCGTGGGCACCGGGTTCAGCCAGGACTTCAACTCCGGTGTGATGGACCGCTTCCGGTCGCTGCCGATCGGGCGGGGCTCGGTGCTCTTCGCGAAGATCTCGGTGGAACTGCTGAGGATGCTGTTCGCGACGGCCGTCCTGATGGTCGTCGCCGTCCTGGTCGGCTTCGAGATCACCAGCTGGCCCGGTCTCCTCGCGACCGTGGCGCTGTCCATCGCCTTCGCCTCCTCGATCATGTGGGTGTTCCTCACCCTCGGCGTGATCATGAAGAGCGCGCAGTCCGTGCAGGCGATGGGCTTCCTGGTGCTGTTCCCGCTCCAGTTCGGCTCGTCGATCTTCGCGCCGACGACGTCGATGCCGGGCTGGCTGCGGACGTTCACCGACTACAACCCGCTGTCCACCCTCGCGGACGCCGCACGCGGCCTGATGCTG
Source organism: Streptomyces zinciresistens K42 (assembly GCF_000225525.1). Classification (GTDB taxonomy): domain Bacteria; phylum Actinomycetota; class Actinomycetes; order Streptomycetales; family Streptomycetaceae; genus Streptomyces; species Streptomyces zinciresistens. Next base: position 6,420 of record NZ_AGBF01000242.1, on the reverse strand, counting down.
GGCGGGCCGGTCGCCACCGATCTGTGGGTGACCCTCGGCTGGTCGGTGGCGATCACCGCGGTGATGGCACCGGTCGCGATCCACAAGTTCCGCACCAAGAGCTGACCCGGCTGCCCGGCGGGTGCCGGTGCGGCTCAGACCAGGGCGGCGGCCTCCCCCGGGGAGAGGCCGCCGCCCCGCGCGTACGCCGCCTCGAAGTCCCGCTCGCCCAGGGCCGCGCGCAGGGCCCGTTCCGCCCGGACGCGCGTCTCGCGCTCGACCGAGGTCGGGACGTGCCCCGCGGGCAGCAGGGCGTCCCCGGCGGCGAGGCAGCGGGCCCCGTCGCGGGCGCGGCTCCCGCCTCGGACATGGCCGAGGCCGAGGGCGGCGATGTGCAGGAACATGGCGCGCATGTGCGGGGCGATGGCCTGGGACAGCGGGTCCTCGGCCCCGTCCAGGGCGACGCGGACCTTGCCCAGGCTCTCCTCGTAGCAGCCGTCGCTCGCCTCCACGAACGCCTCCGAGCCGAGGATGATCGCGTCGAAGAGGACGAAGTGGGCGATCCGGAAGTCCGCGCGCAGTACGCGGATCTGGGCGCGCGCTTCCTCGGCGCGTCCGTTCATGGCGAGCCATCCGGCGAGGGAGAGCCGCGCGAAGGGCATCGCCTCGTTGCCGGCGCCCTCCTGGCCGGCGAGCACCTCGTGCAGGATCCGGGTGCCGCGCACGGCGTCGCCCGACTCCATCAGCGCGGTGCCCAGGCGGGCCCGGAGCACCGCGCGCTGGGCGCGGGCGCCGAGGCGCTCGGCGATCTCGATGGCCACCCCGTAGTCGGCGGCGGCGAGGTCGAAACGCCCCTTGCGCTCATGGGACTCGGCGCGCGCGGAGATCGCCTCGGCGGTCCCCCACACGTCGCCCAGCCGCCGGTAGACCGCCAGCGCCTCCTCTGCGTCGCGGGTGGCGTCGCCCGCCCAGTCGCTGCGGTTGGCGAACAGGTTGGCCCGGAACTGCAGGCTGGAGGCGAGCTCCCAGTCGTAGCCGGGGGTCTCGCGGCAGGTGCGGACGGTGGCCTCGGCGACCTCCCGCACTCGCGCGAGGTCCCCGGAGAACATCACGGCGAAGATCCACATCATGCCCGGGACCCGGCAGGTCTGCGGCTGTCCGGGCTCGTAGGTGGCGGCGATGGACCGCAGTTTCGCCCGGCCCCCGGGCGAGTGCCAGGCGTCCAGCTCGGTGTCCATGCAGGCCAGGTGGACCAGATGCAGACCGCGCCGGGCCTCCGTGAGGAGCTCGCCGGTCCACGGGGGCGCGGTGTCGGTGCAGCGCTCGTACACCGCGGCGGCCGGCCGGGGCGGTTCGGGGAACGGGTCGGGCCCGAGCGCCATGACCTCCCGCGACCAGTTGCGGGCCTCGATGCGCAGGTCGCGCATCTGCCAGTACCAGGCCAGCGACAGGATCAGGCACAGCGCCTCCTGCTCCTCGCGGGCGGTGAGCGCCTGCCGCAGAGCGGTGCGCAGGTTCTCGTACTCGCGCTCCAGGCGTTCGATGGCGGCGAGCTGGCCGGGGCCGCGCAGCAACGGGTCGGCGGTGCGGGCGAGTTCGCGGTAGTGGACCAGGTGCGCCCGGCCGGCCTCGGCCCGCCGCCCCGTCTCGTCCAGGCGTTCCCCGGCGTACTCGGCGACGGTCTCCAGGAGCCGGTAGCGCATCTCGCCGCTCCCCGAAGGGGCCGCCACCACCAGGGACTTGTCGACGAGCGAGCCCAGCGCCTCCAGCGCGGCCGGGCCGCAGACGGCCTCGGCGGCGGCGAGGTCGCAGCCGCCCGCGAAGACCGACAGCCTTGCCAGCACGGCCCGTTCGTCCTCGTCCAGCAGCTCCCACGACCAGTCGACGACGGCCCGCAGGGTCTGCTGGCGGGGCAGGACCGTACGGCTCCCCGAGGTCAGCAGCCGGAAGCGGTCGTCAAGGCGGTCGGCGATCTGACGGGGAGTCAGCATCCGGAGCCGGGCGGCCGCCAGCTCGATCGCCAGGGGCAGGCCGTCGAGGCGGCGGCAGATCTCCGCGCACGCGGCGGCGCTCTCCTCGTCGGCCTCGACCCGGAAGCCGGGCCGCGCCGCGGCGCCCCGGTCGGCCAGCAGCCGCAGCGCGAACGGCTCGGGCAGCGGGCCGACGGGCCGCAGCAACTCCCCCGGCACACCGAGCGGTTCGCGGCTGGTCGCCATGACCGTGAGCCCCGGGCACCGCTCCAGCAGCTCGGCGGCCAGCCGGGCGGCGGCCTCCACGACATGCTCGCAGTTGTCGAGGATCAGCAGCATGCGCCGCTTTCCGCAGTGCTCGGCGAGCCGCTCCACCGGATCGTCGTAGCGGTCGGAGCCCGCCCGCAGGGCCTCGGCGCCGGCGCCGTAGAGGACCGTCTCGCGGGCGCCGACCGCGGTCAGCACGGCCTCCGGCACGGCCTCCGGGTCGTCGACCGGCGCGAGCTCGGCCAGCCACACCCCGTCCGGGGCGGTCTCGCGCACGCTCTCGGCGGCCTCCTGCGACAGCCGTGTCTTGCCGGCGCCGCCGGGGCCCAGCAGGGTCACCAGCCGGGCGGTGGCGAGGTCGCCGCGGATGAGCCCGATGTCCGCCTCGCGTCCGACGAAGGAGGTCAGCCGGGCGCGCAGATTGCCCGCCGCGGGGGCCGGGGCGGGCGGTGGCCCGGACGCCGGGGCGGCCTCGGGCGGGGGGCCGTCCGCGGCCCGCAGCAGTTCGGCGTGCAGCGCCCGCAGCTCCGGCCCCGGGTCCGAGCCGAGCCGCTCCGCCAGCAGGGTGCGTACGTCCTCGTAGGCGGCCAGCGCCTCCGCGGTGCGGCCCGCGTCCCGCAGCGCGCGCAGCCGCAGGGCCTGGAGGGGTTCGTCCAGCGGACGGCCGTCGCACAGGGCGGTCAGCTCCGGCAGCGACTGCTCGGCCCCGCCGAGGGCCAGGGCCGCGGTGTGGCGGGCGCGCAGGGCGTCCAGCCGCCGTGTCTCCTGCCGGGCCGCCTCGGCGTCCCGGTCGGGGAGGTCGGCCAGGGCGGGGCCCTGCCACAGGGCGAGGGCGTCGTCGAGCAGGCCCGCGGCCTTCACGGGATCGCCGTCGGCCAGCGTCCGCGCGCCCTCGCCCGCGAGGCGCGCGAAGCGGTGCAGGTCGATGTCGTCGGGGTCGGCGGCGAGGCGGTAGCCGCCGTCGGCCGAGACGACCGCGTCCGCTCCGAGCGCCCTGCGCAGCCGGCCGACCAGCGCCTGGAGCGCGCCCGGCGCGTCGGCGGGCGGCTGTCCGCCCCAGACCTCCTCGACCAGCAGCGCCGCGGGGACGGTCCGGCCGCCCCGCAGCGCCAGCACGGTCAGCAGGGCACGCAGCCGCGCACCGCCGACCGGAGCGGGGCGGCCGTCGGGGCGGAGTGCCTGGGTGGTGCCGAGGATGCGGTAGCGCACGGGATCCATTGTCTCCGGTGGAGCGAGGGGGCGGTCACAGGGCCGGGCCGCGGGGCGTGGCGGGCGGGGTCCCCGGGTCCGCCCGCCGGGCCCGGGTGCACAGCCTCCCCGGAACCGGCGCCCCACCGCGAGACGTTTTCCCCGTGCCCGGTACGGTCGGGCAGGTCGCCGCGCGGCCCCGCGCGCACGAGAGTCCAGGGAGCGCCATGACCACCGCCCTCAGCCGGCGCGGCGAACGCCGTATCAGCCCCGTGTTCCTCGGCATCCTCGCCGTCACGGCGGTCACGGGCTGGGCGACCTGGACCGGGTTCGCCGAGCAGCCGGGCCTCGCCGTGTTCCTGTTCGTGACGGGCGCCTGGGTGGTCTCCCTCTGCCTGCACGAGTACGCGCACGCGCGCACCGCCCTGCACAGCGGCGACATCTCGGTCGGCGCGAAGGGCTACCTCACGCTGAACCCGCTGAAGTACACCCACGCGCTGCTCAGCATCGTGCTCCCGGTGCTCTTCGTGATCATGGGCGGTATCGGTCTGCCCGGCGGTGCCGTGTTCATCGAGCGCGCCCGGATCAGGGGGCGCTGGCGGCACAGCCTGATCTCGGCGGCCGGGCCGCTGACCAACGTCCTGTTCGCCGTCGTGTTCACCGCCCCGTTCTGGCTGGGCGCGCTCGACGGCGTGCCGCCGCTGTTCCGGTTCGCGCTCGCCTTCCTGGCCCTGCTCCAGGTCACCGCGGCGATCCTGAACTTCCTGCCGGTCCCGGGCCTGGACGGCTACGGGGTGATCGAGCCGTGGCTGTCGCACGGCATCCGGCGCCAGGTGGAGCCGTTCGCCCCGTTCGGCCTGCTGTTCGTGTTCGCGCTGCTGTGGCTGCCCCAGGTCAACGGCGTGTTCTTCGACGCGGTCGACGCGGTGCTGTGCGGCCTCGGGATCAGCGACCTGGAAACCTACTGCGGTTACGACCTGTTCCGCTTCTGGCGGGAGGCCGACACGCAGTGCGTCGTCAGCCCGTGACCGAACCGTCGCGGCCGGTCCGGGCGCGGCGCAGGTAGTACCAGGTCATGTTCGACGTGAGGCCCGCCAGCAGCACCCACACGACCCCGAGCAAGCTGCCCCGGGCGAACGAGAAGACCGCGGCCGCCACGGCGAGCACACAGACGATCAGGGCGTAGACACCAAGGCGGGGCATGACGGTCGGCTCCTTCGGGGGACACTGCTGCGGCGACCAGTGTCCCCCATCTCCTCAGACGTCCGTGACGCGGAGTCCCGCGTGCGCCTTGTAGCGGCGGTTCACCGAGATCAGGTTGGCGACCAGCGACTCCACCTGGTGGGCGTTGCGCAGCCGCCCCGCGAAGACGCCCCGCATCCCGGGGATGCGGCCGGCCAGCGCCTGGACGATCTCCACGTCCGCGCGCGCCTCGCCCAGCACCATCACGTCGGTGTCGATCTCGTCGATCTCCGGGTCCTGGAGCAGGACCGCCGACAGGTGGTGGAAGGCCGCCGTCACCCGTGAGTCGGGCAGCAGCGCGGCGGCCTGCTCGGCGGCGCTGCCCTCCTCGGGCTTGAGGGCGTAGGCGCCCTGCTTGTCGAAGCCGAGCGGGTTGACGCAGTCGACGACCAGCTTGCCGGCCAGCTCCTCGCGCAGGGCCTCCAGCGTCCTGCCGTGGCCCTCCCAGGGCACGGCGACGATCACGACGTCGCTGCGCCGCGCGCACTCGGCGTTGTCGGTGCCCTCGACGCCGTGTCCGAGTTCCCCGGCGGCGGCGCGGGCCCGCTCGGCGGCCCGCGAGCCGATGATCACCTTCTGGCCGGCACGGGCCAGCCGGTGGGCGAGGCCCTTGCCCTGCGGCCCGGTCCCGCCGAGCACGCCGACGACGAGTCCGGAGACGTCGGGAAGGTCCCAGGGGTCCTTGGCCGGGGCCTTCGCGGGGGCGCCGCCGGACTGCTGTGCACTGTCGGTAGAGGTCATGGGCCGACTGTACGTCCGTGCCGCGCGGCCCGTCGGTCCAGGCCGGGCACCCGGAGCGGGGCGCGGGCCCCGCCGGGCGCCGAAGTCCCGGGCCCCGCTGCGGAGTCCGCCCGGCAGGGGGACCCGGGGCTGCGGGCCGGCCGATCCGATGCGGGCAGGTGTGCGAGCGGGAGGGACGCCGGTCCCCGGACCGGGCGAATTCGGGGTGAATCCTGAGCCGTGAGGGGCCGGTTGGGGCAGGATGCGGTCGCATGGACGCCGTACGTGTCGCGTTGCTGCGCGAAGTGCTCGCCGGAACCGAGTGGCTGGGAGCCACCCGGCGGTTCGCGGGGGCGCTGCGCACGTCGGCGGTCTCGCACGGCGGCGGACTGCTGCTGGTCGGCACGCCCGCGTACGAGCCGTGGCATCTGGCGGCCCATCTGGTCGACGAGGCCGCGTGGTCGGGGACGCCGGAGCTGGCCCCGACCCTCGTCCGGCACGCGGCGCGGGTCTCGGACCCGGCGCACCTGGCGGTGGGCCTGGGCCGGCTGGCCGCGGCGCGGCGCGGGGAGACGCTGCTGGTGGTGTCGCCGCAGGAGCCGGGGGCACCGCTCCTGGAGCGGGTCCACGACGCGCGGCTGGCCGGGGCGACGGTGCTGGCGCTGGGCACCGGCGAGGGCGATCTGACCTCCATGGCCCATGAGCGGCTGGTGGTGCCCGAGGGGGCGGAGCTGGACCTGGACACCGTCCAGCACCTGGTGAGCGCGGCGGCCGGCGAGAACGCCGTGCCCTCGCCCCGGGGCCGCCACCGCTTCCGGGACCGCCTGTCCCGCCTGGCGGAGTCCCTCACGGCACCGCCCCCACCCCGCTGGTGACCGCCGCGGCCCCGGAAAACCCTTTGCCGGGGCGGCGTTACGGGCCCGGACACGCCCCTCGTGCCCGACGTCTCCCCCACCCGCCCGACGCCCCGTTCCCGGCCGCGCGCCCTGCCGCCGCGCCGGCGCCCCGGCGCGGGCGGCAGGGCGCGCGCAGCGACGAACACGCCCGGCGGCGG